>CAJWQG010000009.1 GCA_913045175.1 uncultured Gammaproteobacteria bacterium | reverse complement strand
CAATGATTTATGCCTTGCTTTGTCTAGCATTGCCTTGAATGGAAACCAGTGAATTTTAATTTATTTAGATCAATATATTCTAGAAATTATTTTCTAAAAGTTATGAGAATTATACATATAACTATATTGATAACTTTTTCAACGAAAGGCACGTTGACAGTTTTGGGAGCAAACCTATTTTCCCGTTAGCAAATGTATTGCCGATTAACCCAAAGGGTGATGATATTGCTGATTATCCAGCAAAACAATACTTGCAACCTACTACGGGTAAGAATTTTGATAATAGTATTCAAGATAATTTTGCTGTTAAAGTATTTAATTATTTGGCAACCCTATGGAGGGCTAATATTCGATTTACACCTGCCATGTTGTTTGCTATTGGCTTTATCTTTACCTTTGTACATGGTGGTCTTACAGGAATCTTCCTTGGCAACGTGGTCGTAGACCTGCCGTTGTCTGACACCTACTTTGTGGTCGCACACTTCCATATGGTGATGGGTGTATCACCCATTCTGGTTGTATTTGGTGCTATCTATCATTGGTATCCAAAGATCACCGGAAAGATGTACAACGAACTGATGGGTAAGTGGCACTTCTGGCTGACCTTCCTCGGTACCTATGCAATCTATCTACCTATGCACTATCTTGGTTTCCTCGGTGTACCCAGACGCTACTACGCCTATGAAGGGATAGATTTCATACCAGACTCTGCCCTTGCACTAAATACACAGATAACAACTGCTGCACTATTCGTCGCCGTGGTCCAAATCCTATTCTTCATCAACATAATCGGCAGCCTGTTCAAGGGTAAGAAGGCAGATCCTAACCCCTGGGGGGCGACGACGTTAGAGTGGCAAACAGAACAAACACCACCTATTCATGGTAACTGGGGGCCTGAATTGCCAGGCGTCTATCGATGGGCTTACGACTACAGCGTCCCCGGTGCCGAGAAAGACTTTATTCCACAGAACGTACCGCCAAAAGAAGGGGAACAGTCGGAAACCTAACATGGAAGCAATACTGGTTTTCATATTTACGGCAGTAGGCATTTCTTACTGGTGGCTTTGGCGCCAGAAGATCTTCGAGAAGCCGTGGACCAACGAAGGCACTGAAGCGGACCTGCGTGATGACATCGGTAGTGTTCTGCCAACGGCCAAAACTGGTCTTTTCCTGTTTCTTGTGGTGGTTACCAGCGTTTTTGCGCTCTTTATCAGCGCCTACTTTATCCGTATGGAATTAAACGACTGGCACCCCGTAAACGAACCGGGCTTGCTGTGGCTAAACACAATTTTGTTAGTTCTGGCGAGCATCTCGATTCACGTGAGCACCAGAGCTGACAACGTCAATATCGTTAAAGCAGCGTTGCTGGCAACCGGCGTCTTCACAGTAAGCTTTATCTGGGGTCAGTATGTAGCATGGCAACAATTGATCGATGCCGGCTACTATCTTCAATCTAATCCTGCTAATTCATTTTTCTACCTCTTCACTGGTCTACACGGCTTGCATTTGTTGGGCGGCCTCTGGGTTTGGCTGGGAGCAACACTGCGAGTCTTTACTGATGTTGAGGTTGATAGAGCAAAAATAAGCGTGCAGTTATGTCGAACCTACTGGCATTTTCTGCTGATCGTTTGGATGGTGTTATTTGCCTTACTCCTATCCACATAAACAGGAAAAAAAATATGAGTGACAGTGCAGTAGCTAGCCCGGACGAACTAAGGGAAGGAGTGTCAGGTTTTACCCAGGATTGGGCAGCTGACAAACAGGCTTTCCACGCCCCGTGGGGCAAGGCAATGATGTGGATATTCCTACTGAGTGATACCTTCATCTTTAGCTGTTTCCTGACCTCATACATGAAGGTGAGGATGACCACGACCGTTCCGTGGCCTAACCCCAGTGAAGTGTTCGCGTTAACGGTCTTTGGCGAGAGCGTACCGTTACTCCTCATTGCCATCATGACGTTTATCCTGATCAGCAGCAGTGGCACCATGGCTATGGCGGTAACCTTTGGTTATCGCAAGAATAGAAAGATGGTGGTCGGGCTGATGGCCGCGACGGCCTTGTTTGGAGCCTCATTTGTTGGCATGCAGGCGTTTGAGTGGAGCAAACTGATCGAGGATGGTGTCAGACCCTGGGGTAATCCCATGGGAGCGGCACAGTTTGGCGCTTGCTTCTTTATGATTACAGGCTTTCACGGTCTGCACGTAAGTGCAGGGGTAATCTACCTTACATATATCGCCATAAAGGTCGGTAGGGGCGATTATGACCGGTCAGGTAACTACGAAGCGGTGGAAATTGCCGGTCTCTATTGGCACTTCGTAGACCTTGTTTGGGTATTTATTTTCGCGTTCTTCTATCTTTGGTAAGGAATTAACATGTCGGAATCAGAAGGTCAGCAGCATCCTATTTCAACCTATCTATGGATCTGGGGTCTGTTGTTTGTATTCAGTGCTTTTTCGTACATGGTCGACATCATGCAGTTTCAGGGGATGTTGCGATGGTCGCTCATCCTCATCTTCATGATGCTCAAAGCAGGCTTCATCGTATCAATCTTTATGCACATGAAGTGGGAAAGGATGTCCCTTGCGTTAGCGATTCTGGGACCACCCCTGGTGTTGTTGGTACTGATCGGCCTTATGACCATCGAAGCCGATTATACGTTCGCGTCCCGTCTGACGTTTTTTGCCTCTTAACCCGGGTTCAACTTAATCGAGTTCAACGTAAAGAGTTGAGGTAGGCCACCAGGTCGTTAATGGCCTGGTCGCTGTTCAGCGTCATCGACATGGGCCTCATCTGCATACCAAAGAGATCTTTGCTATCAGATCCCCTTACGCCAGACTTAAAGTTCTTTAGCTGTCGCGCAACGTACCAGTCTTGCTGTGTCAGCAAATTAGGCCCATTCATAGCCTGATTGCCCTTTGCATCCGCACCGTGACAAGCACCGCAAGCTGCATAGAGTTTCTTGCCATTCTCGGCATCACCCTCAATCGTATTCTCGAAATCCGCCGCAGGCATTGCCGAAACGTAATTAGCTACCTTTGATATTGCTGCATCATCTACCAGCACCACTGCCATAGGCCGCATCTGCATTCCGAACAGATCATCCTTGTGCGAACCCCGAACGCCAGACTTAAAGTTCTTCAGTTGACGCTCCACATACCAAACCTCCTGACTGGCCAGGGCGGGAGAATTAAGTGCGACGTTCCCCTCCCCATTTGCCCCGTGGCACGCAATGCACACAGCATACGCTGCCTGGTCTGCCCGGCCCTGCGAATGGCCCAATGAGAATATCGCTAACGCTGCCAGCGAGAGGAGTACTGCTTGTTTCATCTGTGTACCTATTTATGTTGCTGTTGGTGACTGTATAAATTTCGGTCGATAAATGCATCCAGCCAATGGAGCGAGACGAACATCCAGTGTGGAGCACCAGGTTCTGTGCCAACCTCCACAACATCAGGATGTATTTTTAACAGATCGACCAATTCCTTTTCTTGATCTTCCTCAAGGTCTACAAGGAAAACATGTTTTCCTTGGTCCAGGGCCTCTTCAAATCGCTTAAAGTGAAAGTTAGTCTTCTGAAAACCGATCAAACCCCCTTCCCATATGGAGAAGCCGAAGGCGATTACAGATAGAAAAATGTACGGCATCCATCCGAGTATCTTGTCCGGAAGATCAAAAATATATGCACCGCCAAGAATTACCATGACCGCAAATGTCCCGGCCAGGGCCCCTAATTCTGCGGAATGAACTACATCACTCTCAAACAGTGACTGCACCCCGTGTATATGAATGTGATTCGCAAGACCAACCCCGTCGTGACTCAAAACATGAATTTGAGGATTCTCAACACCATGTTCTTCAAGTTGCTCTTCCAGTTTGTCCAGATCGTCCAGATCATCGCTGATCAAGTAATGCCTCAGAGTCATAATCGCTACCCCCTCAATGAATTTGGTAACTCAAATTCATTGTAGCAATAGTTCCCCATGTGTGTACAAGGAGCATGCACAATAATTGTGCATGAAATTGGGAGAGTCCTAATCGTGTCTGATCGATGTAATCCTGCGATAAGGTCGATCCTGATCGTTATTGTCAAACGCATGAAACTCGTCGAAGAGATCGCGATACTTCGGTAACAAAAGCTCAAGTGCATGATAGCGTTCACGTATCAGCGCCACCGGAGTATGCCGTCCTGACCGATCCGCACTACGGCGAATAGCTTCATCAGGGTCAACTGCAATATAGAACATGCACAACCTATAGCCTCTGCCCTTTAATTCCTTAAGCTTCTCGTAGTTTTCCTGGCGCGCACTTGCCATGTCCTTGATGACATCTACCCGCCGCTCTATTGCTTCAGCAAACAAGGCGTAAGCCAACTCTCGCGCCGGCATCTCGAACATTTCAAAGGCTGCTTCAAGACCTTCTTCTTGAGCCATCTGCTGATACTCGGGTAATGCGATCATTACCAGGTCAGGGTTAAGCACAAACGCTGTACGCGGGAACTCGCCGCTGGCTTGTGCATTCGCAACGAACGTACTCTTTCCCGAAGCAGGAACGCCTGCCATGGCGTAGACGGTTGGTGTTTGGGACTCCACAAGACGCTCCAACATCTCGTCGCGCAATCGCGAGATACTCCCCTCGCTAATCATCGAGTATCCAACAATTGCTGGGCCTTGTGATCAACTACCATCTGCAGTTGCCGTGACGCCAGACTGCCTATCAAGTGCAAAGCTTCGGAATCAAGCGCGACAAGATTTAGTAATACGGGCTGAAGTGAAGTCGCTAACAGACTTCCAATTCTGTAATCGGTATACATCGCCTCTTCGTCATATCCCGTTACACCATTCGCAAGTAGTTCCTCATGATATCTTTGAAGTATCTCAGATTCGTTATCTTTTCTATGCAATGTCGGTAGCAGCGACATCAAATAAGCCAAATCATGAGGACCACAACCGACACCACAACTATCCCAATCGATGACTACAACGGGATCCTCTTCGCTGGCGGTATCGTAGAAAAGGTTCTGAATATGGAAATCCATGTGGCAAAGTGTGAGGTTAGTGCTCGGTCTAAGATTCGAACAATTAACGAAATCACCGGACAATCTTTGACACAAGGCAGCTGCGGCATCATCCAAATATGCTGACAATGGAGAACTCTGCCATTGTTGCCACCCGGATTGGATATCCGCCAACCAGGCATTCCAGGTTTCGGGATCATGCCGGTTCACTTCCTGCGGTAAGGCTTCTGTCTTATCCCACCAGGCGGCATGAAGCTTCGCGAGGGTAGTTACCGTCTGCAGCAGTTGATCAAGAGTTGGCGGTGACTGGCCAAACAGAAAGCTTTTCATCTGCGAACAGTCTTCCACAAGGAGAATCCCGCTACCGGTTTCCGCATCCAACTCCATTACATACACCTTCGGTGTTCTTATGGGTACATGGGGTGCAATCGACCGATAGAACATTAACTCTCGTCTAAACGCACCGAACTGAATTACGGCTTCGCGGGTCCGCCGATCTTTAGGAGGGACTTTGACAACGAGGCTAGAAGGCACGGCTGGATCATCGCTGGCAATATCAAGAAAACCGATTTCGCTACCATAGCCAATACGCGCCTGAGGAATTCGTATCGTGACGTCACTCCTTTTTGGGGCACCCAACACACCTGTTACCCATTCACTGGTAACCTCGGCCAGGCTGGTAGGAAACGATGGCAACTTAAAAGCATCTCGTCCAAAAGAGGCTACCATAACAAAAACCTGTTAACTGAAACCCATTAATTCAGCAGCAATACCGGACAGGTAGCGAGAACAGCAACCTGATAGCTTACACTCGCCATAGATCTTGCAGATTGAACCTTCTCGATCGGATGTGAACTTACGATGATTAAGTCGACGTTGTTTTCATGCGCGAACTCTGTAACGGTACGAGATCGACTACCACACGTGTTTCGCACGTAAGGTTCGCATCAACGTCACGGAATCTCTGTGCGTGTTTTTGTAGTTCTTCATTCGCGTGAGTAATAAGTTGATCCGTGAAATCCTGGATCTCGTCATCCTCTGCAATCGCGATCGGTTCTATCACATGGATAAGTGTTAATCGTGCTGAACTCTGGCGAATGATGTCATGTGCCGCTTTGCAGCTTTTTCAAACACATATGGGGTATTGTCAGAGCGGTTGAGAACTATTGAGTAACGTTTGGTAGCCATACGTATTTCCAAGGTGTTTACTGAAAATCGTACTGCTCTTGCCAGAATTACAAAATGATCTGCCTCAAAAGATTCGCGTTACTTTTTCTTCGCCGCAGCTTTTCGTTTCCTGGCACGATCTGCCTTGGCTTTTTCTGCCGCTTTCTGCTTCTTCTCCCACTCTTTTTCAAAATCTGCAAGCGCCTTGGCTCGCGCTGCAAGCTTCTTCTGAAACGGCTTGGCCGTACTTAAACTATTCTGCGCCGTTTTCATTATCTCACCGGCTTCTAATAGCGCGTCACATAGCACTACTGCCGCGGCTCGCGCTTTCTTTAATTCATTTTGGGCCCGCTTAGTACTACTTTTTCTCGCTGCTTCAGCCTTTTTAGTAACTCTTTTGGTTCCGGCCTCCAACTTTTTCTTCTGCTTACGGTAAGCGTCACGTGCTCTGTCGTATTCTTTTTGGTGGCTCGCGACATACTTGTCCTTCGAGTTCATTATCTTCTTCTGCACAGTGACAAATTGATCCTCTAATTCATCAAGCAAATGCTGAGCGGACTTTTTAGCCATTTCTATCTCCAATGATGTATTAACTGTTCTAGCTTAAATCAAAATTCCTATCAACGAGCCATTTATTGACGCATAGCCAGCCACATTCGGCATTGATGCAGGACAACAATAATAAACGACTTATAGGCTAGACTTCATGATGACTATATCAAAATCAATTACGAGACTACTTATCGTGTCGTGTTCCGGACACAAACCATGACGCTGCTAACACTGGGCGGCCTGTTTCTGCTCGGACTAATCGCTGACATCCTGGGCCGATTTACACCATCACCTCGCATTACTCTGCTACTGGTGGCCGGGGTGCTGATTGGACCTGGCGGATTTTCCCTGGTATCGAAAGACTTTGTTGATGGCTGGTTCGTCCCACTGACCCATATCGCACTCGCCATGGTCGGGTTTTTGATGGGTCAAAAGCTCTCTCTGGCAGCGCTTAAGCAACGAGGCAGACTTATCGTGATGCTCGCAGGAGGTAAAGTCATCGGTGCAGCTTTATCAGTATCCCTAATCGTTTGGCTGATAAGCCGGGATCTATCATTGGCGCTGGTGATGGGAGGCGTTGCTACCGCGACTGCGCCCGCAGCTACCTTCGATGTCGTACATGAGTCCGGGCTAACCGGAACATTCGCTGACGACTTGCTTAGTGTTGTGGCCATCGATGACGCGCTGGGTCTCATGCTCTTCTCAATTCTACTGACAGCAGCTGTTTCAATGACCAATGGCGGTCTCTCACCCGACACCGCGTTACACGGCCTCACCGATTTGTTCGGCAGCTTGCTATTGGCTACGGCATTAGCCATACCCATGTCCTTTCTGACAGGCCGACTGGATTTTGGCCAAAGAAAAGGTGAACCAATTCAGTCAGAAGCGATCGAGTTTGTGCTGATTTGCGCCGGGGCAGCGACGATGCTCAACCTCTCACCCATACTTGCCTCGATGACGATGGGAGCTTTGGTCGTCAGCCTTGCCAAACACCACAATCGCCCGTTTCACGCTATCGAAGGAGTCGAGTGGCCATTCATGATTCTGTTCTTTATCCTCGCAGGCGCATCCCTGAACCTGAACACAATCAATACTGTTGGTTACCTGGTGATTGCCTACATTCTCGCGCGCGCAGCTGGAACATACCTTGGCTTTTTTGGTGCGGCGGTATTCATGAAGTCGGACGACCAGACGAGGAACCTGATGGGTCTGACATTGATGCCCCAGGCGGGGGTAGCTTTGAGCATGGCTCTCATTGCATCACAACGACTGCCAGATAGTGCCGAAATAATTCTCTCTCTGGTCCTTTGCGCAACTATCCTGCTGGAATTCTTCTCACCAATGCTAACGCGAAGAATACTTAACAAAGTCGCGAATAGCTGAGGGCTTTACCCTGCCAGCAATCTGACCAGGTCCAAACTTTCAACGATACCCACAGGCTCGTCATTTTCGATGGCCACCACGCGATGAACATGGTGATCAATCATGCTCGCGGCAATCTCATTTATGGGCGTATCGCGCATACAGCTAATCACCTGGGTCGTCATAACTTCTCTGACCTTGAGGTCAGCAAAGCGATCACAAAAACGTCTAACCTGGTCAGTTTCCGAAGGGGGCTGCTGCTTCATTTCTTCATCGACATACCCATCCAGCATATCCAGTAAAACCGGCACCCGGACGAAATCGCTACGGCTGATTATCCCCACCATCTTTCCATCGCTAACAACCGGGGCACCACCCACCTGCGCTTTTACCAATTCACCTTCGACAAGGGGCAATTTTTCATCCGCCTCAATACAGACGAGAGGTGAATCCATCACATCTTCTGCTACCTGTGCGTCTTTTATAGGACCTTCCTCTTTTAATACGCAGTTTCCCCCTCTCGGCCGCTAAATCAGTTTGATCAGGATCAAAGTCATAGCGCACGAGCGCCCACCTTCATGGCGCCCAGGCATTTCTTCTGGCCCTTCATCATCCAATGCTTCACAATAGTCGCCCTCGAAAATAAGCAATACGAATAACGGAGAACGTCCATGCCAGTAATAGATATGTCTACGATAAAGCCTGTCGGCGAGTTTGGCTCGAAAGCCTGGGGTGAAGCCTGCGTCGAAGGCGCCATCAAAATGTTAGAGGCCGCCAATCTACCCGACTCGATTAACTGGGCTTTTTCTGAGGATTACACTCATCCGCCAGCACGACTGATGGAAGGGGGCCGCACTCATGCGGGCTATTATCTTATGGTCAAGGACGGCAAAGTCTCCGGTGGAGATAGCATTCTTGATGAAGCACTGACGATTCCCGGCTTTCACGTAACGTTGCCCTGGGGCTCAATATGCAATCAGTCCGGTGCACTTTACGGTCAAGAGGGTCAAAGACAGCGATCGGCTGAAGAACAGGTGCTATTCGCCGCGATATCAGAATACGTAGGTCGCGAGAATCCTTTTGGTCTGCCACTCAACAAGGATGGCAATCCCAGCTTTATGCTCGAACCGGTAGGCCCATGGCCCCCAGAAGTTGGGCGAGCACTCGGTGAAGGTGGTGAAGAAGGTAACGGTTTGCACAATATTGCTGCAACCCTACAAACGGATTCCCCTGAGTATGCGGACCTGCCGGTCACCGCGTTGCGAGTACCGATATTTGCCGATATGACAGATCAGCAGAAAGCTGATTTCGTTAAGCTTTGCGGCGTAGAAATGTAAGACATATGGCCTCGACCACGAGGGGTTTCGTCGAGGCCTGTCCTTACCTTAGGACTAACCGGCTTTATACCGCAACGTGTTCCGTTGCGATCAACCCTAACGTAATAATGATGCTACCGACTGAAAACAGGGCTAGTGCTGCTGCTACCCAAAAAATCAACAACGCTCTTCTCCATTTGAACCAGCATTCAATGTATAGAGAATCCACGCAAGATTAATTGACCTAAATCAACCCGATGAAATAATGATATCTATCATGTCCAACCCAGCTAAATATCTGCTCTTGCTGGCGTCGATTCTGGGGGCACAAGACACCCTGGCCCACGGCAGCGTGGTCGATGATGAGGATATCTGTCAGCTTGAGATTGGTTTTTTGAAGGCCCACTTCAAAATTTATCTACCCCGTACTCACGACCGTGAAGAATTCTGTGAAGACCTGCCTGAGACCACAGAAAGCCTCTTCGTTATGGAGTACGAACACGACAAGTTATCCACCATGCCGATAGACTTTCGTATTATCAGAGACGTAACGGGCCTAAAGTCGTTTGTCCGGGAAGAACATGTGGCGACCATAGACGATCTTGAAGCGGTGACCGTTTTTTATCATCCTCCAGCTATTGAGTCGGATGTTTTTTCGGTAATACATAGATTCACAGAGCCCGGATGGTACGTTGGAATAGTGACTGCGTCATCAGATAACGAACAGTACACCGCCGTCTTTCCCTTCGAAGTCGGTTTCACCGGGATCGGTTACTGGGTCTATTTCATGGTCGCCATTTTTCTATTACTGCTTTTCTTCTGGTATGAACGCGACAGAAGCCTCAAGGGGGATCGCTCCATTGATTAAACGTTTTCTATGTATAACGATTTTGTGCGTAATGGTGATGTCTGCGCTCGCAGAATCCGATGCGTTCCAGGTCACCTATAGCAGCGCTATTAATCCCATCGCTATAAACAAGATGCATGAGTGGATACTGGATATAAAAACAAGCGATGGTACGCCGGTTACTGACGCAGAAGTTGTTATTAACGGCGGTATGCCAGCTCACAATCATGGCCTACCTACCAGCCCTAAAGTGACGCAAAACCTGGGACAAGGAAAGTATCGGGTCGAGGGAGTTCGGTTCCACATGTCTGGTTACTGGGAAATGAGAGTCACCGTCAAAGCAAATGGTATAGAAGATACCGTAGTGATATCACTGGAGCTATAGTGCTGGATCCAAAGTACGCCTCTTCCTTCCTGCTCGTTGTAGTACTGATATACCTGCTCTTTGTTCAGCTTAAACAACCACCTAGCTGGACCGATGCCGAAATCGAGACCATACAGTCTCTGGGAATAAGCCAGCTGGGTGAACCGCCTTCTGACCCAACGAACGCCGTCGCAAACGATTCCAGAGCCGCGAAACTGGGCCACAAGCTTTTTTTCGACGAACGCATGAGCATTACCGGCACAATTGCCTGTGCCAACTGTCACCAACCGGAGAATCAGTTCCGAGATAGCCTCACCAGAGGTGTTGCTATTGGACAAACTGACCGACGTACACCCAGTATCATCGGTGGTGCATATAGCCCGTGGCAATATTGGGACGGTCGAAAAGATTCTCAATGGTCACAGGCGCTCGCGCCACTGGAGCACCCAATGGAACACGGGGGCAACAGGATGTTCTACGTCCGATACGTTACCGCGAGATATAAAGACGAGTATGAAGCAATTTTCGGCCCCGCCCCGGACCTCTCTGATCGAGAGCGCTTCCCTGAGCACGCGGCACCCGTGGGAAGGACTGACTGGAACAGCACCTGGCAGGCAATGTCTACAGAAGACCAGAATCTGGTAAACCAGCTGTTCGTCAATATCGGAAAAACCATCGCCGCCTACGAACGACTACTTGTACCAGGACCTGGTCGATTTGATGAATATGTCGCAAGCATTCGGTTTGATGAACAACAAACGATCTTTGACCACAATGAAGTCGTGGGACTTCGACTGTTTATAGGCAAGGCCAACTGCACCCAGTGCCACAACGGGCCTCTACTAACCAATAACGAGTTTCACAATACCGGCGTTGCAAATTTCCCGGGTGAAATCCCGGACAAGGGACGCGTGCAGGGTATTCGCGACGTGACAGACGATCCCTTCAACTGTGTATCCCAATACTCAGACGCCAGGTATAGCTGCGCCGAACTACGTTTCGCTCGAACGGGTTCCGAGTTGATTGGCACTGTTCGCACCCCGTCCCTTAGGTCGCTACATCCACCCTTTATGCACAAAGGACAGCACGCCACACTCAGAGAAGTTCTGGACCATTACAACGATGCTCCACTTGCCATGATAGGCCACAACGAAGCAAAGCCCCTGAATCTGACGCAGTTGGAAATAACACAACTAGAACGCTTTCTAGCTACGTTGAATGCGCCGCTGCGTACTGACTCGAATTGGTTGAAAGCCCCATGATTACTAATGTTGCGAGCCCCTGCATCAGAATCTGTACTCTGAACAAAGATGACCTCTGTATTGGCTGCCTTCGAACCCTGGATGAGATTAGCCGATGGTCGAGCGCGAACTCTGAACAACGATTGCATATTCTGGAAAGCATCGCCGAGCGACGTAGGGAAGAATCTGACTCCTCATAGCATTGCCTGTGACCTCTCATGCTTGCTAGGCTTTAAGATCTCTCAGCAATCAGAGGATTAGTGTGATGGCGTTACGTATTGGGCTCATTGGTGCAGGTGGCAACACTAAGTTTCGACATATTCCAGGCTTTCAGGAGATTGACGGCGTTAAGGTTGTAGCAGTCTGCAACCGATCGACAGCTTCAGCACAGAAAGTCGCCGACCAGTTCGGTATAGAGCGTGTAGTCGAACGGGTCGACGATATTATTAATGACGACGACATTGATGCGATCTGTGTAGGCACATGGCCCTACATGCACCATGATCTGACCATCGCAACACTTAAGGCGGGAAAGCACATACTGACAGAGGCGCGCATGGCAATGAACCTGGCAGAAGCCAGAGCGATGCTTGTGGCCGCCGAGGCCAGCGATAAGGTCAGTATGATTGTTCCTGCACCACGCAATTTGAAGCACGAAGCAACGGTTTTGGAGATGCTCGAAGCTGGGTTTTTTGGTGACCTGTTGGAAATACACGTAACGGCATTGTCAGGTCAGTATGATCCCGATGCGCCAATACACTGGCGAAACCAACGGGAGCTCTCTGGCAACAACATCATGTCTATGGGCATCCAGAATGAAACGGTTCGACGCTACGCGGGGCACGAGAAATCAGTCATTGCCTATGGCAGCATCTTTACAAGAGAACGCATCGACAGCGAGACCGGGGAAACATCAACGGTTGATGTTCCTGAAAGTCTTGGCGTCATCGCTGAGCACGAATCCGGCGCAACTGCTGTCTACCATCTCAGTAACGTTGCGCACCTTGGCTACAACAATATGGCGTTTTTTGGTACCAAGGCCTCACTAAAGTATGAAGGTAACGATGCTTATATCGCCACTAATGAGGACAAAACCTGGCAACCCCTGGAGGTCGATAAAGACAAAGAAGGAGGCTGGCGAGTAGAACAAGAGTTCGTCGAGGCGATTCTCGAGGGCAAACCCGTCACCCACACCAATTTTGCTGATGGCGTTAGGTACATGGAATTTACCGAGGCTGTTCAGATCAGCATACAGGAGGGTCGTCGGGTCGATCTGCCCCTGGACTAAAGCCTACAGGACGCCAAAATCCCAGGTATAACCTTCGTGGTAATGCTTCAATACATTCTTGGCAATAAGAATCTGGTGTACCTCATCGGGGCCATCGGCAATTCTTAAGGTTCTGGCACCCTGATACATACCCGCTAACGGCGTGTCGCCAGATACACCCATGGCACCATGAACCTGAATCGCGCGGTCAACCACTCGGTGTAGCGCATTCGGCACAAAAACCTTAATAGCTGAAATTTCAGTGCGGGGGTCATTTCCCGAATCGATTACCTCAGCACAGTTAATTGTCATTAGCCGCGACGCCTGAATGTCCATATAGGATTCCGCGATGAAACCCTGCACAAACTGTTTGTCTTGAAGCAATCCTCCATGCACCTGTCTTTCCGTTGCTCGTTTCACCATCAGGTCAAAGGCTCGCCACATCTGACCGACACAGTTCATACAATGATAGACACGACCAGCTCCCAGCCGATCCTGAGCAGCCTGATGGCCGGAACCACGACTACCTACCTGATTCTCCAGCGGTACTCCTACGTCCTTGTAGGTAATCTCACAATGGCTTCCTCCGGAATGTCCCCACACAGGTACCGCCCTTTCTATGGTAAATCCGGGCGTATCTGTAGGCACGATGATCTGCGTCATTTTCTCGTTTACGCCGCCGGATCCATCGCCCTCCTCTGTGCGACACATCACCAGCGCCCACGCTGCAGCGTCACCGTTAGAGGTAAACCACTTGCGTCCGTTGATCACCCACTCATCACCATCCTTAACCGCAGTCGTCTGAAGAGAACGGGGATCTGATCCCGGATTGTCCGGTTCCGTCATGGAGAAACAGGAAGTCTGTTCTCCCCTAATGGTCGGCTCCAGGAACTTCTTTTTTTGTTCCTCGGTACCATACTTGATCAATACACTCTGATTGCCCGACGTCGGTGCCTGTACGCCAAAGATATAGTTAGAGTGAGGACTCCAGGCCAGGATCTCGTTCATATAGGCATGTCCGAGAAAACCAATACCCATCCCACCATATTCTTTTGGCAAGTGGGGTGCCCAGAGGTCTGCATCCTTCACATATTCACGTAGTTCCTCGACGAGTTGTGGCCTCTGATCCGGGTCACTTAGCTTGTCCTCGTTCGGGATAATGTATTCGCCGACAATCTTTGCCGTATCCAACCTGATCTGATTAATCTCATCTGATAATGCCGGGATTGGCGACACTGTCAGGGTATTGAAACTGGGAATAGCCATTAATCTTTCCTGATTTTTTTTGGAGTTAAGCAACCACTCTTAGTTGACGTTCTTTCGGAAGCTGCTCAAATATCGCCGAATTGGGACAGAAGGAGCCTTCAGCCTTGGTAGTAAACGATGCCTCGATAGAATCCCCGTCTAGCCATGCTTCACACAGTTCTTTTTGATCACAGTCCTCACAACGAGCTTTCGCCTCGTCCAGAAGTTGTTCATCCCCCACCAGTTCATGGAGTGCGACCCCTTTTCGGCGCGCCATGCGACGCATTCTTGAATTTGCCGTAAGGGCGCGGAGTTCCTGATCGAGGTAGCGCATTGATGCAATGCGCGTCAAACCTTTGCTTTGCGCCTTAATCCACAACGAACTCAGGTACTCGATAACGAGTACCGAAACAATAGCGGAAAGAATCACCACAACCGCAACGTTAATATCCATAACATCCAACTCAAATAATAAAAATAGTTATTTCACTTTATAGAAGGCACCTTGGTCGGCAAATGATCCACGTCAAACTCCCCTCGTAATTCCAAGGCACACCAATTGGACTGGCATCGTAATCAACGTTTAACTATGGCAAAGTTTGGCGACTATCAGGGGATGAGCCATGCTTCAACAGACAGATCGGTTAGCACTTGCCGTACCTGATGCAGCAAAGTCTGCAGCCGACCTTAACGCCATTTTTGACAGCGTTGTTATCGACGATTCCGTTGACGCAGACGCGAATGCCAGACGCATAACGCTCCAGTGGGGATTCGATCAACTGGAACTATTTGAGCCACTCGGTGATGGACCCGTGGCTGAGTTTATTGAGGAAGGTAAACGTGGTCTTTTTGCGGGTGGTTTTGCCCTTGATGACCCGGGTCACCTCGCTGGAAAAATTGCAGATGCCGGCATTCCAGTCACCCAACAGGGCGATCGCTACATGGTCTTTCCAAAGGACCTAAGAGGTACCGGTGTAATACTCAGTCCGATGCAGGAAAACGAAAAAGCAGGCATGAACGATCGTATCTGGCAGATAACCTACACCGTGCCGAATCTTGAAGAAGGCGTTGAATTCTACGGCGAGCTTTTCGGCCTTCAGGATGCGCTGACCAGTTATTACACCAGCCAGGTTTGGGGCTATCGCGGTGCAATTACCTGGTTTCACTCGCAAAAGGGCGCGGGCCTAGACAGTCTGGAGTTCCTCGACCCTTACGAACATGACAAAGCAGCCGGGCGTTTTCTAGCCAAGACCGAAGGTATCGGGGGCATTTATATGTCCTGCGTACACTCGGACGAGCTATCTGCCATTCATGAACGTGTAGAAGCCACGGGAGGGGGATGGCAACCATCACCCAACAAGGTGTCCACAGGATTTATTCATCCCCGACGCACCTCAGGGCTATTGGTAGCAGTATGTAAGTACGAAGAATTCGATGCACGTCGACCCACACCAGACTCGGATACCTTTCGTTAAGGAGTTAGGCAGTGCAAGCCTTCAACAATACCAGGGCGATGGAAATCCTCCACCTTCGAATTTGCCTACCTGATCCTACAAAACCGTGTCATAATGTCTCAAATATGTCTAACTAATGTCTAATATATTATGTCAGAAACTGATCATGGGCTACCGATTGGCGCGGTGACGCGTATGATCGGCGTTTCCAGCCATACACTGCGCAAGTGGGAAAGCCGATACGACCTGGTAACACCTAAACGTACGTCCTCCGGACGACGTCTCTATTCTCAGACCGACATCGACAAGCTGCTGCTGGTGCGCGAACTCACGGCATTAGGTCATCAAGTCAATCAGCTCGCCAGACTCTCTAACGCTGAGCTCGAAACACTCCTGGCCCGCGCTAACGCCACCGACGCGGTACCAGCTCCCAGCCGGGCCCTGGTGGTCGGTTACGTAATCGCCACCGTCGCGCGACTCGGGCGAAGCCAATTCACCGTTGAACTGGATATCAAGTCGACTGACGCGACGGCATGGCTGGATGCTGAACCGCAAACCGAAGAATGGGATGCTATCGTACTTGAGATTCCGACACTCGGCAGTGAAATGACCAGCCGTCTGTGCGAATTCGCCGCCAACTGTCGTTTAGTCATTGTCTATGGTTTCGCACAGAGCAGACACCTACGGAAGCTCCGCAGCCGTGGCGTAGCCTGTTTGCGCGCACCCGTTGACGCGGAAGAACTGCGCCGCACCATTGAAACCCAGAGCCCGCCGCCGCTTAACACCGAAATGCCCGTACCTTCCCGCCGCCTGTCTGATGCCGTGATCGCTCGCGCCAGCGGCTTACTGCCGGCCATCCAATGTGAATGTCCACACCACATCGCAGCACTGCTTTACGACCTGATTGCTTTCGAGCGCTACAGTCACGATTGCGCAACTGAGCAGCCAGGCGATACCGAGTTACATCGTTATCTGGGCAATATTGCCGGGTTCGCCAGAGCCTCGTTTGAGGACGCACTGGAGCGCGTCGCTACTGAAGAAGGTATTTCATTAGAATAAATGTCTAATTTATGTCTATTTTTATTTGACATATATTAGACATAAGTTAGACTAGCTCTCGACGTCTATGAATAAGCGTCCAACACTACATTCAAACGAAACGAGGTAACCATGATTCATTTACTCAGAAATCCCATATTGGTCGGCGTATCCATCGTAGCATGGGTCGGCGTCATGACCACAGTGCTGTCGGTAACAGCTTAAATGTTTGGTTTTGACCATCCTTTCGAAAGCACAATACTTGCAGAGGTTTTCAAATTCCTTGGGCGACCGCAGGAGAACTCAAGCGCACGCATTATCGTTGATGGGTGCGCCGGATACTTTGTCGAGCTTTCCACACCTGCGGTGACGCGGATGCTGAGCCGAAAGGGCCGTCCTTTAAGATATCGCAGCCTTAGTGACGCACGTGCCTGTGCACATCGGCATGGCGCACAAACGATCGTGTTCGAACATCGAGTTGCGGACGACGAGGCCTGCGCAGGTAAAAGCCCGGGGTTCACGCAGCTACCCTGCTAACCCTATAACGTTTCTGCAGGTTCCTCGTCACATCTTGAAGCGCGGTTGCTACGTATATAAGCCTATGATTACGCCTGAAACCTTGCTGTCACGCATACGAATTGCTCACATGGCATTAACATGGAGGCACTAGCCCCGCCTGCGAAAAAACGGATCGTCATCGAGGCGCTAACCTTCCTCGAGTTCTTTCGCCTGGTGCTGTCGGCGCCCACTTTACTCCGCCAACCTCGTGGCAACCGAGAGCAGGTATTGGTATTCCCGGGATTCGGCGCCAGCAACGCGTCAACGAGCTTGCTACGTCGTTACCTGCGATACCTCAACTACGACGTCAAGGGCTGGAATGAGGGCACAAACACAGGCGATGTAGAGACACTGATTGCGACGCTGGCCCGGTTTGTCACCAACCAGGCGCATCAACAAGGCACCACCATTACCCTGATCGGCTGGAGTCTTGGTGGCTACCTGGCTCGCGAGGTAGCTCGCAAACTACCAACGCGCGTCAACCACGTATTTACTCTGGGTAGCCCGGTCACGGGTGGTCCAAAATACACCCGTGCCGGGCCCGTCTACGAGCGGCGAGGTTTCGATCTCGACGATATCGAACGGGCGGTTTTTGAGCGAGAAGTAATACCACTGCGCGTACCCGTAACGGCGCTATATTCACGTCGCGATGGCGTGGTTGATTGGCGAGCCTGTATTGACGATCGATCAGGCATGACAGAACACGTCGACGTAACCACAACCCATCTGGGTTTTGGCTTTTCGGCGGCGGTATTCATGACGCTGGCGCGACGCCTGGGATCAGAAGATGAATAGGAAAGCGTTGATAGTGGGTGCATCCGGCGGGATCGGCAGCGCATTGTATCTCCAACTTCGTGATACGCATCGGGTTTTTGCAATCAGCGGGCAGACTCAAGAGTTTCCTGACTGGTTTGTGAGCGACTATAGCGAGAATAGTCTGAAGGAGATTGCGCGCGAGATCGATTGCCGGTTCGACCTCGTCTTCATCTGCAACGGCTTTCTGCACAACGAGAGCCACGCCCCAGAGAAACGACTGAGTCGTATCGAACCGGATGCAATGCATACTTCCTACGAGAGAAACGTTGTCATACCCGCGATGGTTTTACGCTACTTCTACAACCACTTCTATCGCGAACGGCCAACTGTCTGCGCGTTATTGAGCGCACGTGTTGGCAGCATCGGCGACAATCGCACTGGTGGCTGGTACAGCTATCGTTGTGCCAAGGCAACGCTTAACATGCTGGTCAAGACATCCGCCACCGAACTGGAAAGAACATACAAACACCTGACGCTGGTCGCACTGCACCCGGGGACAACCCAATCCGCGCTGTCAGCACCGTTTCTGAGACAAGGCTCTCATCGATGGGTATCAGCGGACGAGACTGCACAGAACCTTGAGCGCGTCGCTACAGCCCTGGATCCGACAGATACCGGGCGCTTCTACGATTGGCGTGGTGAGCCGGTCGAATGGTAGCGCGTTATGTTTAAACGAAGCCTGCACATCTTCAGACGCGATCTGAGGCTGCGCGACAATACGGGGTTGTCCGCTGCTATGCAGCAGTCCGCATCTGTACTGCCGGTGTTCATCATCGACCCATCGATTATCAATCAACATGGTGCCGAATACCGCAAGGCGTTCCTGGCACAGTCCCTGGCCGATCTGGACCGGGAGATTCAAGCCCGGCACGGGAAACTGGCGGTACTCGAAGGCGACCCGCAGGTATTGCTGCCACATCTTCTCGCAGAAGCAGACATCGATGCGGTATTCGTGAATCGTGACTACACGCCTGTCTCCTGCCGCCGTGATGCCAGGCTGAAAGAGACATGCTCTTCTGCAGGTGTTGCCTTTTTCCAGCACGCGGACCAGCTGCTGAACGAGCCCGAAAAGGTGTCGAAGAACGACGGTGCGCCCTATACGGTATTCACACCCTACTATCGCAAGGCCCGGGAAATCACCGTCCGTGAACCTGACGAACCGGCTGCCTGGCACTTTGACCATAGCCTCAAGGGTGAAATCGCGGATACTGCCCTGGGACATCTCCTCGATCGACCGCTTGCACTGCAACCCGGCATCGCAGGCGCGGAGCAGGCTATAACCAACATTCAGATCCTGGACAACTACGATGAAACTCGGGACCTGCCCGGTGAACCCGGAACCACGCGGCTGTCTGCACACCTGCGTTTTGGCACCTGTTCAGTCCGCCAGGTCTTTCACTATGCACGGTCGCTGCCCGAACCAGAGGCACTCCAGAGACAACTGTATTGGCGCGATTTCTACCATCACATCGGGCATCACTTTCCACATGTTTATCGAAACGCATTCCGTCGGCAGTACGATCATTTGACGTGGGATGAGAACCCACAAGCGCTGGAGCAGTGGTGCCAGGGGAAAACCGGATTCCCCATCGTCGATGCTGGTATGCGTGAACTCGCCGCGACCGGTTACATGCACAATCGGGTTCGCATGATCGTTGCATCCTTTCTCACCAAGAACCTGCATATCGACTGGCGTCAGGGAGAAGCACATTTTGCGGATCTGCTGATAGATTTCGATCCGGCGGTAAACAACGGCAACTGGCAGTGGAGCGCGTCCACGGGTTGCGACGCGCAGCCCTATTTCCGTGTATTCAATCCGTGGCGACAGCAGCTGCGATTCGACAAGGAATGCGTGTACATCAAACGATGGTTACCGGAACTCGCCGCGCGTTCACCAAAGGAAATCCACGGTCTGGAAAAACGCGGTGACTTTTACCTGCCACAGATCACCGACCTGAAGCAAAGTGCCGAGGAAAGCAAACGTCGATTCAAGGAACTTGCTTAGCATCCTGCCCAATAAGTCACGCCGATAGCGTTAGTTTACCGCCATGCAACGAGCCGCTTTCGTTCTGTTGATTATTGTCTTTTAATAACAGGTGTCAGCAACAACCTGCACCGCGATGAACGATTCCATTGATGATCTTGAAGCTAAAGCCGCCCGACTGAGTGCCGAGCTGCATGAAGTTAGACGCGAACTCGCTCGAAGACGAGGCATTCCGCTAACCGCTGAGGCACTAAGATCGAGTAGAGCCTATGCCTTCAGCGCAAACTTACCATTAAAAGAAGTCGTCGACGGATGCGCAGAGTCGCTTGATTGTTTTGGATTTTGTGTCGTCGACGATGTCATTCCCCAGGATCGGATCGACACACTTCGAGCCGAGGCAAATCAGGCAGAAGAAAAGGTCAATCGTAACCAGCGGGCGATTCTAGAGGCCGTCAAGCAAGGCGTATCGATTGACGACCTCTCCGGTGTCGAAGGTACCGACCTGCGACCTGTACGGCGCGTCGGGTATCCCCCGAAGATGGTCAACGACATAGTCTGGTTACCGGAGTACGCAAAATATCTCGCCCATCCAACCATCACTGCGATCGCCCGCGCAGTTTTGGACGATCACCTGAAGATTGCCCAACTACATCTTCGTCCGCTTGTCGGTCCATCAGACGATGGCACACCGGGCGGTTTTGGTCATGCCAGACACCGTGGCAGGGCCGACACGCGGGAGTGGCACACCGACTGGCCTCACGATCTGGCGGCCTACGGCGGCAACGATCCGCAAAAAAACGCCGGGGCTATCCGACAACCGTTTCCCAATATAACCATGGGTCTCACAATGATCTGGTACCTGACGGACGTCGATGAGGATTCTGGCGCCACCTTCGTTGTTCCAGGTTCACATAAGGATTCCAGAAATCCGCGGGGGCCCAAAGACGGTATCAGCGTTACCTCCCCGATCCCTGGCGATATGCAGATCACGGCGAAAGCCGGGGCGGTTTTCATCCAGGATTCCAGATGCTGGCATTGCTCCCCCATGCACAATACAGGGGCCAAACGTGTGGCAGTAGTCAATCGCTGGAGTCCATGGTGGGTATCGGTCAACGATTATGCCCCGGGTAGTCTAATTGACACCGTGTGCCGACCGCTGTCCCAGGCAGAGTTCGACGCGCTCCCACGAGATCTGAAGCCGCTCATGCGGCATCTCTGCCCTACTGAAAAAGATTCCCTTCAGCAACCGGTGCTCGACAGGGCGCAAGCCGCGCGCGAACAGGATCGTTGGGGCTACCGTCTGCTGGAGGAGCACCCTGAAAAGGTGGCGGATGCCAACTCACATATTCACGTGGATATCGATCCCTAGATGACACTTTATTATTCGAAAGGCTCAGAATCGTCTGTACTTGATGACGCAGACATGAAGGAAGCACTCTACGAGGTTTACAAATCGCTGGGTAAACGCGAACGCGTTATTGCCGTACCGCCGGATTTCACTCGCCTGCACAGTCGCGCCGGCAAACTGACCTGCATAACAAACGACTACTTTGGCGACTCTCTAACTGACATTCTTCCTGCCCTGGGGACTCACACACCCATGACAGATGCTCAACTCTCCGCAATGTACCCAGGGGTTGCAAAAGCTAAATTCCGTGAGCACCGATGGCGAGAAGACGTGGTAACACTTGGGGAAGTACCACAATCCTATGTTTCAGAAGTTACCGAGGGCATCTGGAACAAACCCTGGCCGGCCCAGATGAATAAACTGATCCGGGATGGCGGCCATGATTTGATTATCTCCATTGGTCAGGTGGTACCCCACGAAGTGATCGGTATGGCTAACTACAACAAGAACATATTTATCGGTACGGGCGGTGCCGAGGGCATCAATGAAAGCCACTTCATCGGTGCGGCCTACGGCATGGAGCGCATGATGGGCGTCGCAAATACGCCGCTACGCAAAATTCTCAACTACGCGCAGGAAAAATTCTGCAGCGATCTGCCATTGTTATATGTCCTGACTGTGGTGGGTAACGACGATGAGGGAAATCTCGTCACTCGCGGCCTTTTTATTGGTGACGACACTGCCTGCTTTGAAGCCGCTGCGGAGCTTTCCGTCGCTGTCAATTTCACCAAGGTCCCGGAACCTCTGGAAAAGGTGGTGGTTTATCTTGATCCGGATGAGTTTCACAGCACATGGCTCGGCAACAAAGCCATCTACCGAACCCGCATGGCAATAGCCGATGAAGGAGAACTCATCATTCTTGCACCTGGTGTCTCACGGTTTGGCGAGGATGACGAAATCGATCGCTTGATTCGACGCTACGGTTATCGAAAAACCCCGGAAATCATGCAGTACCTGGAAGAGAATGATGATCTCGCAGCAAACCTTTCAGCCGCAGCGCACCTGATTCATGGCTCCAGCGAAGGCCGCTTCAAGGTCACCTATTGTCCGGGACACCTTTCTCCGGATGAAATTGAATCCGTAGGTTTCGCTTACGGGTTATTGGAAGACATGAGCGATAAATATCTGCCAGGAGATAGGCAGACTGGCTGGAAGTATGCTGCTGACGACGAACCCTACTACTTTATCAACAACCCTGCATTGGGACTTTGGGCCGCAAAATGAAAACCATTCCAGTAGAAACGCTTCGCGCTCAACTCAACAATGTATTTCTGGCCTGGGGGATGCGCGAGGACTATTGCGAGACCTGTACAGAATGCATGCTGGAATCGGACCTGATGGGAATCGACTCCCATGGTATCGGTATGCTGCCCATCTATGAGGAGTGCCGACTCAATGGCGCCATCGCCATCAACGCAGAGCCCTGCGTTATCCGGGATAAGGGTGCCACCGCACAGATTGACGCAGAACATGGCATGGGTCACGTCAATGCAACGGTCGGTATGCACATCGCAATGGCGAAGGCGAAAGAGTTTGGCGTTGGCGCAGTCAACGTCAGACAGTCCAATCATTACGGTGCGGCCGGGGTCTACTCGAACATGGCACGGCAGGAAGGTTTGATCGGATTTAGTGTGACAGGTACCAGACAACTCTCAGTGGTACCGACGTTTGGCAAAGAGGCGCGCTTCTCGACCAATCCCATCGCCTTTGCCGCGCCAGGAAAAGAAGGCAACGGCTTTTCTCTTGATATGGCAACCAGTACTGTGGCCGTTGGCAAACTGCGTATCGCGGAACGTGCCAATAAATCAATGCCCGACGGATGGGTACTCGATGAGCACGGCAGCCCGGAAACTGACCCCACAAAAGCGTTAGCCCCGGCAAAGCGGCGGCTTACGCCACTGGGCGGAACAAGAGATCTCGGCAGTCACAAGGGATACGGACTTGCCATGATGGTCGAGATTCTCGCGAGTATCCTTGGCGGCAGTTCCATCGCAGGGCAGGATCTACCCAGCGAAGAACGAGGACAATATTTCAATGTTGGTCACTTTTTCCTCGCTATTGATCCCGGCGCCTTCGGCGAAGACGATCATGATTTCGAAGGTTATCTGGATATCCTGAACGACTACCTTCGAAACACCCTACCTGCGGACCCTTCCCAACCCGTGCTTGTTCCGGGCGATCCCGAGTGGAAAGCTTACGCAGAAAGATCCGAGAACGGGATTCCCATGACAAAGAAGCTCATCGAAGAAGTCCGTAACGTGTGCGTTAGTGCGAACGCGGAGTTTATTCTGTCCGAGTAACCAATTCTTTAATTAATGCACCAGCGCCCTCGTCGGCAAGAAGACGGTAGTATCGAGTCACATCGCTAATCAGCGCCTCATCCTTACTGAGATCAGACTGCAACAGCGTCAGCACATCGGTAGCCACCTGATCGGCATTCGATGCTGCTATTCGAGTTAACTGTTCAGTGCGCGGATCAGAGATCACAAGTTCAACGCCAGACTCTGACACCCCTTCAAGATATCGAGTCCAGATTGCAAGTGCAGCTGCAAGAAACCTAACTGATTCCCCACGTTCCCGTAATACCTCAATCACGGCCAGCCAGCGTTGCGGCACCTTTTCGCTGCCGTCCATCGCGATCTGCGCGGTACGGTGCTGTAACGCCACATTGTCGAATCTCGCGAGTATCTCGCGCTGGTAAGCTCCCACATCAAAGGTTGTCGGCATCCTAAGCGTCTGTGCTGCTTCCTCCATGAAGCCGTGAACCGCCAAACGATTTGTCTCTACCCGCATTACGTCTGCTACCGTTTCCAGATCTGTTAGCTGCCCCAGATACGCAATGAAGGAATGCGGTCCGTTCAATAGTCGCAGCTTGGCCTCTTCGAACGGCGTCGCGTCCGCCACGACAGTTACACCCGCCTCGCGCCAGTTCGGCTGATCACTGCAGAAGTTGTCTTCCAGAACCCAGTTATTATATGGCTCTGTCGCAATTGGCCAGGCATCGTAAAATTTGAGATGCGCCTCAACATCAGCGCGATCAACATCAGTCGTGGCCGGGACAATGCGGTCCAATACACTTCCAGGAAACGAAACATTGCCCTCGCCCATCCAGCGCGCGGCAGACTCGTTAACCAAACCCAACATTTCACCGACAATCTGTTTAAGGTTTTGCCCATTATCTGGTAGATTGTCGAGAGAGATAACCGTTACAGGATACGCGCTGGTGCTTCGGTAAATAATTGCCTGAGCCAGCCAACCGGGCAGGGTTTTAACAACACCATACGGGTTCTTCTTTAGCGTCTGGATATCTTGCGATACATCCTCGCTATCAACATCCAATGTGCCATCAGCGCGCCGGCAATACCCTTTCTCGGTCACAGTCATGCTGATGATTTGCGTCTCCGCGGCAGCCAGCCGTTCTCGAATGAGTTCTGCATCGTCACCGGCAAAGAGCACCTCGCTCAGACTGTCACACAGAACAAACGTATCGTTGGGGTTATCCCTTGGACCATCTCTTTCAATAATCGTGTAAACGCCCTGCTGAGGTGTCAGCGCATCTCGAACATCAGGATTTCGCAACGAGACGCCACAGATAAGCCAGGGGTCATTCGATCGCTTGTCATTCACTCGCCTAACATATTCAGCGAGGTGCGCACGCGCAAAAGCACCTAATCCCAGGTGAACAATTCTCGGCGCGATATCGGCAAGGGGGCGCGATAGCACATCGCGGGAAATACGACCCTCAGTCAAACTGCAGACCACCATTCATATCGATGATCTCTCCGGTAATGAACCCGGAAAGCGGGGATGCCAGAAACCGTACCGCGTGAGCAACTTCTTCTGGCGCGCAAAATCGTTTGACCGGTAACAGTTCCAGCGTCGCGTCACGTTGCTCCTGTGTCAGCTGCTCACTGACCATCGGCGTCATAACATAACAAGGCGCGATACCGTTTACCGTGATGCCTGCTCCTGCAAACTCCAACGCGATGGAAAATGTCAGTGACACCATTCCACCCTTTGATGCGGTATACGCTGTGCCAGCAGTCAACCCACCCGCCTTCCAGGCGAACGAACAGATATTGATGATGCGCCCGAAGCCGTTGTCTCTCATTGAAGGCACCACCGCCTGACTCCAGTAGAGCGCGCTATCCAGATTCACGGCCATCACTTTGCGCCACTCTTCCGGTGAGGTTGCCAGGAGCTTATTGTTCGAAAGGATTCCCGCACAATTAATCAGAATATCGACTGATGCAAATTCTTTGGTGACTCGTTCGTATTCGCGAGTCACCGCCTCAGGGTCACTGACGTCCAGCGCCGCCACAAACGTATCTGCATCTAACGACGCTGCCAGCGTTTGTGCCGCCTCATCATCAATATCAACCAACACCAGTCGCACGCCTTCCGCCGCGAGCCGTTCGCAGATGGCCCGACCAATGCCACCACAGGCACCAGTGATAAGGGCTACCTTGCCCTCCAGATTGTCATTCAAGGGTTCCATAATTTTTTCTTCCTGTAACAAGTCTAATCCCGCACCTGAACAATGACCTTTCCCGTCGACTTTCTCGACTGTATAAAGTCAATCGCCTCATTCGTCTTTTCAAATGGATAATGCGCAGAGATGTGCGGATTGATCTTTCCCTGTTCATACCAGTCAAACATGGTTGCAAAGTTCGCCCGGTTCCTTGGCACATCACGATTGGCGAAATCCCCCCAATACACTCCAACCATCTGGCAGCCTTTCAGCAATACCAGATTGGTTTTAACTTCTGCAATTCGCCCGGACGCGAAGCCAATAACCAACAGCCGTCCGTTCCAGTTAATACAGCGCATGGATAGATCGCAGACATCGCCACCCACGGGATCATAGATAACGTCCGCTCCCTTTCCATCGGTCAAATCTTTGACCACGTCGCGAAAATTTTCCTTGTTGTAGTTAATGACATGATCAGCCCCGTATTGCTTAACAATGTCTATTTTCTCATCCGAACCCACCGTGCCGATGACCATCGCGCCGAGAAGTCTGCCTATCTCTACTGCATTGAGCCCCACACCGCCGGCAGCGCCATGCACCAGCAAGACGTCCCCTGGCTGTATCTGTGCCCGGTCGACGAGCGCATGATAGGTGGTGCCGTAGGTAATGGGAAAGCCCCCTGCCACATCGACCGGCATCGCGTCCGGTAATTTGTAGGTTCTATGAGCAACCCCCAGCACATACTCGCTACAACAGCCGTAGCCGGCATCGCACATCACTCGATCACCAACCGCCAGGCCCTCAACCCCTTCCCCAAGGTCGACGACGATGCCCGCGCACTCTATCCCGGGAGAAAACGGGAACGATGGCTTGGTCTGGTACTTGCCCGCTATCAATAGCAAATCGGGAAAGTTCATCCCCACGCTATGGACCTCGACTTTCACCTGGCCCGGCCCCGGCACAGGATCATCGACCTCCCCCATGGTGAGAACGGATGGGTCACCAAACTCTCTACATAACATTGCACGCATCGGAACAGACCATTTATTCGCTGAAGCACAAATAATAGTCCACCCGGCACACAGGAACACCCTTTGATCTAAGAAAGGTCAGGCTATAATCGTGATCCCAGAACCTATAACAAAGTACAAGCATGATCGAAGAGCCTCTTTGGACCCCTTCCCCGGAACGTATCGCCGATAGCCAGCTAACCAGGTTTATGAACCAGGTTGAAGAGCACTACAACCTGACGTTGTACAGCTACTTCGACTTGTACCAGTGGTCTATAGAGAAGCCTGACCAGTTCTGGAGCGCAATCTGGTCGTTCTGCGACATCCAGGCATCGCAACCATTCGAGGAAGTACTGGAAGACGGAGACAAGTTTCCGGGGGCCAGGTGGTTTACCGGCAGCCAGCTCAATTTCGCAGAGAACCTGTTGCGTTCACGGGATGATAAAACAGCACTCGTAGGCATCCTGGAAAATGGTGAGCGCAGGTCAGTTACTTTTAACGAACTTTTCACCGAGGTAGAGAAGCTTGCACATGCCATGCGTAATCATGGCATCACCAAAGGAGACCGGGTCGCTGGTTTCATGCCAAACGTCATTGAGACTGTCGTTGCCATGCTGGCCACCTCCAGCATTGGCGCTATCTGGTCATCCTGTTCACCAGATTTTGGCATCAACGGCGTATGTGACCGTTTCGGCCAGATCGCGCCTCGCATCCTGTTTACAGCAGATGCTTATTACTACAACGGAAAAACGATCAACTGCCTGGAAAAAGTCGAGGCTATCCAGGAACAAATCGATAGCATAGAGAAAGTTGTGGTCGTCCCTGTGGTCGCACCTGAAACAGGTAATGTGAAAAACGCGGTACTGCTAAATGACTTCGCACCCGGTGATGGCGTATCCCCACTCAAATTCGAGCAACTGCCTTTCGACCACCCCCTGTTCATTATGTATTCGTCGGGAACAACCGGCGTGCCCAAATGTATTGTTCACGGCAGCGGCGGGACCCTACTCCAGCATGTCAAAGAACACCGACTACACACTGACCTAAGCGAAGGCGATGTGCTGTTCTACTACACGACCTGCGGCTGGATGATGTGGAACTGGTTGGTTTCCGGGCTCGCCTCCGGGGCTACCGTCGTGCTTTATGACGGCTCACCCTTCGCGCAGGAAGGCGCACTACTGCTGGATGCGATCGACAACGAAGGCATCACTGCTTTCGGCACCAGTGCCAAGTTCGTCGCCTCACTTGAAAAGGCTGGCGTCAAACCGAATCGAACCCACAATCTCGCCAGTCTGAAAACCATTCTTTCCACCGGATCGCCACTCAGCTCCGAAGGATTCGACTACATCTATCGAGACTTTAAACATGATGTGTGCCTGTCATCCATATGCGGCGGCACCGATATCATTTCCTGCTTTATTCTCGGTAATCCCACATTGCCCGTATACAAGGGCGAGATACAGTGCCTGGGTCTGGGAATGGCGGTCGATTTTTGGGACGAAGACGGACAATCTCTTCGGGAGCGCGAAGGAGAAGACCGTAAAGGTGAACTGGTATGCACCATCCCCTTTCCCTCCACGCCTATTGGATTCTGGAATGACCCCGGAGACGAGAAATTTCACAGCGCCTATTTCGACCGCTTTCCCAACGTATGGGCGCACGGCGACTACGGTGAAATAACCGAGAATGGCGGTGTCATTATCCACGGACGTAGCGACGCCGTACTTAACCCTGGCGGCGTGCGAATAGGCACTGCAGAGATCTACCGCCAGGTCGAAAAAGTGGACCAAGTTCTGGACAGCATCGTGGTGGGACAGGATTGGGAAGATGATACCCGGGTCATATTGTTCGTCGTGCTACGTGAGGGCGTTAGCCTGAACGACGATATCGAGAGCGAACTACGCCTTACCATTCGAAACAACACAACACCCCGACATGTTCCGGCCAAGATCATTCAGGTAAGCGACATTCCCAGAACCATCAGCGGTAAGATTGTCGAACTGGCGGTGAGAAACGTGATCCACGATCTACCGGTAAAAAATACTGACGCCCTCGCAAACCCGGAAGCGCTAGAGCAGTTCAGGAATATACCATCGCTGGCAGAGGACTAATCCGGGTGCTCGGGCGCAGAAACACGTTCGCCGTCCCGATAGTCGAGAAAATCGAGATTCACGCCATTCTTTGAAACCGTGCCCGGGTGGCTAAGGTCACTCGCCCGAACCACAACGTCACTGCCAAACCGATCTATCAAATCGTCGACAGTGGTTTCCAACTCACGCTCAGTGGGATCATCAAACAAATCGGTTTGCGAAGGTTCATCACGCCAGTGCAGGTTAAATGCCGCCATACCAACCAGACGAAACGGGCCGGGATGATCGAACTCATCAAGTAACTGTTTGGCAATGTTCAGGAAAGACTCGGCAGTATCCGCAGGCTTACTCAACTGACGCTGCCGCGTAAGCATTTCAAACTTGTTGGTCTTCAAACGTACGCGAATACCACCGGCGGTATAGTTTTTTGCACGAACACGACGAGCAATTCGCTCAGCCGATCTTCGAAGGTGACGCTCGATATCTTCGCGAGCTGATACATCCTTCCTCAGGGTTCGGTCAGATCCTATACTCTTGGCACCTCTTCCCCGCTGCACTCTACGCGGATCCCTGGCGTGCGCCAATTGATAGAAGTGTGAACCGGCCGACCCCAATCGATCTATCAGGAATCGCTCATCGGCAGCCGCTATGTCGCCAATCGTATTGAATCCAAGGTCATAGAGCCTGGGCGCTGTCTTCTTCCCCACGCCCCACAACCGGGTAATCGGCAGAGGCGCCAACCAATCAACTGCATGTTCTTGCGGCACCACCGTCAGCCCATTGGGTTTGTCGTGAGCACTCGCCACTTTCGCAACATACTTGGTACCCGAAACACCCACGGAAATATGCAGACCTGTCGCTTCAAATACCGCTGCCTTGATCTTCTGCCCCATCTCGTCCGGCGCACCAAAGAAATGCTCTGCACCAGTCATATCGAGAAACGCCTCGTCCAGAGATATCGCTTCGACCTGGGGCGAAAAGTCCCCAAAGATATCCATAACCTGTTCGGAAATTTCCTGGTAGCGGGAGAAGTTGGGCTCGACCATGATCGCATCAGGACAGCGACGTAGCGCCTCAGCTACCGGCATCGCACTACCCACACGATAAGGACGCGCCTCGTAACTAGCCGTTAGTACAACGCCACGATTGTTCTTCGGTCCAACGAGAATTGGTTTTCCGCGCAGGTCCGGATTATCGAGCTGTTCCACAGCCGCATAGAATGCGTCCATGTCTGCATGCACCACAATTCGGGGCCAGGTTTTCATCGGATTAATTTAGCGCATTACTGTATGAATAGACAGTGACTAAGCACTGAGTACCGATTACCGATTACCGTCTAAGCCCTCGCGATGGTCTGACCCCTTTTCTAATGCTTACTTAAGCTTCATCAAGGCTGTCCGTAGCCGAGCCTGGGAGTTGTTTTTCTCCGCGGCTTGCGACCCTCCCGGTTGCCCTCAACTCCTCCACAAGCCCCTTCGGGTCCGATGGCGGCACCCCTTGATCCCCCATTTCGGCGCTGCGCCTGAAGGCTACGAAAAACAACTCCCAGGCCCAGCTACTGCATGACCAACACCGAGTGTTCCAATCGTTAAACAGGCGTAAGTAAGTACCATTCGGTCCTGACCCTTTTCTACACCGATTGCAGTAGGGAACGGACCAAGCCCGTAGGATAAGGGTAAGGCTTCGGAGTACATCTTCGCCATGGACGGCGAAGTTAAGCGTACAGGGATGTATTCACAGCGGTACGGAGAAGCCTTACCCTTATCCTACGGGCGACGCGCTCGCGACCTATTCCCCAAGCTCCCGAATACCCTCCTCAACACGCCGAGCTTTCTCCTCATCCCACCACCACGCATCAATAAACGGCACTCGCACCAGCTTCTGGTTTGGGACCTCACCAAATTTGTCCCAGTACACCAGTCGAAAACCCGGCGACGAACCAACCGGTATGATATAGAAGTTCCACATAATGACCCTGTCCAGCGCCCGCGTTGCTGCGTAAAGGCTCTCTGCCGTGTCCGCAGCCACAATAGAATCGATCAAACTGTCAATCACCGGGTTTCGGACGCGAATCCAGTTTTGGCCATAGTCCTGACCCGCCGCCGCACTGCCGAACCAATTACGCAGCTGTAGGCCCGGCGTATTACTTGGCGCCCAGCGCATACTGTTGCCGTCAAACTTACCTGTGCGAGACCGGTGCAACCAGTTTGAAACCTCCGGTGCATAACCGGTCGTTCCCACACCGATCGCTTCAAGATTTTGAAAAAGCGTTAGATTCTGGCGGATCGAGTAATAGGAAGCGCCGATCAAATCCAGTTTCATCTGCTCACCGGTTTCAACGCTACGCATTACGCCATCCACAACTTCCCAACCCGCTTCCTTAAACAGCGCCAATGCACGACGTAGGTTGTCCCGCTGCGCGCCAAAGCCATTACTCGGCTGGTGTCTGAACTCCTCGGTAAACACTCTGGTGGGAACCTGATCACGCCAGGGTTCCAGTAGTTCGAGCTCTTTCTCGCCAGGCAGGCCCTGGTGTGCCATGGGTGAATTTTGAAAAACGCTGACCCCCGCGTCGTAGTAGTCGTAGAACAGCACTCGATTAGTCCACGCAAAGTCGAACAACAGCCACAGGGCCTCTCGTACTCGAACATCATTCAGGGGAGCCTTCTCTACGTTCCAGAATATGGGCCACCACATTCCTTCTACCCGGGTAAGAGGTCGCAGCTCTCGCTTGAATAGTCCGGCCTTAACCGCCGGAAAGTTGTACTGAGTCGCCCAGGCCTTGGACACGCCCTCTTCTTTAACGTCGAAGACATAACTCTTGTGTGCTTCCCCCATGACGGTCTCGTCCTTGAAGTAGTCGAACTTCACAACGTCAAAGTTGTACCTGCCTTTGTTTACCGGGATATCACTGCCCCAGTAGTTTTCCACGCGCTCGTAGGTCAGTATGCGCCCCAACTCCGCATCTCTTACACGGTAGGGTCCGCTGCCTAGAGGTGGTTTGATTGTGGTTTTGGAAATGTCGTGTTGGGACCAATAATGTTGCGGCAGGATATTAAAGCCGCCAACGGTAAACGGCAAAGTGGGATTCACCTCCACACCCTTATCACGAACGAAGCAGATTTCCTGATCGCCAAAGGCAAACACACGTTCAATATCTGCGATCGCAGTTTTAATGGCAACGGAGCCATGTTCCTGGAACGTTTCAAACGTGAACAGGACGTCGTCGACAGTAACGGGTTCACCGTCATGCCAGGTGGCATTGTCCCGTAATTTGAATGCTATCCAATCAAAGTTGGGGCCAACCACAACCCCCTCGGCCAAGAGGCCATAGTAGCTAACCGGCTCATCGAGCGCAGGCTCCAGCAGAGCGTCATACACGAGACCTTCAATTATCTCATGCCCCCTAACCAGACGACCCTTCTCGACGACCGCGTTATAGTTGTCGAAGGTGCCCAACTCAGGCGCCCTGATCTCACCAGCCTTAGGCGCCTCCGGATTGGCATACTCGAAATGTTTAAAGTCCGCCGGGTATTTGAGCGGCAGCAGGTGTGAAATACCATGCGCATATTCGGGATTCGAACACGGCGGCTCCTCGGCAGTTGCGAGGCTCACGGACAGTGCCAACAGCACTGTAAGGATTAGTAGCATTGCGCTAGTTCAGGCTTACTTTCTTTTCCAGGCGCCGCTTCCATCCTGGTAGTAGTGTCCGCTTGCGGTTCGCTGTACGGCAATTTCATAGAATCGATTGCTGACCTGCTTCAGCGTCGTTCCAGTCCTCTGTGCGGCATTTTGAAACTGCGCTTTGCGCTTCGCATTGACCTCTTTGATCAGCGCACTCACTTCGCCACTAGCGGGCGGCTTCACCGCCGCGACATACCCGGTTCTAGCCTCACCCACCAGGCCCTGCGCCTTCGCGGCACCAAGCTCAATCGCCCAGGCCGTATGCGTAAAGAACGCCAATAGAATTACTGTCAGTATTTTTTTCATATTAGTCATCCTTAGAATAGCCCACTATCTTCGTCAAACAGTCCTTCCAGTTCCTTATCCACCTGGATTTGAATCTCGTGTTCAATCTTTACGTTGAGATTGATCTCGATTGGTTCCTTTGGTGGTGCGACTTTAATAGTCGGCGAACAAGCCGTCACGACGAAAAATGTAGTGATCAAAAGTAATATTTTCATAGCTATTCAATGCCTTTCGTAAGCAGGAGCACTTTAGCTGACTCGGTTCTGGTTAAGCAAATCACTGCGCCGCCCTCTGTCTGACAATATCCTCAACTTTTCGTGTGCCCTGCATACTTCTAAGCATTTGTGGAATATTGTTCTCGAGCTCCAGGTTAACAATGACTGGCTGAAGCGGATCAGATTCGGGGTTCGTCCCTTCGATACGGACGGCAAGCTTTAGATCGCCAGCAGTCTCATAGGTAACCTCCGACGACAGCGTATCAAAGTGAAAATTACCCAGTGCCTTGATGGCAATATCAAGCGGATCAGTGGGATTATCTAGGGTCTCACCAAGATAACTGATAATACCGGGCGCATCGCTCTCGATGTCACCGGCGCCGATGGTTACCTTCCTGTCACTAATTGTTAATGGCAGCATGCCTGAAATACTTCCACGGGTTTCAATTGTCTGGTCGAATTTTGCTAGAGCGACGATGAATGGAAGCTGAATCTCTCGCAACCTGAGATTGATAGCGCTCTTTATGTCGGGGAGCGCAACATCAAAGGGGTCCGTGTAGATCTGCCCTCCCAGGGCCGATACGTTGAATGCAGACACTTCGATCTGCTGCTCATCTCCAGAGAAATCCAGCCGCAGGTCATTCATTGGAAATCCAATATCCATCAGCTCAATCCCCAGTTGACCGTCCTGAACGTCATAGGCCAGCACTTCATGCTGCAGGGAGAACGCCAAATCCATCCCACTGCTGAGGCCAGTAAAGGCGAGCGTGTCATAAAACCCGGCCACGTCGTTGGCCCGCACGGCGGCGGCGCCAGAAACCTTAACCCCACCTTCCAGAGACCACTGCGCTGTAAGGTCCGCGGTCACTTGCCCCGAAACTATTTCACCGGAAAAAGGCCAACGGCTCGTATCGCTGGTTTGGGTGATCTCGAGCGAAACATTGGACAACTGCAAGTCGCCCATTCCTGACGCAATCTGATGTCTGGCGCTCACATCCATTACCATCCCATCAGCCAGCGCAGCACCCACTGCCTCAATCGCCAGGTTGTCGCTGTTAAGTTCAGTCACCACCACGTGAGCCTTATTCGCCTCAAGACTTACCGACTCACCCAACCCGACAAACAGTTCACTCTCCAGGGCAACATTCACCAGCGTCGTTGCTGATGCCAAGACAGGCCCGCTATCAACAGAAACACCAAGGGAGCACTCGACATTGCTACAGTCCAGGTTCTCTATATCGACTGAAGTGTTGAAGAACCGACCCCCGCTAACATTTAGCGATGCATCAGGCGCCGTAACCGACCATTCAATGCTGGGCCATGCAAGATCAAGCTGAAGAGATATCGGGCGCGTAACATTGGCAGTGAACGCCTGGCTTTCCGAAACTTCGTAATCGAGACGAAATCCTTCGTCCAGCTGCAGCTGTATTGCAGCAGCGACCGTAACGTCGCTTAACTGAAGTTCTACATTCGACTGCATGCTGCCTACCATGTTCACCGGTAGTGAGACGCTCACAATTTCAGGGCGCGCCAGCAACAGTTCCGGGCTAAGTCGTAACTCACCGGTCAGGTCATAGCCGGTAGCGACTCGTCTTGCGGTGAGCTCTGCTGTCAGCGCTTCGATAGACTCCTTCTTCGCCTGAATCTCAATTCGATGTGCACCCGCCCCCAGTAAGCTACTGACAAACTCGACCGCCATCCCTTCACTTAACAGATTGACCTGTTGTGCGGCACTGGCGCTGCGCCACTCAATGTTTTCAATAAGTGGTAACCCTGGCCTGACCAGTCGTGAAACGGACAATACGATGCCATCGAACTGCTCCGGAAGGAGTAACAGATCCTTAATCAGCTTCACTAACGAAAGTGGTTCAGTAGCCGGCTGTGTTCGAATCTCTATTTCTCCAATGCCAACACTGCCTCGCAAATCAGTCAACATCCGAACCGGTATCACAAGATCGAGTAGCGTGTACTGGCTCCCATTGCTCTGCGTCACTTCAATTCGGGGAATGCGTATATGCGAGCGAGGATAATCCTCGACCTCAAATTTCGTTATCTCGAAACCACGATCGCGTAACAGGGCATTCGCAACGACAAAACCAACTCTTTCGAGTTGCAGGTAGACGAGTGCACCACCGAAAACCGTCACAAACAGCGATCCCAGCAGAATGTATTTGATGGCTTTCACAGGTGATAGTTACGCAGTTTGACTGACATGGAGTTCCCTGGCGTTACTCCAGTAAATAGCATGGAAGAGACGCCGTTACAAAGGGTTTGATATGCTGGAAATACAAGGCCAGCAACATGTAAACCTCTCACCAATATCGAGGTCAAATAATGCAATGCATCCATCAGAGTATCTCTAATGCGTTTTACTAAGTGGTTAAGCTCAACAGTTTTGCTGTCTTTTGCAGCAGGTCTGGCATTTGTCGCGGCAGGATCACTGTTCATGCACGAAACCAATCGCCAGGAATTTTGCGTTTCCTGCCATTCAATGAACGTGGTTGACGAAGAGTATCAACAGTCCATTCACTTCAAGAACGCCTCGGGCATTCAAGCCACCTGCGCCGACTGTCACGTTCCCCAGGAATTTGGTCCACTCCTTAAGGCGAAAATACTGGCAGCAAAAGACGTCTATCACGAGATCGCTGGCACCATTGATACACGGGAAAAGTTCGAAGCTCGGCGCTGGCATCTGGCCAACGTTGTCTGGGACAAAATGGAGGCAACAGACTCACGTGAATGTCGAACGTGCCACGAGTTTACTGCTATGGATTACGAAGCCCAGGGTCGTAAAGTCGCGCGCCGTCATCAACGAGCTGAAGATACGGGGAAAACCTGTATCGCCTGTCATAAGGGCGTCGCGCATGTAGAGCCGTTACCACCTGTCGCGGCGTTATAGGTTCCCACCGCTCACGTAAAGCTCAAGGATCGCCTTTTTATCTTCCGCAGAGAGCGTGTCGTACTTTTCCTTCATTTTGCGAGACATCTTGCGCTCGCCCGAGTCGAAATCTTCAAACTCCATTTCAAGATATTGCCGCCACTGACCTGACATGATCGCCAGATCATCCTCGGCAGCTCCGCCATATTCAGAGTGACACTTATCACACTTAATGTCGTGTACCTGTGCTCCGCGCCGAGCAAGTTCAAGGTCAAATTCCTGCTCATGGGGTTTCCAGATCTGATTCGCATAGTGCTCACCAACCGCAAAAGCGTCGTCCTCCGTTAACGCTCTCGCGACCTCGGCCATATCGGTTTCTTCGCCGTCGGCTGACTTATAGCGTCTCGCCTGTCGGTTTCCGTTTCGATAGCTTTCTAACAGGTCAACGATGCCAAAATCCGAGAAACCGCCTATCGACGGCACCTCGGGATCTTCACTGTGGCCGTCAACGCCGTGACACCCATCGCACTTCTTTGCGATTTCCGCCCCGTCAGAGGCATAGACAGAACTACCCAGCAAACAGCCGTGAACAATTAGCGTTAAAAACAGTACCCACTTGTTAGATTGCACACTCATCCTCTACAGATTGGGGATATATGGGCCATATGTTAACGTAGGCCCGCGCTAGACAGTAAGAAGCGATGCGAGCAAACGAATACATTGCAGCGATAACCCTTTGGCCAGTTCTCTTGGCTATTGTTCTCAGTTACCCGCACATGGTTCAAGGTGCGTCCGCAGATGACCATCACGATACGCTAACCGAAAAACTTCACACAGGGAATTACTCTCGCCGAGGGGCCGATGAATGTCTGGGTTGTCACGACGAAACGTTTCCTTTTCCTACCGACAAAATATTTCACAACGCTCACGGTCAATCGATTCCACATTCTCCATTCGCCCAAAATAGCGATCCGAAAGAATTTCCCACCGGATTACAATGCGAAGCCTGTCATGGCCCCGCCGGAGACCACAGCAAACAGGTTCTGGTTGATGAAGCAGCACGACGACCGATGATTAATTTTGGCAAACGAGCCAACGCTGGTGCCGATCTGCAAAACAGCATGTGCCTGAACTGTCACAATTCAGGAGGTCGTATTCATTGGCCAGGAAGCTCCCACGAAACATCTGATCTCGCCTGTGCCGACTGCCATCAGCTACATAGCGCCGAAGATCCGGTACAACAACCCGAGTCACAAGCCCAAACCTGTAACGAGTGCCACAGCAATGTGGCGGCAGACGCCTTAAAGCACTCGGCACACCCGATAGAAGAGGGTCAGCTAGCCTGCGATGACTGTCATCAAGTCCACGGGGCCGGAGATGACAAGCTCCTGTTAGAAATATCGTTGAATGACACCTGCTACACCTGCCACGCCGAGAAGCGCGGACCCTTCCTGTATGAACATGCGCCGGTCGCGGAAGATTGTTCCATCTGTCATTTACCACACGGATCGAATCAACCCTCTCTGCTGACTAGGAGACCACCACAACTATGTCAGGGGTGTCACTCGGCAGCGGGGCACCGAAACCTCCCCCAACTAGCCGATCAGATTCCTCCCGGAGGCGCTTCTGAATACTTGCTCGCGCAAGGTTGCACTAACTGCCACGCTGAAGTGCACGGCTCAAACCATCCATCCGGCGACAAGCTGAAAAGATGATGAAGATTCTGGTATCAATCACGCTGCTTTTAGGCTCGTTGCAGGTCATCGCCGACAATGACCAACCAGACCATTCACCCAGCTATTCACCTAACTATTCACCCGACTATTCACCCGACTATTCACCCAACTACGACAAAGTAAAAAACGAACGCTGGCGCTGCCGACTGTGTCCCGATCACGCTGGTATAAAGGGAGAGGTCAGCACCGGTGCAATAAAGGCAAGTGATAGTGAAGCAAGATTCGGAAGGGACAACGGACTGGACGAAGACGACACCAGCCTCGCACTAAACGGACACATAGCGCTCAAAAAGGAAAATGGCTTTTACGCATCTATCACAGCACGACACCTTGGTCTTGATGCAAGGCGGTTAGACGCTAATGTCGGCAAACATAACCAATACGAACTGTCTGCATCCTGGCGAGAAATACCGCGCAACACCTGGTCCTCTGCAATGACACCCTACCTCGGTCGAACGGAACTAACATTGCCCGACAACTGGGTCACCGGCTTCAGCACCAGTGAATTAACGGTACTTAACGAATCACTACAACCAATCAGCTTAGGGACACAAAGAAAAAGACTGCGTACCGGTGTTCGTCTTAAGTTCCAGGATTACTGGACCGCGTCCGCAAACGTATCAAGAGAAACCAGAAAGGGAAATCGTCTGACTTCAAGCGACTTTTTTAACCTGGCTGCTGAAATGGCCTCGCCGATAGATTACGGAACAGATGATCTCCGCGGCAAAATAAAATACGCACGAGATCGTGGTCTTCTATCCCTGGAATACTCCCGCTCTACATTCAACAACGCCTATCAGTCGCTGACCTTCCAGAAAGCCTATGATGCGTTCATCGGAGAGACTCGGGGACGCAAGGCCCTGGCACCGGATAATGAGGCAACAGCCTGGACACTCAGCGGAACGATCAGAATAAGGGGTGTAGCTATCACCGGATTACATCAACGCGCCGAAGCAAAACAAAACGACTCATTTCTCCCCTACTCGATAAATAGTTCAATAACTACGGAACCACTACCATCGCAAAGCCTGCAGGGAGAGGTCGATTCGAGTCGAACACTGGTCACCCTCCGTGGGTCACTGACCAGACGCGCCTCCTTCGACATTCGATATCATTCCCACGAACGCGATAACAACACACCCATTCTTTCTCTTCTGCCGATTATTGGCGACGCATTCACACTGGGACCCGAAACCAGCCGTTCCTACAGTTTCGACAATGATCAGAGAAAAATGGCGTTTCATTATCGGTTGTTCTCTGGCACCCGGTTAACTGTTGGGCTAGAACATACTGAACGGCAACGAACCCGATCAGAAATAAGCGCCAACGAAGAAGATCGTCAGTGGGTGAAAATAAAGTCCAATACCTTTAGGGGGCTTCGAATTGGTTTAGAGTACAACGACAGTTCGCGAGATGCCGCAACCTTCAGGCCCATCACCAACAACAACCCGCTCACGGTAAGGTATCACCAGGCAGTACGAGACCGTTCATCATTAAAGGCAAACCTGGACTACCAAATACCAAATAGTCCCGTCATATTATCTGCCAGCGCAGATCGCAGACAGACAGACTATCCAGGCTCCACCCTCGGGCTACATACAAACGATGATAACGCCTGGAGCATTAATGTCAGTTACTGTCCTACCGACACCTTTTTCATCACCGCGGGACAAGATACCCAGGCTATTGATTCCGAAACCTATGGCAGCCTTTCTTTCGCTGCCCGGGATTGGATATACCTAACGTCTGATGACGTCCGAACCACTACGGTGAGGCTGGAGAAAATCGGACTCCTGGAAAATCGTCTGGATCTTGCGCTTAACTACCTGTATTCAGATGGAACCGGCGACTATGTCACCTCTTTCGAAAACGAGGCCTCATCCTTTCCACGCCTCATCTCGAAACATCGAAGTGTTGACCTTAAAGCGAAATACCGAGCGAGTACGAAACTCGCAGTTGAACTAAGGCTGTATCACGAAAAATACAGTTCCGCCGACTGGGCATTGGATGGTGTCGCGGAAAACACCATCCGAAACGTGATCACTATGGGTCGAGTTAGCCCCAACTACTCCATTAACCTGGCGAGCGTTTCATTTACCTACTCGATCGATTGAGATTCGTCAGTAAAGCGATATCCAATACCACGGATCGTTTGAATCATCTTCCCATAGACACCAAGTTTTTTTCGTACCGACTGAATATGCACATCCACGTTTCGGTCTACGATTACTACCCCGTCGCCTACGATACGATCCAAAAGCTGTTGTCTGGTGAACGCTTGCCCACGCTGCGATGCCAGTTGCAATAGTAATTTGAATTCGGTCGACGTGAACTTAACGTACTCGCCAGATATTCGTACTTCATGTCGAAAGGGGTCAATCCTAAGTTCATCGATAACGATTCTGCGTTTGCTAATATCCATATTCACGTGACTCCGCCTCAAAACCGCCTTCACCCTGGCGGTAAGTTCTCGAGGTCCAAAAGGCTTCGTAATGTAGTCATCCGCACCGAGCCCCAGGCCGATGACGACGTCACTTTCCTCTTCCTTGGCTGATATGATGATGATCCGTGTGTCTTTGGTTAGTGGATCTGCCTTGACTTGCTGACATACAGATAGCCCATCCATGCCCGGCAGCATAAGGTCCAGAATAATTAACGCAGGCTGCTGCTTACGAACGACATTAAGGCCTTCATCGCCTCTGCCAACAGATGTGACGCTAAAGCCTTCTCTACGCAGGTTGTAGGAAATCACTTCACAGATATCCGGCTCGTCCTCAATGATGACGACCTTGTTTTCCATGATCTAGTTGCTTTTATTGGATACAGTGCAATTCAAACATGGCAATTGGAGGAAATGATTAAGCGAACATTAAAAGTTCATTAAGAAATCTTCCCTTTGAACCCAAATTTCTACGGCTTTTTGGTCAAATCCAATCAAACCAAAGAGAATTATTAAGATTGATTGCCGGTATTTAAAGTTTCCGTTAATGTATATTTAAATTTATTAATATTACCTAGTGATGGGAGGACATCATGATAAGAAAAGTACTGGTTACTTCGTTGTTTGCTTTGATATCGACCAGCGTATGGGCTGAAAGCCCACAGCAACAAGCTGAAGCTCAGCTTACAGACGCACAGAAATTCGTCGCAGTTTGCGCCGCGGCTACTGAGTCATCGAAGGCGATGAAGGAAAAAGCCAAAGAACTGAAGGTTTCGCGACGGGACCTCAAGCAGATCGTTTGTAACGACCTTCCACTCAAGCAATTCGCACGGCTCCACAAAGATACGCATATATCAATTGCCACGGTTGAATAGGGAAAGTTAAGGAATATTAAAGATCATTTAATTTTCGATTAATTATAGAAGGTAGATCTATAACTGACTTGTAGAACCACTTACACTTGCCGCCAATATTTCAAGCCGTTATTTCAGGGTATCAAGTGTATAAAGTTCTATTTCTTTCGATTTTGCTGACGTTCCCACAGTTGACGAGCGACAACAAAAGTAGCACCCCCTTACTACAGACAACGTCGGCTAACGACACCACCTATGGGAAGGATCATTTTGGTAATCCAGATCGATTTCGTCGCTACATTATTCGGATACCACCGGTCATCGCATAACAAACCAGATTAAAGATCAAAAAAAAGCCAGGTAAGACCTGGCTTTTTTTTGGCTGGATCTCGCTTCTACATATGCCACTGAAACGTCAGGGAAAAGCTCGTTCCGAGGTTTTCCGTAAACGCCACGATGTTTTCACGTTTGATCTCAACTGACTCGTCCAGAAGATTCTGAATTTTTAGCTTAAGCGTAATAGCATCCGTCGGATACCAGCTATAAGTAAAATCCACTGAATGTAACGGTTGTTCAAAGGCATCCGGTGCACCATTTCTACCAGCGGTAAACAGGCGCTCACCAAAAACGTTATAGCTTAATGTCGACGAATGTTGACGGTTGCTTGAGTCGAAGCCCACAAGAAAGTTCACCACGTATTCTGACGCACCTGCCAGCTCTCTGATCGAACGGGTCGGGGCATCCGCACGCGACCCAACCTTCAGCTCAGAGTCCTGGATGGTAAGGTTCCCCTGTATGAAAAACTGCTCCCAGGAGTCACCCAGAAAAACCAGGTTCTTTAGGCCCTCGATCTCTATCCCGAAGACCTCGCCGGATTCAGCGTTTACGATTTCACGTGAACGATTGGTATCACTCGCTGCTCGCTCAAAGAACTCAATGGGACTATCGATATCTTTGTAATAGAAGCTAACAGTCAGGTTATCGCCACTGGAGAAAAACCACTCTGCCCTTAGGTCGTAGTTTTCAACCGCTGACGGTACTACCGATGAATCCCCGTCAGTCAGGAATCCTGTCCTGGCGTCAATATAGGATGCATCCGTAATTTCCCGCAGGTCTGGTCGCACCACAGTTTCACTCCACCCGAAACGAAGCTGAAAGATCTCCGCCCACCAGTCCGTCATATAGGTAACCGAAACCGCAGGATAATACTCATCCGTCGTAAAGACCGCATCTTCCAATACATCTGCGTCGATGGAGATCTGCGGTGCATTAAATGAGTAAGAGTTGGGATTCCACGGTAGAGAAACCTGTCTGTATTCTTCCCAGCGAGCGCCGGCAGACACACGCCACGTATCGTTCCACGTCCAATCGACATTACCGAAAGCGGCATCTGTCTTGGTCACCGCGAGGTAGCTCTGCCCATTGGAGGCGATCAGGTTGAACACATAGTTATTCAACGGGTTCGTAATATTCGCGTCAGAGAAAACAGAACCGAGGGGTCCTTCAAGTACAGACTGGTCACTCACACCCTGGACACTAAGCCCGAACTGGGTCTGGCGATAGATCCTTATTTTCTGGGTATGTGTCCAACCACCCTTAATCTCTGCGATCGCGTTGGTGAACTCCAGCGGCAATGTTAAGGTGCCACCAAAGTTGATCACTTCATCCTCCAGATCCGTAAAGCGATAATCGGCTCCCGTGAAGCTCACATTACTCGTCAGCTCCGCGCCGGTGGTCAGATCATTCGTCGTAACTGATTGAACCTTAACTTCGTTAGGAATTTCGGTAAACGCTCTCGCTTCCGAATAGAACCAGTCGTATCGAAGGTCTTCAGGAACGACAGACAAATCCAGCCAGGGGAACCTCTCACGCGTGGCTGCGCCAAGGTAGTGGGTACCCTTGATCTGATTGACGATCATTTCACGTTCTTCGAACTTGATCACATCATCACGAAATCCAATGCCATCCGACTTGCGTCGATTCTCATTGAACTTGGTTACCTGCGCTGTTTCATCATCTGTATTGCGGATATAAAGCGTGGTTGTAGATATCTCGTGATCATCCGTATAGACCAATCCCATGTTAAGATTAGCGTTTAGATCAATGGATCGCGTGGTTTCCGTCTCGTCCTCGAACTCGTCCTCTGGAAATTGGAACGTTCTGGAGATGGTCTCGGTTTTACGCCACTGACTGCCGTAGGAGGCACCAACAAGAATACCAAAGTCTATATTCTCACCAATCATAAACTTGTTACCGACATTGCCCCGAATATTTAAATCAGGCGAATCGCTTTCTGGCGTAATGGAAATATTCCGATTCAGATTCAACGCCAGCTGCCTGTTCACGGCACGACTGTCAGCAGAAGTGGCTCCATTCATACCTTCGCCTCTAAGGGTCTGCAGGATGCTTGATGAATCCAGTTCTCCTCTGAAACGTACGATCGCCGCGTTCAATCCCTGCGGGAAGGCCCGTGTACCATCATCTGTACCCATATCATCATCGCCACCACCAGCGTACGATAACAACTCACCATCAACTTCTGAGTTGAATCCACTGCCGATCTCGATGCCGTAGGTAAACGAGCTGGGAATTCCCTTAGTTCGAATATCAATCGTTCCTCCGCCAAAGGCCGCAGACTGGTCAGCTGAGTATCCTTTCTTTACTGACAATGACTGGACGATTGATGTAGGGAAAATGTCTAGGGGAAGCACATTCCGTGTCAGGTCGGGTGACGGGACCGTAGCACCATTGAGCGAGCTGCTGGAGTAACGTTCACCCAGACCACGTACGTAAACGAACTTGCTACCCACCAGCGTCAGGCCGGAGATACGTCGAAGCGCAGCAGCCACGGTAGAGTCTCCAACACGACTGATAAACTCCGCTCCTAGAACGTCGCTTACCACATCGTCATCGATTCGCTCGCTGACCAGCGCTTCCGCGCCACTCAGTAAACGAGCCTGCACAACGACCTCTTCAATTTCATCATCCTGGCCGTAAACGGAGGACGCTGCATTCGTTAAGAATGCAGCCAGGACCATGCAGATATTTCTAATTATATTTTTCATAAGATTCACTCCAAGCGTCTTATTCAAACCAGAGTGGAGCGCCTCGAGAACCTTCATGTATCCCGTATGTCCAGCCAGCCGTCCAGTCGTCAATCGCAGTCGATAGTGCACCGACCCTACCACTCGCAGGCGCGGGTACCGCAGGTGCCGCATCGTTGATGACCATTGAATCAATAGCAACAGAGTAGATCGGCGGTGTGCCTTCGAGAAGAACCAGTGACGTATTAGATGTCGCCGTTGGATCATCTTCGGATACAACGCCATCTACAAACTGACTGCCACTACCCTCAAGAAAATCCTCAAGAGAATCCGCCCCTATTGGACCACCCTTTGTCTTGTCAACGCAGGCAAAGATGACCGAGTTAAAGCTCGCATCGCCAGAAAGCAGACCATCAACCTCTTCGTCGCCACCAAATCGAACACAGTAATTATTGGTATCAGCATCGTCGGCGGAAAAAGCCATCACCACCATCGAGTCGTTCAATGTGGGCCATATGCCTTCCCTGAATCGGATACCAACGCCTTCACCACGGTCTCCAGTGTTTGAATCCTGTCCAGAGACAATACAGGTCAGATTATTGATCACTGGCCGCGTATTGATGCCCTGAGAAATTACGGTGTTAATACGTTCATCGCTCTGAGAACTATAAGACGCTATACCATCAGACTCGATACAACCATTACCCAGATTCTCATTGTGAATAACGAGCGCATTGTTAATAGTGCCCCGCCATCCTGCATCAAGATCGATGGAGTCATCACGCGCAAAAACAGATACGAAGTTTTCGATGTTCAGCGCACCGCCGAACAGCTCGATCCCGTCATCCAATGTCGAGTAAGTCTGGATGTTTCTTACGATGGTATTACGGCCAACTGCACCAAAGGTGATGCCGTTTATCTCATTACCTTCGCCGATCTGGGCGCCGGTATGCTTAACAACCACGTACTCCAGACGACCCGAGCTATCGTTGTTGTTGTCGCCACCGTGCGGTGTTTCATCGTTACCCGCGAGTCCTTCCGTATCGACATCGCAGGACGAAGCCAACACCAAATCATCACCGTCGAATGATCCACTACTGTGGGCACACTTGTTGGTAATACCGAATCCGTTAATCAGCATACCGCCCCACTCACCTACCGCATCAAACGCCAGATCATCTTCACCCCGCTGGGTTGCAACGTCAGTGAAGGAAGTAAAGGTAATCGGTGCATTGGCTTCACCAACGGCAATAATCTGTGAGCCTCGAGTGATCGACACGAACTTCTGCGGCGATGGCCAGGTCATGGTCACCCCTGCTTCGATACTCACCGTCGGACCATCACCGCCTTCAGTAATACCAGCTGCTGCAAGCTCTTCCATAGTACCCTTCTCACCGACAACCAAACTGCCGGTGAACTGATGCACACCGTCACCCGGCAATGCAGGGATCAGCAGATCTTCTGTTAATGGATTACCTGAATCGACAAAGATCGACGAGTAAGAGCAGTCGCGCCCATCGAAGTCACCTTCGAAAGTCTGGCCGGACTTCACATAAAAAGCGCACGGGTTTTCAACAACCTCGGTGCCCTGATCGATGTTAGTAGTAGTTTCAGAGTTATCTTGAGAGTTGTCCGTCGTGACGGGCGAAATTTTTACATCTCCGCCCTCACAGCCAACGAGGAATATAGCAACCGTAGATAACACAATAAGATTTTTAGTTTTAGAACGCATGACGCTCCCCTTGTTTAGAAGCGCGCAGTGTATGTAAGTAGTGTTAAAGGACGATAAACTCGCTTGGGGTTTCGTTAAAGGTTCTATGAAGTTTTCTTAAAGATCCCCAATCAAAAAGAGAGGCCCTCGAAACCACTTCGAAACTAACTCGAAACTACCTAGGTGCGCTTTCCGGTTAGCCTTCCGGCGCGCCGGATTCAATCAGTTCACTATAGCCGCCGTTAACCACCGGCACGACCGTATAACCCTGTTCGCGCATTGATTCCACAACACTCGCAGCGCGTCTTCCGGAGCCACAGTAAGCTACTACAGGAACGCTCTTGTCGGGTATCACCTTTGCCACATCCTCAGCTACCTCATCATGCGGGATATGTATGGCGTCTTTGACGTGGCCGCGCAGCCATTCCAGCGCGGTCCGAACATCGAGATAGGTCACTTTACCCTGCAAAGCAGCTGCTTCTTTAGGTGATAACGACTGGCGTTCACTGAGGTCCTGCGCCATTGACGGAAAAGCGAGGATAAGAACCATTAAAACAAGAAATCTAAGCATTCACCCATTTTACTCCCGGATACTACCTTCGGGCCACCGCGGCAGCGCTTAATTTTGTATCATGGGTGAATCAAGAGGCTGCGCGATCAATGGACAACTTCATCTTTGCTAAAGTCAGGGACTATCTCCTGCTACTCGGTCAGAGTGAGGATCCTACTGCGGTGATTGATTTTTTCGCTGAAGGTGAGGAACTCTTTAACGAACCCAATGCTTCAAACACAGACCTGGCCGAGGTTTTGCCAAACCAGAACCTCCCGCACAAGCTCTATGACATTACCAATAACGATGATTTCCTGTTACTAACACCCGACACTAGGCTTCTCGGAAAGAAGTCAGCCATACAGTCAGCCGAGAACGAAGCAAAAGAGCGAGTAACGGAGTTTCACCTCGCCAACAAGACTCGATTGATTAGCGCGCTGTATGCAGAAAGCACGTCACTACCTGAATATGTAAAAGCATGGTCGGAGTATTTCTTCTGTGACCACTTTTCCCTCTGGATCTACAACAAATACACCAAAGCCTTCACCAGAGCCACGGGTTCGTTTGAATCGCCCCAGAGCTATATCTTTGAACATGAGGACTCCACACTTAATGACGCTCTTTTGGATAGTTACTCCATCGAATGCCGCGCACCCCGTGAGCCCTTTCCTAATGGGCTTAAAACAGTTAATCGAATCAAATTAACCCTCGGCTACGACGGGACCGTTGGTCTGCTTTCGTTCTATTCACGTCATTCGGATTACCGGATTGAGCCGTCCAGCTGTGACGAAGTGCGTAACTCGATAGAGACCAAGTATCTGCAAGTACGTCAGCAGGCTCATCAGGCGATGGACCAGATCAACCAGCAGTTCATTGGTGCCTATGAAGCGGGAAAGCTGGATGAGTTCCTTCACAGTATGGTCTGCCAGGTAAAACAAAGTTTTCAATGCGAGGCATGCTCAATATTTGTTGCCGATGATGCGCAACAAAACCTAAGCCTTGTGGCAACCTGCGATAGCGAACTTCACGGCAGGCCAGATAGGGAATACTCCTACCAAGTTGATAGCGGCAAACCAACAACCGACGTTTATCTCAACCAGCGGATAGCGTTTTCCTATGATCTGTCTGTCGATGACCCGGACAATGTTGGATACAACGAGCAGACAGAGCACCCGCCAACTAACTGGATCGGCGCACCGCTCATAAGTGCTGGCCGATGTCTTGGTGTTTTTAGGGTGAGGAATAAGTATGAGGAGGTTGACGGCAAGCAATCGATTATCAACTTTCGATCCGGCGACTTTATGAATCTGTTATCGCTATGTTCCAACCTCGGAAACCTGATACGTATCGAGTCTCTGTTTAATGAAACAGAGAGGAAACTTGCGGAAACCAACGCCAATATCATTGAGATGAACGATTTCAATAAGGTTTTTCTGCACGAAATCAGAACACCCATATCCAAATTTACGATGGCACCGGAAATCATCAAGCGTACATTGGCGCGCCCAGAAATAAGCCCGGAGAACCTCGAGAGGGTAATCAGGCAATTAGACGATATTCAGGTAATGGGCGACCGACTGGAGTTCATTGCCAAGACCTTCAATTTTAATCAGATCGTCACACGACGTGACTTCAAGATTCTGTCAGTACTCAGGGATATCATATTCCCCGTCATCAATATTACGAGGGCCTATCTGCGCAAACAGTATGACCGTGATATTGATCTGGACACCACAGGCCTCAACTCCATCCGGGTTTACGGCGACAAGACGCTACTCAACATCTGTTTCAATACGCTAATTGACAACGCGGGTAAATATTCGGTCGGTACCAGAAAGCCCATAGACGTATCCGGCGGCTACCACGATTCCGGGGATTTTTTTGACGTTGTCGTAAGCAATTACGGACTGCCCATCCTGGAAGAGGAGCGTGAACGGCTGCTCGAGAACGGCGTTCGTGGCACTGAGGCCGTACGTCAGGGAATTGGCGGTACGGGAATCGGGTTGCATCTGGCGCAGCGCATAATGCACGAGGGTAAAGGTGACCTGCTCTTGACTTCGATTAAAGATCCAGTCAGCTTTACCCTTCGAATACCAGTGCGACCGCAGGAGCGGGATACCTGACCATGAGCAGGACACTACTCATCGAGGATGACCGGTTTCTTATAGAGGATCTTAGTACTTTCATTGAGTACGAAGGGCATACCTGTGAGGTCTACACCGGACCGGACGACGTGTTGGACAACATTCAAAATCTGGGTGATTTCGACGTAGTTATCCTGGATATCATGATGAGTCGGGGCAGCTACCTCCAGGAGGAAGATCCTAGTTTCGAAACTGGTGAACTGCTTTACCAACGTATCCGTGAAAAATTTCCAGAGCTACCCATCATCATCATTTCCGCAAAGAACTTTGACGACATGAAGATTGACTTCGCCCAAGAAGAACATGTTGATACGGTGTCCAAACCGTTTGACAGCACCGCCAGCGAACTCATCTCGCGGATACCCTGATGCGCATACGCTGCTTTCTTTTAACACTTCTGTTTTCTGCCCATGTCGTAGCTGCGCCAGATATCGAGCAGTTCGAGCTGATGAATGCGCTCACGAAAAAGGAGATTCAGGTAGAACTCCGCACATTCGAAGCAGACGTTCAAAGTCGACTAAACGAGATCGAAAGGCAAAACACAGAAATCATTACCCGGCTTTCGCAACGAGACAATGACATCGGCAATTATATTGAGGCTATCTCATGGGTTAGTGGTATTGTCATGGGATTCGTCGGTATCTTGTTCGGAATTGGCGCCTTTATTCTCTACCGGGAGAATCACGATGTGGCGACACGAACCAGGGAGCAGCTAGACGCATTCGACCAGCAGACAGCGAATCTTCAGCAAACTTTCGATGATTGGTTCGCCGCCGCAAAAAAAGAGTCAACACGCGAACTTGACCTGTTAAGTCGAATTATGAGATTAAGAATCTTATTGGATCAGGAGAATCCGACCGCGGAGGAAATATATCCGGAGATCTCTCCTCTCTATTCCAAGCCGAAGTTGGAGTACCTTCCCATCTTCCGCAAAATTATGACGCTTGATCTGAGCGCCGATATTAAGCGCCATACCCAGGGCGCGATCGATCAGATTATGGCGCATCAAAGCAACCAGAAAGGTTAATGGGGATCTATGGATAGTTTCGCAGGGCTCGCGCAACGAGTAGTTTCCTCCTATGTATTCCGGCGCATCATGCTGATCTTTCCTACGTTGATCGGCATCCTGCTGGTGAACTTTGTGATCATTCAGGCGGCGCCAGGCGGTCCAGTGGACCAGGCGATCTCCAGAATCATGGGAGAAAGTGTCGCTGCCACTGCAACCATTGGCGGTGGGGGTGGTGCCCCAACGTCCGGGGGACCTACGGGTGAAAGCAGTTACGAATTCGCCAGGGGCCTTGACCCTGAACTGATCGCTGAACTGGAACAACAGTTTGGCTTTGATAAGCCCGCGCACATCCGTTTCCTTATCATGATGCGCGACTATTTTTCTTTCGAATTCGGTAACAGCTACTATCAGGATGTTCCGGTGGTCGATCTGATCATTGAGCGACTACCGGTATCTCTTTCACTGGGTATCGCCTCTTTGCTCATCGTATATACCGTTTCTCTGCCGTTAGGCATACGTAAGGCAGTAGGCGATGGCACACCCTTTGACATCTGGACCAGCGTGATCATTCTGGTCGGCTATGCCATACCCTCGTTTATTTTGGCAATGCTGTTGATTATTGTATTTTGTGGTGGCGAATTCTTTGATTGGTTCCCACTACGAGGACTTATCTCGGACAATTATTCAGAGCTGTCAACATTCGAACAGATAAAAGATCGCATCTGGCACCTGGCGATGCCGGTGGCGGCAATGGTAGCCGGTAGTTTCGCCACCCTGACTATGCTCACAAAAAACTCTTTCCTTGAAGAAATTAACAAACAGTACGTACTGACAGCTCAGGCTAAAGGTCTTACTCCACGCCGGGTACTGTACGGTCACGTATTCCGTAACGCCATGTTGATCGTCATCGCCGGCTTCCCTGCCGCGCTGCTAGGCATGCTGTTCACGGGAGGAGTATTGATAGAAGTGATTTTCTCTTTACGAGGAATCGGTCTGTTAGGTTTTGAGTCGATCCTCACCAGAGACTACCCTATCGTTTTTGCTACGCTCTTCGTGTTTACTCTTCTTGGTCTAGTTACTCAGCTTATCGCTGACGTCACCTACATGCTGGTCGATCCAAGAATTGATTTTGAATTGAGGGAAGGTTGATGTCGGAAACTTCACTCGACAGCGCAGCGGGAATCGAACCCCCCGTAAAACGATCGCGCATTTCACCGTTGATGCGAAGACGATTATCTAACTTTCGCGCAAACAAACGCGGGTTTTGGTCACTGTGTGTATTCCTGGCACTGTTCACACTGAGTCTATTCGCTGAGTTTATCGCCAACGACAAACCCTTACTTGTCTCCTACCAGGACGAACTCTACTTCCCCATCTTCAAACGCTATGCAGAAACCGAATTCGGCGGGGTGTTCCAGGTCGAAGCAGACTATAGAGAGCTTGAAGTTCAGGAAATGATTACTTCCAATGGGGGTTGGATGATCTGGCCGCTCATACCCTATAGCTACAATACGATTGATTACTATCTTCCTGGCCCCGCACCTTACCCACCCTCTCAAGAACATCTATTCGGTACCGACAACGTTGGCAAGGACGTCGCTGCAAACCTGATCTATGGCGCACGCCTGTCGTTTTTGTTCGGTCTCGTGCTGACATTCTTTGCCTCTATCATCGGCGTGTGTGCTGGCGGCGTTCAGGGGTACTTCGGCGGGAAAGTCGATCTGATTGCACAGCGCTTCGTGGAGATCTGGGCTGGTCTGCCGGTGCTGTTTATACTGATCATCCTCGCCAGCATCGTTGAATCTAACGTGTTCTGGCTACTCGGAATTCTTGTCGCCTTTAGCTGGATGGCGCTGGTAGGCGTCGTGCGTGCCGAGTTCCTGCGCGCAAGAAACTTTCAATACGTCACTGCGGCTCGCGCACTGGGCGCAAAGAACATAAGAATCATGGTGCGCCACGTGCTGCCAAACGCCATGGTGGCAACCCTGACTTTCCTGCCATTCATCCTGACCGGATCGATTACTCTTTTGACTTCACTGGATTTTCTTGGCTTTGGGTTACCTTCAGACTCACCTTCGTTAGGTCGTCTGTTAGCACAGGGAAGAACAAACATTCATGCGCCCTGGCTGGGGCTCACCACCTTCTTTACGCTCGCCTTTATGCTGACTCTGTTGATCTTTACCGGAGAAGCGGTACGTGATGCGTTTGATCCTCGGAAGGAAGTTGTTTAGGTCCATACGGACAATGTAATAATCTAAGGCTTCTCATCCAGAAACCAATAAGTGATGTCAGAAAACATGCTCGCTCAGGCAGCCCAACTGGCAGGAATCGGCAGAACGAAAGACCTCCAGGATCTACTCGCGCAATCTCCGGAGGTTCTTTATGAGCGAACCAATGACGGAGACAGCCTACTAGGCCTTGCCTGCCGTGCCGCCACTGGCGATATAGCCATTCCACCTGATCCCGGCACCCCTCGACAACATGCTGCCGTGGATCTGATACTGGCGGCAGGTGCCGATCCAGATGTTGCCGATGATGACGGATGGACGCCATTACATACGGCAGCAATGGCAGGGCATACTGATCTCGCCAAACGGTTACTAGATGCAGGTGCCAGCCGCCAAGGGCACCTTTATGGAGCTTCAGGCGGCTCGCCGCTCGCCCTCTCGCTTTTTTACGCACAGACGGATGTGGGTGAGCTTCTCGCCCAGCCAGCTGTCCCCGACAATCTAAGACATGCCGCGGCACTTGGGCACAATATCGAGCGCTTCCTAAACGATGGAGTACTTAACAACGATGCAACCGAAGGTCTGGATTTCTACGGGCCACTGATTTATTTCCCTCGCTGGCAGAGGAGCTTGAGTAGACAGGAGGTCCTCGACGAGGCGTTGACCTGGGCTGCCCGCAATTCCCAGATCGCCTCAATACAGAAACTCGTTCAGCTCGGTGCCGACGTAAACAGCAATCCCTATCGGGGAACGGCACTGCTGTGGGCAATCTATGCTGACAGCATCGATACCGCGACGTGGTTGCTGGATAACGGTGCGGATCCAAATCTTCGACACGCCTTTGGCGGAGAAGGCCACGGTGTTGGCGCGACGGCGATTCACCTGGCCTCGCAATTCAATGCAACCGAATGCATAGAACTACTGTTATCACATGGTGCTGACCCAAATATTGTCGACGAAGCATATGGTGGTGACGCCCTGGGATGGGCAGAATTCAGCGGCGCTCAAGATGCGGTAGAATTACTACGTAACTGGAAAGTATAGAAGCTAATAACTGAAAAAAGGAATAAGGAGATCTGTTATGGGGGATTACCAGATTATCGGCCAACGACCAATCCGACCGGATGCAACCGACAAGGTCACGGGTCTTGCCAACTACGGTGCTGACATGTCACTACCCCGCATGTTGCACGGCAAGGTATTACGCAGCGACTGCGCACACGCGCGCATAGTCAACATCGACACCAGCGAGGCAGAGAAAATAGAAGGTGTTGAGTCAGTTGTTACGGGACAGGATTTCTTTCACCTTAAACCAGGTGGCGCCGGGGACATCGCCCGCGATAATCTCGCCATTGAGAAAATCTTGTTCCATGGCCACGCCGTGGCAGCCGTCGCAGCGAAGACGCTATCTATAGCAGAACAGGCCTTAGACGCCATCAAGGTCGAATACGAAGAGCTGAAACCTGTCATGAATCTGGATGATGCGATGGCTGACGATGTCATCCTGCATGATTACGAGAAAAGCACTTCATCAAATATTTTTGCACGAGACGAACGCAGCGCAGGAGACATCTCTAAAGGTTTCGATGACGCCGACGAAGTCGTCGAGCTGGAATACAACACGCCAACAGTGCATCAAGGTTACATCGAACCGCCCGCGTGCCTGGCCAACTACAGCGCAACAGCACAATCCACATTGTGGAGTACAACCCAGGGGCATTTCCCATTACGCGATAGCGTTGCTGCCATGATGCAGATGGAACAATCCCAGTTACGAGTAACCCCCGCCGAGTGCGGCGGTGCATTCGGTGGAAAAACCGCGCCCTATCAGGAAGCCATCGCCATGATGCTTTCCAAGAAAGCCGGTCGGCCGGTCAAGATGTGCATGAAACGGGCAGAAGTCTTCCAGGCTTGCGGCCCAGGTGCTGCATCAAAGATTAAGGTGAAAGTTGGGTGCAAAAAGGATGGTTCAATCATTGCCGCACACGCGTTTGTCGCCTTCGAATCTGGCGCATTTCTCGGCGCTCCACTGGGCGGCGGGATGCGCTCCATGTTCAACTCCTACGATATACCCAACATTCAAATCGAGGGTTGCTCTGTCTATACGAACAAACCCAAGGTTCGTGCTTACCGCGGGCCCGGCGCACCTCAAGCAACGCTGGCCGCAGAAGGTGCTATCGATGAGCTTGCTGCCCGAATCGGCATGGACCCCATAGAGTTCAGGTTAAATAATGCTGTACGTAAAGGGACAACGACCCATACGGGTACTTTTCGAGAAATCGGCCTGGTCCAGTGCCTCGAAGCCGCAAGGGACTCGGAGCACTACAAATCACCCCTGAAGGAAAATCAGGGACGTGGCGTTGCCGCTGGCTTCTGGCATAACGGTGCGGGCACCTCTAGCGCATCAATAAATATGAACTCCGATGGTACCGTCGCACTTGCTACCGGCTCAGTCGATCTTTCAGGGACAAGAATCGCACTCGCTATGATTGCTTCAGAAGAACTCGGAATTCCGGTCGAGAAAATATCATCAGTCGTTGCAGATACCGATTCAGTTGGCTTCGGCGGCAATAGTGCCGGTAGTCGTACCATCAACGCGACAGGTCAGGCGGTTGCAGAAGCAACGCGCGTTGCCATCGACGAAATGAAGCAAAGAGCAGCCTCTGGATGGAACGTCACCGCTGAGGATATAGAGTGGGAAAACGGATCAGCAGTGAACATGAGAAGCGGGGATAAAATGACCGCAGCAGAGATCTGCAAAGATGCTCCGAATACCGGTGGACCGATATTCGGAGGCTTTACCCACAACGCAACGCCAGGATTGGGACCCAGCTTTTCAGTACATATCTGCGACACCGAGGTTGATCCCGAAACCGGTAAAGTGACTATTCTTCGCTACACCGCCATACAGGATGCCGGTACAGCAATTCATCGCGACGCGGTTGAAGGGCAGATGCAGGGTGGCGCAGTGCAGGGTATCGGTTGGGCAGCCAACGAGGAGTTTATTTATGACGAAAAAGGTGCGTTAGTGAATCCCGGTTTTCTGGACTATCGGATTCCGCTTTTCTCAGATTTGCCGATGATCGAAACCATCGTCGTCGAGGTACCAAACGAATTACACCCTTATGGGGTGCGAGGCGTGGGTGAAGCACCTATCATCCCGCCACTGGCTGCCGTTGCAGGCTCCGTAAGTAACGCGATTGGCGTCAGGGTTACGGAACTTCCCTGCTCACCACCCAAGATACTCGCTGCTATGCAACAAAAAGCTTAGTATGTGCGCTCCTATTCGTTTTTGGAGTGAAGTTTGGACAGAGCAGAAAGACAGGCCATAGAACACGACTGTGCGAAACTGATTAATCGGTTTTATCACCTTTTCAATCAGGACCTCGCGTTTGTCGTCGACCTGTTCACCGAGGACGGTACGCTTGTCCTCGGAAAATGGCAACTAGGCCCAGGGCACGACGAGATGCGCGAACGGCTTCACAAAGGCAGCAAGAATATGCTCAATGGCGTCGAGGTAGTGTTGAACACAGTGAGCAGTATCGTCGTTGACGTCGTCGATGAGAACACCGCAACGGCTATATCCCATGATACTTTCTGGGAATGGGGCTATTACGATGGCGATCTACAGGGCCGCCCCGCACCGATCCAGGCACCCATCGGCATCAACACCTGGGAAGATGAATTACATTGTGTAGATGGCGAGTGGAAATTCTATCGCAGACACATGAAGGCGGTGTTTAACAACAAGGTCTGGAAGCTGCAGCGCGTCCGCTCATAGGCATCAGAAGCTAACTTAGTTTGTGCAACCTGACCGGAAGGGTTTTGTAACCTCTAACGAAACTACTACGAATCCTTTCCGGTTCACCCACAACCTCGATCTGATGGTATCGCTGTTGTATTTCTTCCCAGAGAATACGTAGCTGCATCTCGGCCAGGCGGTTGCCCATACAACGGTGCAGACCAAAACCAAACGCCAGATGGTTCCTCGCGTTTTTTCGATCTATCACCAGGTCATTCGCATTTTCAAAAACCGATTCATCCCGATTACCAGAGGCGTACCACATCAGCACGCGGTCACCCTTGCGAATTTTCTGACCACGTATTTCAGTATCCTCCATCGCTGTGCGTCGCATATAGGATAACGGTGTCTGCCAGCGAATAATTTCCGCCACCATATTGGGAATCAGTTTGGGATTTTCACGCAGCTTTTGGTACTCGTTAGGGAACTGATTAAGTGCCAGCACGCCACCCGAGATTGAATTTCGGGTCGTGTCGTTTCCACCCACTATTAACAGAATCAGGTTTCCCAGAAATTCCATTGGATCCATGTCCTGTGTTGCTTCACTGTGCGCCAACATGGAAATGAGATCGAATCCGTCCGGCTTGTACTTGCGTTCCTCGCGTAAGGCAGTGAAATACTGCAGGCATTCCAGCAGTTCAGCTTGTCGATCCTCTTCATTTATCATCGCGCCGGTATCTTCATTCGAAGTGGCAACATCCGACCAGCGGGTTAACTTGCGTCTATCCTCAAATGGGAAGTCAAACAACGTGGCAAGCATCTGAGTCGTCAGTTCAATGGATACCTTATCCACCCAGTTAAACTCTTCACCGATGGGCAGTGAATCCAGAATATTGCCGACCCGTTCCCGAATCGTGTCCTGAAGATTGGCTAAATTGGACGGCGCAACCGCAGGACTTACCACCTTGCGCTGCTCTTCATGTTTTGGCGGATCCATGGCAATAAACATCTTTAGTGGGAAATCTTCCTGAGCATCCAGCACCGTAATACTGCCTTCGGACGAAAATACCTCATGGTTTACATCCACCGCTTTAATATCTTCATAGCGCGTCAGTGACCAGAAGCCGAAACCATCATCCTCCCACCAATGCACAGGCGCCTCGGCTCGCAGCCTTTCCAGGAACGGTCCAATCTCATTTCGTTCCCAGATACCTGGTGCAATCAGGCATACTTCTTCCAGGGGTAATTCGTATGGATCTGGTGTTTGTTCACTCATCGGCCTTTCCTCTTTCTCTATACACGACCTTACCCTAGCGGTCGGATGGCATCCAGAGATCAATATCCTACTTGGAAATCGCTCTTGGAAATCTTTGTAGAATGGAAAGACATCAGGTACATGTTTCTCCTAATTTAGAACCACCATAGTAGTCGAGACCACCCAGAAAGGTATCGGGTGCATGCTTCGGAGTAACTCTTCGGCAGGGATGCCGAAGTGTAGCGCACATGGATGTGCTTGTAGCGGTACGGAGAAGCATGTACTCAATACCTTTCTCTCTTCGAAGGGAACGGCTTTCAGAAGAAAACTATTCTCGATCAGAGACTAGTATGGTCGCCAGATAGAAGAGGGTTCCCAGGCTGGGCTTGCCGGGTAGCTGTGATGCGACCTCATCCATGAGAGATCCAATAAAGTGAATATTTTTGGAGAAGATCAGTGCTGCCTGGACCCTGAAGAATACGGTTCCGCAGAGGTTACCTTGTTCATCGCAGTACAGCTGCAGTACGCGCATGCACTTTGCGGCATCATCGCTTTCATGGCTCGGTGTTGGTTCATTGCTGATCGTGATAACGGCGCGTTTTGATTCCGGAAATCGGCTTAGGCAATCAACCACATTGGCAATCTTCGTCTTCATACCGTCACGGTAGTCACCCTAGCCGCCGCCGAGCAGCGCACTAAAGTGCTGCTGCTGTTCCGACGTGATTTCTTTCTCCAGGTTCCACGCGCTGTATGCTTCAAGGACATCTCGTGGAAATAATTCGGTCTCCACCAGATAGTTGGACATATCCAGTTCCTGGACGAAATTTCGAGCCGAGCCAGTACTAGTGATCTCCGACATATCAGTCCAGGCCTGTATGCAGGATTTGACGTTAGAAGTAATGGGAATACTCCTGTTTTAGTTGGGGCCACTCGTCAGTCGTGAAGCGTCGCAATCGACTACCGCAGTCCGCATCTTCAGATACCCACCCCTCTGCAATTTCGTAGTAATCCCCCGAAAGAAAGTAGTCTTTGGTGCGAGCAAAGTGTAAAGGCCGATGATCAAAGTTGCGCACCCCGATCGTGGTTCGTGGATGTTCCAGGCTGGGTACGCGATGCCGCAACCTGATGTTGTCGAATAGCATCAAGTCACCAGCATTCAGTGATGGCCGATGAACCTCTCGTGCCTCGGTATCCACCAGTTCTATGCCTTTACCCTGATTGTCATTGGAGATGACCAGGATCGCCACATAGCGAGGCAGGATGCCGTCCTCCAGACTAAACTCGATTCCGTCAACCGCACGACGAGTCTTCAGGTACTCGCCATCAAAAAGCTCCCCTACCGGCTTGCTGCCTGAAAAATAGTTTTGGTAGTTGAGAAGAGTTCGCTCATGAGGCGCGACAGGGTAGCCGGTGATCTCCGCAAGCACTTGATGATAGTCACCCAGAAATCGATCCACTTCTGGCAGGTCTGTATGGCTAACCGCAGGCAGGTCACTTTCGACTTCAGACAGCATCACCGCATGGCTGATACACGCGTCACCCTGGTCGGAAGGATAAACACTGTGCAGATCAGGCAGTTCCTGCGTGTATAAACGCGTTACGAGTAGCTCGGCCTGTTCGCCTATCAGCTGCAAGACATCGTCTGGATAGAATGCCGGAAATTTGCAGTAACCGGCCTGGTTCAGTTCCTTTGGGTTAGGTATTGTCCCAAAACCCAACATCGTGCCTCTAGTTTCTTTGCAAGTGCTTGTTTTCTTAAACATTCCCTTTGGAATGTAGTATCAGTTGTGCTGGAAAAAGGACTTTTGGGACAGAATCTAGTAAAGCAATGTCTATCCATCATTACTCAGGAGAGATCGTTCAACACCTGTTCCGGATGGTCTCCCGCCTTAACCTTCGCATAAGCCTTAAGAATATTGCCATCGGGCCCGATGACGTAACTTATTCGACTCGCCTTGCCGGCATCAGTATTGTCCGCCGCTCCATAGGCGACGGATACTGAAAGGTCTTCATCGCACAGAAGATCGAACGGAAAGCTGTATTTCTCGTGAAACTTTTTGTTTTTTGGTGGCGCATCATTGCTGATGCCAAGTACGACTGTATTTTTATCGCTTAGTTGCTGGATTCGATCACGGAACCCTTTACCTTCACGAGTTCAGCCAGGTGTGCTGGCCCGGGGATAGAACCAGAAAACAACATTCTTGCCGCTGAAATCGGACAGCGAAACCGTCGCGCCGTCCTGATTTGGCAAACTAAATGGTGGGGCTACATCGCCTTCATTAAGCATGACTAGGCTCCAAGTGTATCGGCCGACACCATGCTAGGCGATCTGAGGTAAGGGCGCAACATTCGCCATCAACCCCGCCCGTCCTCTTGTGGCATGATAGGCGCTTCTGGAATTCTGGATGCTACAAGGCCTATGGATTACGAAAATCTACGAGTTGAAAAAATTGGACACGTCGCACTGGTCACCTTCAATCGCCCTGATAAAGCTAATGCATTGAACTATGCCCACCTGGCTGAAATTGAGCATCTTGCCCTTTCCTTTCGGGACGAGGCAGACATACGTGTTGTTATCTTTACCGGCACCGGAAAGCATTTTAGCTCGGGTGCGGATCTATCGGATCCGGGCACCGAGTATCAAGGACCATTGGTATCACGTCGACGTAAGATCCGCATGGGCGAACGCGCAATAAACGCGCTGCTTGGGATCGATCAAATAACGATCGCTGCCTGGAACGGCGGTGCGCTAGGTGGTGGTGCCTGCATCACGACGGCCTGTGACTTTCGTATCGGTGCTGACGATTGCTTCATGCAATATCCTGAAATTGATATTGGCGTTAATCTGCAGTGGAAAAGCCTGCCGCTTATCACCCACCTGGCGGGTCCCGTCCGGGCCAAACGTCTGGTGGCTGGCGGTGAGCGCATTCACGCACAGACGTTACTCGACTGGGGTGTACTGGATGAAATGGTACCCCTGGATGATCTATTGCCCACGGCACAGCGGCTAGCAGATTTCTATGCCAACAAACCACCCATTGCAGTTCAGATGATCAAAAGGAGCGTCAACGCCATTACCGGGGCCTTGGATCAAAGCATCATGCATATGGACTCCGACCAAAATATGCTGGCCAGTACCTCCGAAGATCAAAAAGAAGCGGTCCGGTCCTATCTCGACAAAACGAAACCTACATTCACGGGTGAGTAGCACAATTCCTGGATCGAAAAGGGTATCATTGCGCGACCCAAGAATCGGAGAAATATAAAGATGTCAGATAATAAGGACCGCAGTGGTGCCGAGAGCCTGGTACAAGCGTTTGTAGATTCAGAAGCAGACGTATGCTTTGCCAATCCAGGAACTTCTGAAATGCACTTTGTCGCCGCACTCGATAACAACCCAGAGATGCGCTGTGTCCTTGGACTTTTTGAAGGCGTAGTCACCGGTGCAGCCGATGGATATGGCAGGATGGCCCGCAAACCCGCGGTCACTCTGACTCACCTGGGCCCTGGACTGGGTAATGGACTCGCTAACCTGCACAACGCAAAGAAAGCACGAACGCCCGTAGTCAACGTTGTAGGTGAACATGCGACCTATCACCGAAAGTATGATGCACCATTAACATCTGATGTTGCAGGTTTCGCCGCCCCGGTTTCGGGGTGGGTAAAAGTGAGCGAATCTGCCGATACTGTTGCCGCAGACGGTGCCGAAGCCGTCCAGGCGTCTATGGCACCTCCTGGTCAGGTTGCTACATTGATACTTCCCGCCGACACGGCATGGAACCGGACAACTGCTGCACCAAAACCGTTACCAAGAATCGAACCCAAGGCCTACAGCGCCGATAACGTAGGCGACGTGGCCAAAGCGCTTAAGACAGGCAAACCCAGCGTCATCCTGATGAATGGTGAACTTACAGCATCCCGCTCTGCGATGGCCGACCAGATCAGTCAGGCAACTGGCGCACGTATTCTCATGGATACTTTTGTCCCGAGAGTACAGCGTGGCGCTGGAAGAGCCGAGGTCGCCCGCCTGCCATACTTTGGCGAAATGGCAGCAGAAGTACTGGAAGGTACCAAACATCTCATCCTGTTGAGTTCTCAACCTCCCGTTACATTTTTTGCCTACCCGGACAAACCCAACTATCTGACGCCCGACGGTTGTGACCTGCATACACTGGTCGAAAGAGATGAAGACATCGATGGCGCGCTGGAAGCATTGGTAGATGCAGTGGGTGCAGGCGATGTATCACCCAGACTTCTTCCGCTGGAAATACCCAATTTGCCATCCGGAGAGCTTACCCAGCGATCTGCCGGAGCCACACTGGCACATTTCTTCCCCGAGGATGCGATCATCGTCGACGAAGGCGGCATGAACGGTGGCGGCAGTGTCGCGGCGACACGTACCGGGCAGCCCCACGATCACCTGATACTCACTGGTGGCGCTATCGGATTCGGGCTTCCCTGCGCAACAGGTGCAGCAGTCGCCTGTCCCGATCGACGCGTGGTCAGCCTGCAGGCTGATGGTAGTGGCATGTACACTAATCAGGCCTTGTGGACTCAGGCCCGCGAACAACTCAATGTCACCACCATCATTTTCGCCAATCAGAAGTACGGAATACTGCAGGTCGAATTTGGCCGTGTGGGCGCTCACAACCCTGGACCAAAGGCGATGAGCATGCTTGATCTGACCAATCCGGAAATTAACTGGACGGACATCGCAAGAGGAATGGGCGTACCTGCCTCGCGCGTAACGACTGTTGAAGAATTCGCCAAGGCAGTACAGGCGTCCTTCGCAACACCTGGTCCCGCACTGATTGAAGCAATGGTTCCCTAAGGTTTAGCCCAACTTGTCTTCCACCACATCTACAGAAAATATGATCTGGATACCGGAAGGCGAGTTTCGCATGGGGTCATTGGATTTCTATCCCGAAGAAACCCCGGTTAATACGGTGAATCAGGATGGATTCTGGATAGATGCAAATCCTGTTACCCCGGATGAGTTCGCGCAATTCATTGACGACACGGGTTATGTCACGGTCGCCGAACGAGCACTCAATCCTGATGACTATCCGGGAATCAATGTAGAAGAGTTTCCGCCCGGGTCCCTGGTATTCACACCATCAGATGGCCCTGTTGATCTGTCAAATCCCGGTAACTGGTGGCAGTTCGTCACCGGCGCCCATTGGAGAAGCCCGCTCGGTACAGACGAAGGAAGACCTCGCGACCACCCGGTGGTGCAGGTTGCTTTTGAAGATGTGCTCGCCTATGCAGAATGGCGCGGCAAATCAATTCCCACTGAAGCAGAGTGGGAATACGCCGCACAGGGTGGCAACGACGGCACCATTTTCCCCTGGGGCAACGAGCTCTATCCAGATGGCAACGTCATGACCAACACCTGGGAAGGCGAATTTCCCTGGAGTAATTCGGAACGAGATGGCTATACGCGCACCTCTCCTGTCGGCAGCTATCCACAAAACGGTTATGGGCTGTTCGATATGATCGGTAACGTCTGGGAGTGGACTCAGGATTGGTGGAGCTCATCTCACCCGGATGATGAACCACAATCACCCTGCTGCGCCCCCGATAATTTGCGCAACAACCCTCAAGGGGGTCCGAAGGAGGCCAGCCTGGATCCGCAAATGCCGGAAATTACCATTCCACGAAAAGTACTCAAGGGTGGTTCACACCTGTGCGCAGCCAACTACTGCCTGCGCTATCGGCCCGCCGCACGCATTCCGCAGATGATAGATACCTCAGCATCGCACATTGGATTTCGTTGCGTGGTCAGATCTTAGCCCTGAACTACAGCACCACTCTCGGTCAATGCGTTGACCTCTTCGGCTGTGAAGTTCGATTGCTCAAGAATTTCTATCGATTGAGCACCAGGTGCAACGGCACTTTTGGGTAACTCTGGCGAGGTTCGACTGAACTTTGGTGCCGGTGCTGCCTGATGAATACCATCCTGTTCAACAAATGACTCGCGCGCCACATTGTGCGGGTGTTCCCGTGCTTCTGCGAAGCTGAGTACCGGGGCATAACAAATGTCCGTACCCATCATGATCTCATCCCATTCGTCACGGGTTCGGGTTCTGAATATCTCGGTTAGCTTTTCCCTAAGACCCGGCCAATCATCCCGAGACATCTGCGCCGGTAGTTCGCCGGAATCTCCCAGTCCAGACTTCTCTAACAGCAGCTCATAGAACTGAGGTTCTATAGAACCCACCGAGATGAACTTCCCATCACTGGTTTCGTAGGTGTTGTAGAAGTGAGCGCCACCATCGAGCATATTGGTCCCGCGGTTCTCCGACCAGACTCCCGTGTTCATCATGCCGAATATTAAATTCATCAAAAGTGCTGAACCTTCGGTCATGGCTGCATCGATGACCTGACCTTTACCACTCTGACTTCTTTCGTAGAGTGCTGCCACAATCCCAAATGCCAACAGCAGACCTCCACCACCAAAATCGCCAACCAGATTTAGCGGCGGAACCGGTCGTTCGTTGGCGTTACCTATAGCGTGTAACGCACCGGAAAGGGATATGTAGTTAATGTCATGCCCCGCCACGGAGGACATTTCTCCCGTCTGCCCCCAGCCAGTCATTCGACCGTAGATCAACCTTTCGTTTCTTGAGGAGCAAACATCAGGACCAAGCCCCAGACGTTCCATAACACCCGGCCTGAACCCTTCAATCAACACGTCGGCATCGTCAATCAACTTGAGGAACGTTTCCACGCCATCAGGATTCTTCAGATCGACCGCGATACTGCGACGGCCGCGAGCAAGCACGTCCGATACCTGCGCAGGTTTGCCCGCTGCGTTAGCTCGGTCAACCCTAATAATGTCCGCACCCATATCCGCGAGCATCATGCCGCAGTGAGGTCCTGGACCAATCCCCTGAACCTCAATTATTTTTACACCATCTAGCGGTCCCATACTTTCCTCCTGCTAATTCAACAATACGTGACGCTGCGCCTGCCATTCGGCATACTCGCGAGTCACCTGATCAACGAAATCGCGATTGTATCAAAAAGCCTATGAGCAAGAAGCCCAACATCGTTTTCATATTTACAGACCAGCAGCGCCCTGACACCATGGAGCACGCTGATGACCCGGTCGCCATCACCCCTCATCTTGATCGTTTAGCAACGGAGGGGGTCGTGTTTCCCCTGTGCTGCACTACTGCACCCGTGTGTATGCCGGCGCGAGCCAGCCTCGTTTCAGGCAAACAAGTGCACGAGCACGGCGTTTGGGGATTCGCCAATCCGGAACTTCGCCATGGACAAAGCCACGTTCGCAACATCAGAGACTCGGGTTACAGAACAGGTGTTGTTGGCAAAACCCATCTATGGGGGCATGGGAAGGGGCACGCCAACGAACACCTGGAAGAAATGTATGACTGGGGCTACGTTGACGCCAGAGAAGCAACAGGCCCATCGGAATCAATAAACACCGACTCGAGGTATACCGATCATCTGGCTGAAAAAGGTCTGCTAGACCCGCACCGAGCGTATCTGACAACTTATCTGACCGGGCAAAGACGCCATGTGGCCCTGCCCTGGGAACTACCCCCTACCAATCTACCAACAGAAGATCATCTGGATATGTTTATCGCTGGCCTCGCAGAGGAATGGATCGAGGATCATGACAGCACCGACCCCTTCTACCTTCAGGTCAACTTCGGCGGCCCTCATGATCCATGGGATTCACCTGCCGAGTACCGGCGGATGTATAACGCCGACGACCTACCGCTATCACTTACGGCGGAACCGACCGGACCTGTCTCGCCCCACGTTCATTCCCTATTGAGTAATGCGCCAGCGAAGCTTGATCAAATGAGCGAATCGCAGAATAAAGTGATGAAGTCCTACTATTACAGCAAGGTTACGCTGATCGACGATTGTGTCGGTCGCGTAATAGCAGCGCTCGAAGAAAAAGGGGTACTCGACGATACATGGATTGTGTTTTCCTCAGACCATGGTGAGATGCTGGGCGATCACGGTCTGATCGCAAAGAAAGTATTTTACGACGGCGCAGTCAACGTGCCTTGTATTTTCAGATCGCCAACCGGATCAGGAGGATGGCAAAGTAAAGCGCTGGTGGGGCATCTCGACATCGTTTCCACGCTGATGAGTATTTCCGGGGCAGAGCCGCTGGAAAAGACTGATGGCCAGTCACTTCTACCGCTGCTTGAGCACGGCGTATCCGCACCGGAGGCACACCATCACCGAGATGTCGTCCTCAGCGAAATCGGAATACCTCCAGCCGGTTTCGTCATGGTTCGTACAGAGCAATACAAGCTCTCCGTGGACGCACTTACCCGTGAACCTGCAGATCTTTATGACATGCAGGAAGATCCTAACGAGTTACATAATCGTGTAGAGGATCCGGAATTGGCAGACGTTCGAAAGGAACTGATTGATCTGGCGCCTCGGGTGGCGGATATGAATACAACAGAGGTCGAGAAGTGGGCGCGTTAGCGCCTACAAAACATTCTCCGGTCCTCAAGATAGCATGAGAATTTTTCTGTAGGTTCCACATAGCCAAGTCTGCCCGTTTAACAAGGCGTCTGCCAAGGCTTAGCCATCCCTGGGTGGACGTCTCTTCCGAAGGTATGATCAACTAGCCACATGAATCAACTACGCACAATGCTATGAGCTATTCCACCATCCAATCGCATCACGAGATGTTTTTCGATGCCACGCGCAACGACATCTATAGGAAAGCGATAGCACAACTGGTTAACAAGGACAGCGTTGTCCTGGACCTCGGTGCCGGGTTAGGTATTCATGGGTTCATGGCCGCCCAGCAGGGCGCCAGGAAAGTGTATCTAGTTGAGCCCGAGCGCGTGCTCAACACTACCGAAGGTCTCGTCGAGAAAAATGTCTACGCCGACGTGATGATCTGTATTCGAGGACGCATAGAAGAGGTCGACCTCCCGGAAGCTGTGGATGTCATCGTTTCAGTTTTCACCGGAAACTTTCTCGTAATGGAAGATTTATTACCATCCCTGTTCTACGCCCGGGATACCTACCTCAAACCGAGTGGTTCCCTCATTCCTAATTCCGCACAAATGATCGTCGCGCCAGTCAACATGGAAAAGTTCTACTCTGATCACATTGACTGTTGGTAAACAAAGGAGGAATTAGACCTCAACGCAGTCAGCCAGTATGCAGTCAATTCGGTTTACAGTGCTGAAACCAGCTATCTACAACCGAAGCTTCTGGCCGAACCCACGACGCTTCGAACAATAGACTTCATGACCGCGACAGATGCGAGCTGCGATCACGGGATCGATGTCAATATCACAGAAAATACAGTCTGCCATGGTTTCCTGGGATGGTTCTCGGCAACCCTTGGCGACCAGGTGCTTTCCACAGGTCCGTTGGACGAGCAACTTCATTGGGGGCAGGTCTTCCTGCCTCTCGACAAGCCCATTAACGTCAATGCAGGTGATGTAGTGCAATTTCACGTGCATCGCCCTGACTTTGGCGACTGGACCTGGACGATTACTCATAATGGCGAAAAGCAGCGCCAGTCTTCCTTTCTATCGGAACCCAGACTACCAAACGCGATACTTAAGCATTCAGAACATTTTCAGCCGACGAAGAACGCAAAGGGAGATGCCCTTCTGGATGTCTTGTCACAGTTGGACGGACAAAAGGACGCCGCAGGGCTGATCGACTATGTAATCAAGAACTTCCCGAACGAGTTTCGCACCCGACAAAGTGCAAAGAACTTCATCACGTTTATCGCCGAATCGTACTGTGACTAACTATCGAATATTCAACGTCACTGTCGATAGCGACATTACGCTGCCGGAATTACCTGAGTCGGGTCAAGCGTGCTCGATCAAGGTCCGGCAAACCGCTTGCATTGATCACGCCAATGTCAGTTGGTTACACGACTGGCGTGATCAGGAAGACGAGGTAGAGATATCTCTCGGCAAAGCGGGTCAGGATTTTGTCCTAAACTTCCCGGAACTTGCAGACTTCAGAATCGCAGGCAACCTGGTTGAGTACGCACCGCAAAAAGACCTACCCGACAATACGCTACGACACCTGTTGCTCGACCAGGTGCTACCCAGACTGATTGGGCATCAGGGTCATCTGGTTCTCCATGCCAGCGGTGTGGTATTGTCGAAAGAGGGCGCGGTATTGTTTGTCGGAGAGTCTGGCATTGGCAAATCCACACTTGCATCGGCTTTCGAAAAAAGTGGTGCTACCCAGCTAGCTGACGATTGCGTACTGGTTGACCTTCGGGAAAACGTCACGTTAAACGCCAGCTATCCAGGACTGCGTTTGTATCCCGATTCGCTAGAAGCGACAAATCAGGCACAAGGGCAACTCGTAAATCACTATAGCGAAAAACGTCGCTCGACATCTGAGGGAGAAATTGAGCAGGCACCTTTGGGAACTATTTTCTTGTTAAGCCAATCAGAAGAAATCAACGTCGCGCCCTCTCGATCTGCCGACGATCTGGCAAAGTTAATCAATCAATGTTTTCTCCTTGATGTTACTGACCTGGAGGTTCACCGCCGGCAATTCAGGGACCTTCAAGCCCTGCTTGAGTCATGTCGAGAGTATAGCTTCCCCACCTATGATGGACACTGGCCAAACTGCGTCTACCCCCACAGAAAGTCGAAATTAGATATATTTACCGAATGACTGCCTCTCACCCGGTACCAACAAGAGATCTTCAGGTTGCAAAGTCCAATATGGACGAGTTCGGTTACTGCGTGCTGGCCAATGTCCTGTCCGACAAAGAAGTGGACGCCCTACGTGTTCGCCTGTTCGAACAGGTAGAATCAGAAGAGCAACTTGATAAAACGTGGGTCAATCCCATTGGCAAACAGCTTGTCAAATTCCTGGTAAACAAGGGCAAGGTATTTCGCGACCTCTTGTTTCAAGCGGACTATCGAGCAGTTGTCGATCACGTTCTGGGGCCGGGATATCTTCTGTCGTCTATCAACGCACATATCGCGCACCCCGGCGGCTCTTTGGAGTTCCATCGTGATCAGTTCTGGATGCCTCCACCTTCCAACGAGAAAAAAGAACCCCTGATCAGAGCCGGCGCCATTAACCGCAAGGAGCACAAAGGCCATCATGTCATCGGCGACGATAATCCCTCGATAATTTCACCGGCCGTTGTCTGCAACGCCATGTGGATGCTGGACGACTTTACTGAAGAAAATGGCGCAACGATCCTGGTTCCCGGCAGCCACCTCTCTGGCAGGGAACCGGACCCCAAGTTAGACACGAATGCCGACTGGACACCAGCAAACGGTCCTGCTGGTAGTGTTGCCATCTTCGACGGACGTACCTGGCATTCAACCGGTCTAAACGCCACCAACCAGTCTCGAGTCGGTATCAATACGGGTTTTTGTGCGCCTCAGTTTCGGCAGCAGGAAAATTTTCAGCTCGGCACCTCTCCGGAAGTTGTGGAAGAGGCCTCCGACGATCTGCTGGCACTACTCGGTTTCAAAACCTATTTGGGATACGGCGGTACCGAAGGGAATCACGAGTGGGTGGCTCGAGGTCAATATGGACTGGGTGAGCTAAAGCCCGAGACCTAGACCCTCACCAGGTCAAATTAGGTCAAATTCGATTCGACCGAAGTCGCCGTAATCCCCTACATAGTGGCCTGCTTTTCCAGGTTGGGGGCCACCCAATGCGCCGGTCATCAGCAACTGGCCGGGTTCAAGGGTATAGCCATGAGCAATCGCCTTATTGATCAGCCAGCATACCGCCTGGATCTGACCACCCATGGCGTCAGTACCCACCCCTTCGGACAACTGTTCACCGTCGCGTGACATCACCACCCGGACCGAGTCCAAGTTATCTAACGATGCGGCTGTATCACCTGGAACAAAAGCAGCAGCCGCAGAATTTACCGCGACCAGATCAGCGCCCGTTCGTGAGCCGCCGGGTGCAAAAGCAGGATCTGCGATTTCAAACACGGGAATCGCCTTTTCGAGGTAATCCCAAACCGTCTCTGGTGTTACCGGCGCGCTTATTGCGGCGCCAACACGATGGCCAATCTCAGTTTCGATGACCGGGCCATGTAAATCGCTGAGATTAAACGAATCACCAGATGCACCTTCGCCGGCTTTGGGAAGCACACCAAACACAGGTTCACTCACCCCCATTGCTTTCTGGCCCGCTTCGTTGCTGAGCGCGGCTTTGAATCCGCCTATGGTCATGCCCGACTGGGCAACCACTTTCGCCTGAATCTCATAGGCGCTATCGAGATCAAGTGGCGACTCCGCAGACAATATCGGTCTCAATTCGCCTGCCGCCATTGCTGCGACAATTCTATCTGCACTGTCCTGAATACGATCTACCATGGTGAACCCCTCGTAATTACTACTGAAAAAGTAGCGAGAGGTTACTTTGAACGAGACAACGGAATCAAATCCGTTGAGCCAAAATGGGGAATTTACTTTTGGTAACTGATCCGACAGATGCTATTTTTGCAGGTGTGAAGGTATTCCGGTTAAACCGTTGGACGCTGGTCATAGCGCTAATCGTCGTTGCTGCCTGCGAACGCATTGAGAACAGTTTGCAGATACAGGTTCGCGACTACAACGAACGTTTAATGCGGGTGTTGGATGAATCCGTGGAGCAACCAGCAATGTCATCAGCGATGCCCAGGTTGCCCCGTGTTCGCGACCTGACAATGACGTTAGAAACTGGCAGTGTCAATCCTATCGAATACCTGCAGCTTGGGGATTGCGAACTGCAGAATCTGATTGCGAAACGTAACTCCAGTCTGGGGAAACTGGCCCTGCCATCTCAGCGTCTGGTATACGAACTCAAATTCCTCCGATTGTCAGGCGACTGCCAGGCGCAGCTCAAAGATCAGGAACTCCGCGCTTACCTGCAGCAAGTAACAGAGAAAAAACGTGAACTACTTCCATCGCTAATCTGGCAAGCGACGCTGGGAAGCAAAGAATTCCGTGAACTATGGAAGTACCGAAGCTTATCTGAGCTTCCACCACTGGATCCTCAACTTGAGCTGGCCCTTTCACGCCTTAACAATGATATCGACGCGTGGTTAGCAGGAGACTACCGGGTAGACTCAGCACGACTGGAAGCTCAGTTATCGATCATCAGATGGGGCAATGCCGGGGAGCATCTAAGCCAATGGATGGTATTCAATGATGAACTTGCTATGGGCACCGCCATCCTGAATTCACGGCTTGCAAGACGACCGCTGTGTTTCAAGGACATGAAAACGAAGGTTGCAGACAGATTCCACGCAGTGGTTCGACAGTTCCTGATCGGATCTATCCAGCCGCTGGTGGCGCGTCTGAATCGGGACCATTACTCCCTGTTTCCGTTACTCCGATCTTTGGAAGGTAAACTCAGCATCGGCGAACCATCTGCATACACTGCCTGGCGGGAACAGCGGGACCTCCTGCTGGACCGTTCGGTCTTCGCGTTATCACGACATGTCAGATCGCTCGAACCCCTCCTGAAGCAATGCGGCTACCTTCCAGCCGGATGATTTAGCGACTACGCCAGGACTTCTCTGATACCTGCCAATATCTTGTCGGCATCCGGGAACACATGATCCTCAAGCGTTGGGCTATAGGGAATCGGAACATTGAACGCGCATATACGCTTAACCGGCGCCTTCATAGCCGCAAAGGTCTCCGCATGCTCGGTTGCTGCCGTGGCAATCTCAGCCGTGGCACCAGCGGTCGCACCGGCTGCATCAACGATCACTAACCGACCGGTCTTCTGTACCGAAGCCCTGATGGTGTCAACGTCCATGGGTACCAGGGTACGAGGATCGATTATCTCTACCGATACGCCTTCCTTGTCGAGTATTTCCGCAGCAGGAAGGGTGTCATGCAACATCCGACCCAGGGTAACCACCGTAACATCAGTGCCCTCGCGTAAAATGTGGGCCTCACCCAATGGCAGCGTGTATTCTTCCTCAGGTATTTCACCTTCAAACGCATACATGTTGCCCGCCTCGAATGAGATAACCGGGTTGTCCTCGCGGATCGCCGATTTGAGTAGACCCTTCAGGTCGTAAGGTGTCGATGGCAGGATCATCTTCAGGCCAGCTAGGTTCATAAACATGGAATACGGATTCTGAGAGTGCTGGGCAGCCATCCGCCCACCACCGCCGCAAGAGGTGCGAAAGGTAATGGGAAACTTCGCCTGTCCGCCAAACATGTAGTGGATTTTCGACACCTGATTGACGATCTGGTCCATGGCGACGAAGGAAAACGTCACCATGCTCCAGTTGACGATGGGCCTGAAGCCGGAGCCTGCGGCCCCCAGGGCAATACCGGTGAATCCACCTTCTGCAATCGGTGTCGCTCTCACCCGTGAAGTTCCGAATGAGTCGGTGAGTGCAGCCGGCGCATTAGTAGAAAGATGAATTGTCTTATCATCTTTCTGCATTTCCTCCATGACCGCTTCCAAACCGGCCTGAGAATAGGTAACTGTTCGCATTGTGATTCCCCCTAGATTTCGTGTAGCTACTCCGCAAAAACGTCTACGAGTGCCTCTTCCGGGTCCGGAAACGGACTCTCTTCGGCAAATTTCACCGCGTCCAGGACTTCCTGGGCGATTTCCTCTTCCATTTTCTTCCAGTCTTCCTCGGTCATAACCTCCCGCTCAATCAGATCAGCAGCGAATAGTTTTATCGGATCTCTTTCCATCCACGCTGCAACCTGTTCCGCCGGCCGATTGTCTATGGCTTCCTTTCTCTCCGTATGAGTACGCTGGCGATAGGTCTTGCATTCAATCAGGCTGGGCCCCTCGCCGGCTCGCGCTCTTGCAATCGCTGCCTCGGCAACCTCGTTAACGGCCAGCACATCGTTACCATCCACGATCACGCCCGGAATGCCATAACCGGCAGCACGAGCGGCTATGTCTTCCAACGCTAAGGTACCCTTAGCCTCCGTATCGGCAGACCACAGATTGTTTTCACACACGTAGATCATTGGCAATTTCCAAGCCGAAGCAATATTGATCGACTCATGGAATGGCCCCGCATTTGAAGCGCCATCTCCAAAGAACGAAACCGCTACCTGACCTTTCCCCTCTAGTTGGGCAGCTAAACCGGCCCCAGTCACAATGGGAATACCTCCTGCCACGATGCCATTAGCACCCAGCATGCCGATGCTGAAATCCGCAATGTGCATCGAGCCGCCCTTGCCCTTGCAGTATCCCGTCGCCCGACCATAAAGTTCTGCCATCATGCGATTGAGATCAGCACCCTTGGCGATGCAATGCCCATGACCACGGTGTGTGCTAATAATGCGATCATCGATATTGAGCGCGCTACATATTCCTGTCGCCACTGCTTCCTCACCGATATAACAGTGCACCACACCGTAGATGGCACCTCCTATATAGTCCTCAGAAGCTCGCTCCTCAAAGCGACGTATGGTTTGCATTGTGCGCAGCATCTCTAGTTGTTTCTCAGCACTAAGAGCCATTTTGTTTCCCCCTTCTTTATTATTTTGCTGAAAAAGTGCTGTCCTACACTTTTTCAAAGTCGCCGGCCTTAGCCCGCTCGCGACAAATAAACGACTTACGTCGTCGATTTGCGGCCGATACATCCCTGTATCGGTTTAGCCTTGCTGCTAGGCAGGCCTGTCTCCCTTCATTACCACCATCGTTCGACTATCAACACCCGGTAACATCTTCGACGGATCTCGCGTCACTACAACATCGATAATTGTCGGTTTGTCACGCTCTGCCATGCCCTCAGAGAATGCCGAACCCAGTTCAGCCGGGTCTTCCACTCGGATGCCATGACAACCCATCTCACGGGCGACGTTCGCGTAATTGGTTTCGTCCAGATCACTTGACTGGTAACTGCCTTGACCGTACATGTTATGTTGCAACGCCTTTACATACCCAGAGGCTGCATTGTTCACAACGGCCAGCGTAAAGCCGAGACCCAGACGGCGAGCGGTTTCGAGTTCACCTATCATCATGTTAAAACCTGCATCGCCAGTCAGCCCAACCACGGGCGAGTCCGACGCACCCAGCTGTGCCCCTATCACTCCAGGCAAGCCGTAACCAATCGATGCAAAACCCCGGTTGGCGATATAACTGCGACCGGATCGCTGTGAGTCATAGAGCAACCCTGTCCAGTGCGCCGCGAACCCACCATCAACCACGAGTATACCGTCTTCCGGCATAACACCCTGCAGCTCACGAATCATCCGCGACATATCTATTGGACGCTCGTCCGAGGTATATCTGGGTTCAGCCTCGGCGCGCCACTCTGTCATGCGCTTGGAGATTTCTGCCAGATAGTCTTTGCGCCGATCCTGAATAGCGTCTGCATCGGCAGCTACCAGTTCATGCAGATCTCGCAACCCCTCGGCAGCATCACCCCACAGTGCTATATCAGTGGGCGTGGTACGGCCAATTTCCTCAGCGACAATATCAAGATGGATAAACGGAACCTCACCAGGTGGTAGCGTGTAGCGTTTCGTGGCGATCTCACCCATCTTGCAACCGACGGATAGCAAACAGTCGGACGATTCGATCAGTTCGTTGGCAATTCTCGACCAGCGTCCAAACAATCCCACACTGAGCGGGTGCGTGCAGGGGATCGCCCCTTTGCCGCTCAGGGTCTGCGCGACCGGACTCTGGATTGCCTCGGCCAGATTAAGCAGTTCATCGTAAGCACCGGAGAGATGTACGCCACCTCCTGCAAGAATCACCGGGCGTTCTGCGTTTCCTAATTTTTCGGCCGCTTGTGCCAGCACATCCCGACCGGGCCGGGAGCGCATTGCCGGTATTGATATGGTGTTTGGATCCGCATAGAAATCATCAGCAGGGAATTCAAAATCGCCATGAGCAATATCCTCAGGCACATCCAGAATAACCGGACCAGGACGACCAGAAGTGGCTACGCTATAGGCTCGTCGCACGAGTTCCGGAATACGCAGGCCCTGTTCGATTCTAATCAACGACTTGACGGCGGGTTCAAGCATCGCCGATTGCCGGGTCTCCTGGGTCATGTTTTTCCAGGAGTGATCGCGATTGCTGTTACCAACGATAACGACAAGGGGCACGCCCGCGTTCAGTGACTCAACCAATCCAGTGAGCAGGTTAGTTGCTCCTGGCCCCAGGGTTGCATCGCAAATTCCAGGCCTGCCCGTTACCCTGGCCCACGCATCGGCGGCGAAAATTCCACACCGCTCATCGTTGATCAAAGAATGGGTAAGACCCAGTTCCCGCACAGCCTCGTAGAAAGGCAGTAGCTGAAAACCGGCCATGCCAAACATTGGAGCAGGATCATGGAGCTTTAGCATTTCCGCAAGAGCCCTGCCTCCGTTCATGGATACTGTCGACATCAATCCTCCTATTACCTGGTTGTTATCCTAAAAGTTAACATCGTGCTTCTAGTCTCATTACGAACTAAGCATTTCCACAAATTCAGGCACCGACGCACCGATCGCAACACCACGATCCGCTGCCAACGCATTTCGGCCCGAGATGACACCACTTTCCCAGGCTGAGCGTGCATCGCCAATGCGAGCAGTCGCTGCATCGACCGTAACTGCCGGAATGCCCGCCTGTTCTAATACACTGAGTCTCTGTATTCCCGCCTGATCGATCCCAAAGCCGGCATCGTTAAATACAGCGCCGTGCGCCTGTGCCGCTATCCCATATCCAGGTCGACCCGCCAGAACGCCACCGTGGGAACCGGTAATGATAATCGCGCCAGCATCATCGCTCTCAACAAGGGCCGCCGAGTCGCAGGCAATCACGCGGACCGGTGTCTCTTTGAGTATTGCTCGGGATTCTTCGTAAGCAGGCACGTCACCCGTATAGGTTTGTCCGCGGCTCATACATTCCGCCGCTTCATCGCATGTCTGACCGACTTCACAACCCAATTCACGCGCCACTTGATTGCAGTGGCTAATACGACCTCGCTCGACCATATCTGCGCCATCGCCGATACGCGCCGAACTATTGCTCACCGTTGCGGCTGCCACACCCAGTGGCTGTAGGTATTCGAGTGAACCCAGGCCTGCCTTATCTAGGCCAACGCCTGCATCATTCAGTATGACCCCCCGCAGACCAGCGAGGGCTGCCAGATAGCCACAGTAACGCCCCCCATGAGAACCCGCCACGAGAATCGCACCAGAAAACTCCGGACCAAGCTTGGTAATGCTGTCTGCTATTTGGATGCTTACATCCCCCCCTATACCCATAAACATACTCTAACGCGGCTTTCATTGCACTGGACAGGAATACACGGTGCCCGAATATGCAGCAGTCGGTCCTGGGAGTTGTTTTTCGTAGCCTTCAGGCGCAGCGCCGAAATGGGGGAGCGAGGGGACCGCCATCGGACCCGAAGGGGCTTGTGGAGGAGTTGAGGGCAACCCGGAGGGTCGCAAGCCGCGGAGAAAAACAACTCCCAGGACCAACTGCGTACACCCTTGACGGACCAAAAGTGAGCACCATTCTACTCCGGCCCCATTTACTTTATAGTGCGTCGTTTGCAGTAAAACCCTCAAGGACAAGACCATATGCCTATCTCGGAATGGCCACCAGCTCCTGATCTGCAGCGAGCAGACATCAGCTTTAGTTTTCGTGATAACGACTACCTGGGTCACCTGGTTGCTCCACCGGAATCCGTTGGTCCCAGACCGTTAGTCCTGGTGATTCACAACTTTCAGGGATTGAAGTTCTTTGATGTCGATGTCGCTGAGTATCTCGCACGAGTCGGTTACGTGGGTTTTGCCATCGATCTTTACGGCGATACGTTACCTCCGGAGGAGCGCATGTTTCCGTCCGACGAGAGTGACGCAGCATCGTTCATGGTCCGAACCTTCGAGGCGATGGTAGCACTAGACCACGACTACGAAAGATTCCGTGCGCTACTTCAGGAATGGCTGGATCAGGGTCTCGCTCATCCCTCTGTTGATTCATCTACCCCTGGAGCAGCGATCGGTTACTGCTTTGGTGGTTGCGCAGTGCTAGAGGCAGTACGAGGCGGATTGAATCTGGGCGGCGTCGTATCATTTCATGGACTATTGCAGACTGGCGAGGATCCCAATCCCGCTCGAAGAGGTGTCGAAAGACCACCGATAAAAGACTGCACAAACCACTACAACACCAATACAACAATCGTCATAGAGAATGGTGCTAAAGATCAGCTGGTTCCCCGCGAAAGCAGAAAACGCTTTTTCGACGAGATGGATGCCGCGGACGTTGACTGGTGCTTTAATGATCACGCAAAAACACCCCACGGGTTTGCGTTACCTGCTACCCTGGGTGGCCCCGGGAAAATACACGAGGCAGCCGACCGGCGATCTACCATGAACATGTTAAGTCTGTTCCGAGAGATTTTTCCCGACGTTCCACAAAACCCCGTCACCCATAACGGCGCCGGGACTTCTATTCCTGTTTAGAAATATTGAGCCATGAAGAATTTGCAATTGCCGCTCCAGTTGAAAAATGG
>CAJWQG010000008.1 GCA_913045175.1 uncultured Gammaproteobacteria bacterium | reverse complement strand
CCTGCCGGTCCGAGAACCTGGATCTCGCCTTCCACCGGCGCATTGAGGTCGCGGGGTTCACCATTCACCAGATCACCGCTTGGATGAATGCCAGAAAGATGTGAGCCAGGTACCGCACGTGTTGGGCCATTGTCTTCGGTGAATTCATCAATCAGCCACACTGCATTGACGACCTCGGGTTTACCCTTTACGCCCCACAAATAATCCGCGTGGATGCCTTGATGACCATAACCCGGGAGCGCGCAGTGATAATTTGAGCCAATGTACTTTAGGTGCACACCCAACAGGTGGCGTACGGCGGCAAGTAACCTCGGGTGCATAAAGATTGGATCCAGAAGACCGTCGCGATTCATTGGTCTGACCACTGTATCTGCAAGCCGGCCAATCCCCGTCTTGTCTAAATTGATCGGGAGGGTGCCCTCTTCCTCTATGGCCGCATCGTAGCGCTCACGCATTTTTTGCAGACGCTCTTCATCGATAAGCACGCCAAGATTAACGTAGCCGTTACGGTCGATAGAAGCACTTTCTGCCTCAGTGAGCACACTGTTGTTTTCATCGGTAAGGCCAAGCTCATCCATGGCGTATTCGATTTCAGTGAGCGGCAGGCGATTAAGTTGTTCCCGCAAAAAAGATTCCATCATCTTAAAGAGGCGGTCATCGGCATTATGCTTTGCCTTGTAAGCGTTAAGCACAGCAAGGCGTCCTTCATCGGTATCGGCGGAATTCCATAGCTCGGTCGCGAGCGCGCACCTCTCGTAGTTTTCACGACGCTGCTCAGCGGTAATATCGTGCAGGATGTGACGCGGCTTCAAAAGGTCGTCAGGTATCTCGTCGATCTGGGCCGCATTGAAATAGCGGGCTACTTCTTCGCTCACTTCCATTAAATTGCCTTACGTTGTTCGAGTTCTGATTATATTCGCCGCGCCTTTGGGTCAACAACTAATAGGGTGCGAATTCGTTGCTTTCCTGCTCAAGTAATCGAAGTAACTTGGGTTGCACAAAGAGCTTATCGCGACCGCTCTTCTCTTCCCCCAAGACACCTATATCTACCATCTTCTTGAGGTATCCCGAAGCAGTCTGTCGCCTAACGATATCAGCCTGCACCAGATTCTGGATGCGACAATAAGGCTGACTAAAAACAACATCCATCAGCTCTCTGCTGTATACGCTTGGCAACTCGTGGCGGACATAGGCAGAGGTATGTGACAGCAGGTCTCGCACTGCCATGATCTTTGAGCGAGTCCAGTCGGACGTCTCCGCAATCGCCGTAATCATAAAGACTAACCAGGGCTCCCACTTACCCGACACCGTGACCAGGCGCAACAAACGATAGTAGTCTGATTTGTGCTCCAGTACGTAGCGACTCAGGTAGAGAACAGGGACAGTCAACAGCCCTTGCTCTACAAGATAAATCAAATTGAGTATTCTTCCCGTACGACCATTGCCATCAGTGAACGGATGGATCGCTTCGAACTGGTAATGGGCAACAGCCATTCGGACAAGCGGATCAATGTCTTCGTCACCGTGTAAAAATGACTCCCAGTTTGCCAGCATGTTTCGCAAAAGTGGTTCTCCCTCCGGCGGCGTATAGATCACTTCCTCAGTTGTTGGGTTCGCTAGTTTGGTCCCGGGAACACGACGGACTTCCATCCTGGTTCCCTTGATTGTCGTGCAGATGTCGATCGCTGTGTTGGTGCACAACGGACGTCCGTGAAGCGACTGCATCCCCTGCCATAGTGCTGAACCATAGCGAAGTGCTTCCTTGGTTGCCCCATCAGCATTGGCTTCATTGATTAGCGCGTATCGAAAAAGCGAATCTGTGGTCGTTACAATATTCTCTATTTCCGAGCTTGCTTTGGCCTCAAGTATCGGAATTGTGTTAATCAGCATTGCCTGATTAGGAATTAAATCACCCGATTCCTTGAGTGCCGCCAGTGCACTTCTGGCTGCTATACATGCTTTGAGAACAGTACGAGTCTCCAGTTCCACCATTGGGGGCAGTGGAGGAAGTTCGTTGTTCGGTCTGGTAGCATCAAAGGGCATATAATATGTCGATATTTTTACTAACTATCGACATATTAGTCGAATATGTCGATGTAGTCGACATATTTCCATAAAATGTACGAAAAATAGAAAAATATCGACATTTCCTGGAATTCAGGAGTCCAGATTCCTAATCTTCCAGCACCACCACGATTCCCTTGTCACCATCGATGGCAATGCGCTGACCATGTTCGACAAGACGGGTGCCGTTGCCAGTACCTAATACAGCAGGGATGCCATATTCCCGTGCCACGATAGAACCATGGGCAGTGATACTGCCAATGTCGGTGACGAGACCAATGGCGTAGGGAAATAACTGCGTCCACGCGGGCGTTGTGAGCGGACACACCAGGATAGTATCCGGCTGCATCTGGTCGAAGTCGTCGGGTGACATGATGACGCTGGCAATGCCGGTCACGGTGCCGGGGCTGACGGCAAAACCGCTGATGACTACCGCATCGCTATCGTTAACCTTAATGGTATCGAATGACTTGCCGCCACCACCTGCCCAGGCCAGCTGATTCTCCTCTGGAATGGCGGCAGGTTGTTGCAGTCGTGCACGCCACTCACGCAGCTCGCGCTGCGCTGCTGCCTGATCCTTGAGTGCCGGCATGTCCTGATCATTGGCTCTCGCATCCAGCGCCTGCTGCAATTCATCGCTGGTGAGATAGAAAACGTCATCGGCATCTGCAAGCGTGCCATCTTCCGTTAGCCGTCTGCCAAGTTCCAGGGCAAAGGGCCGGAGCAGTGACCAGGCCAGACCCATATAAAAAATGGCTTTCTCGCGGGTGGGATAATTGATCCGCGCTGTCCAATAGATACGAAGGAATTCCGCGAAGGCCCAGCGTGACACCGGAGCGGTACCCGCCCATCGACCCTCGCCTTCCTTCGTACGCCTGGTGAAAAAGTAGACCAACGATTGAATCCATTTCGCCCGTCGCTTTCTTTTGACTCCCTGTTGTCTCGCGGTGAGGTCGAAACCTGAATGTCGCACCATGGCTTTAAGGTTAGTAATAAAGGGCAGCGGCGCCTCGATGAGCGACGGTTCCGCAAAATCCAGATTGAAAACCTGCTTGCCGTAGGTGTTCAGGTAATCATTGATTGCCGCGAGTACATCTTTGCCCTCGGGATGGGCTTTGAGTGCATCCAGGAACTTCGACACCGGGGTCAGAACCATCAATTCATGGAGCGATTTGTTGCTGCAAATCTGCTCTGCTATGGCGCGCATGTCCCGTTCGGCAACCAGCGTATCCGACTCAAACCCGGAGAGAAATGTGCCGCTGCTGAGCCCAAGACCCGGGGCATTATCCACAACAAAATTCTGCAGGGCCTGGTCTGTCATTTTTGCCGCACCGATAATCGCACGCAGCACATGCCAATACCTTGCTTCGATCATGGTTAGCGATCTGATGCCATCGAGTAACTCCTGATCGTGCGCATTCCCCGGGTCTACGCTGCGCCAGCGATCAAGCTTACTGAGGTAATGCGGCAGGTTTTCAGTGCGCCATCTGACGACTGCTTCCGCCTTGATGAACGTGCGCGTCCAGTGATACAGCGCCCGGATCCAGCGTTGCGAACTGTCTTTCATCTCCATCAGCAGCATCAGTCGGCCGGAGGCATTCACGTTGTTGACGTCAACCTTGTCGAGACTGCCACTGCGGCGGGGCGTGAATACTGTCTTGAGCGCCCGGTACCAGGGAAGCTTGCCGCGCCCCTCTCGCACCTTCGCCCAGTGATCTCTCGATTCATCACCCTGATGCACATAGATCGCCTGAAAGGCATAACCATTGACGGTGGCGATAATAAAATTGCTGAGCCAGTTCAAGGTTTGCGAGCCCTTCCACTCCCAGTCGTCGGGCCAGGTCTGGGTATCGTAAAGGCCCTTTAGGTAAAGATCTTCAAACAGTGGTGATAAGGGTTCCGGCATCACCTCGGAGGCCATGCGTTTGTAGAGCTGTGCACCGGGGATTTCCGGCCAGTCAACATCTTCCGGTGGTTGATCCGGCAAGTTGGTAATGGGTCGAGACTGCAACAGGAACAAACTACCTGAATCGAGGGCCCACTCAATATCCTGTGGCACACCCCCGAATAGCTGCTCAATCTTGAGCGCAAGTTCAGCAAGCTCACTGGCTATCACTTCCGGCAGTGATGCCATTGCGCGATCTTCCTCGGGGACATCTTTCATGCGCGTGCCCTGAGCACCCTCGGCGACTATCTGCTGCGCCTTCTCTCCCAGAATCGTTTCGCGAACGGTGAGTGATTCCCGATCAATCACGTAGGTATCTGCAGTGACCTGACCACTCACCACGGCCTCACCCAGTCCGAAGCTGCAATTGACGATCATCTCTGAACGATCACCATTGACTGGATTTGCTGTAAACAGAATGCCGGAGACTTCCGAAGGCACCATAACTTGTACCACCACGGCCATTGCCACGGAACTGTTATCAATTTCCATCTCATGTCGGTAGTTCATTGCCTGGGCAGTCCACAGGGAAGCCCAACATTGTTTCACTGCCGCGGCGACTTCATCGGCGCCGGTGACATTGAGAAAGGTTTCCTGTTGTCCGGCGAATGAAAGGTCCGGCAGGTCTTCCGCGTTAGCAGAAGAGCGAACGGCAACGGATGGACGCCCGGGGAGGTCGTCATAAGCCGTTCTTATTGCTGATAGTTGATCCGCAGAAAACTCATGATCTATAAAAAGCTGCGCGATGTCCGCTGAGGCCTTTTCAAAAGAGGCAGCACCGTCATTGATGCTTGGCCTCGCCAGATCGAGGATTCTGTCTTGCAGGTTATTATCCGCAACGAAGCTTCGATAAACCGCCGTCGGAATTTGAAAGCCACCTGGCACATTGAAGCCTGCCCCCGAAAGCGTCGCCAGCGACCTGCCTTTGCCGCCAACAACCTCCAGATCGTTGTCTTTTGTATTGAGAGGGAGGGTGATATCCATAAGGCGCGCAGCATACTACACCTTTACCTCAATGGCGCTTTACGCTTCTGCCTTCATCTTTATAACGCTGAAGTAACGCTGTGAGTTCTTCCACTACATCGGGATGAGCGTCCCAGACATTCGTCGCTTCTGCGATGTCTGCATCCAGATCGTATAGCTGGACCTCGGGCAGCTTCATTTCGGCTGCTTCTTTCTGAGTCGGAGAACTTCTTCCACCGGAACCGGCGCAGAGTTCCAGTTTCCATTTACCCTGGCGAATAGATAAGGAGCCATCATCTGCCTGATGCACTGTCGCTTCGCGAATTGGCTCATCGAGGGCCTCACCTACGATCACCGGCAGGATGTTATAGCTGTCTTCACCGGCATCGTCAGGTAACTCGGCACCAGTTATTCCCGCGCAGGTTGCGAGCAGATCGGAAAGACAGATGACCTCATCAGAGATACTGCCTGCCTCTACTCTATCCGGCCAGCGCAGGATAAACGGAATGTGGTGCCCGCCTTCCCAGATATCATGTTTGTAACCACGGAATATGTAACTGGGGTAATGGCCTTTTTCGATCATGGCTGGCACGCCAATATAGGGGGCACATCCGTTGTCCGAGGTGAATACCACGATCGTGTTGTCACTGATGCCCTTTCGCTCCAGTCCCGCCATCACCTGCCCCACCGCATCGTCAACCTGCACACAAAAATCGCCGTAGGCACCAATACTGGTTCTACCCTGAAATTCGGGCGTGGGCAGGATGGGCAGGTGTGGTGCCGATGTCGACATCATGACAAAGAATGGTTCCTGTTGAGCTTCAATATAGGCGATGGTCTCTTCAGTTATCCGCGGCATTACATCAATGGCTTCGAAGTCCGCTTCGGCGGGGCCGTTGTCATATCCGGTTGCTGCAAAGCTCTTTTCGGTGGTGCACTCACCGACGAATTTATCATTATGTATATAGATGTATGGATGGTGATCCAGAGATGCAGAGATGCCAAAAAACTCATCAAACCCCAAAGCGTTTGGACCATTTTCAATACTGGCGTTCCAGTCGACATCGGGTTTATAAGCAAGAGACCTGACGCGGGGGCCCTCGTCATCGGCAATGTCGCCGTCGGTGGTGCGCATATCCATCCCCAGGTGCCACTTACCGAAAAACGCAGTGTGGTAGCCCTGGGATTTCATCAATGCAGGCACGGTTAACCGTTGCGGATCGATCAGGTGTCTGCTGTAACCCAGCAGCACGCCGTAGTGCAATCGTGAACGAAAACTGTATTGCCCGGTAAGAATGCTGTAGCGACTGGGTGAACAGATCGACGACCCTGCATGGGCATCGGTGAATATTCGACCCTCAACCGCAAGTCGATCGATATTCGGCGTGGGAATCTTTGAATTTTCGTTCAGACAGGAGATATCGCCATATCCCATGTCGTCGGTAAGGATGTAAACAATGTTGGGGAGCTCACTCATAACGGACCCTACCAGTTCTCCTGGTTCGGCCGGACATCCACTTCGAAGGTCCAGGCTGAACGCGGTTGTGTGGTGACGTAATAGGCCAGCGTCGCGATGTCGTCAGGGTCCAGTTTTTTGCCTTCCTCGGCATCAGTGGCACCCGGGAAATCGATTCCGCCGTCGATGATAAGCAGAGAAACGTGAATGCCCTGAGGCCCCAGATGCTTTGCCATCGATTGGGCGAGACTGCGCTGGGCCGCTTTCGCGGAAGCGAAGCCTGCGGTTTTCGGTCTTCCTCTGAGCGACGCAGTGGCCCCCACAAAAATAATGTTACCTGCCCCCTGCGCTTTCATGTCAGGGATAACCTGTTGGGAGGCAACCAGTGCGCCGAGCGAGTTAACCCGCCAGCCCAGCTCAAATTCCTCCGCCGTGATTTCTTCGACGTCTTTCCAACTGCCATTGCCAGCGTTATAGATGAGCACGTCCACTGCACCCATGTTAGATCGAACTTGCGACAACGCTGCTTCAACTGATGCAGGGTCGGCCGCATCGCAGGCGTAGGCTCTCGCCTGACTTAACTCATTTGCGAGTTCTTCGCTAAAGGAGGTGCTACGAGAGAGGAGCGCAATCCGATAACCCGCCTTGTCAAAGCAGCGGGCAAATGCCGCGCCGTTCTTGGGACCGATGCCAATAATCGCACAAACAGGATTCGTCATGAGTTAGCTCCCGTTGACTGTTTATGGAGATGGTTTTTCATTGGCGCCGCACCGATTTAATGACTACAGGCGTCAGTGGCAGCGCTTCAAAGTAATCGGTCATATCCGTCTCGACAAATTCGATATCCGAGACAGTGTCCATCCCCTCTACTACTTTGCCAAATACTGCATAGCCATAGGTGGTGCAGGAAACTGGTTTGCGCAACCCGCGAGCTTCTGCCTTTGCGACGGCGGCTTCGATCTCGCGCGTGCAGCTTTTCTCCGAGTGATCCAGATGCGCGTTGTCATCAACGTTTATGAAAAACTGTTTTCGTGCACTCTCAATTTCTGCTTCACGAGCCATGGCCACCGCGCCCATCACATTCCTAACACCATTCGCTGCTTCGTTTTCAATGGCATCGCCTTCATAGGTTTCTTCAAGCTTCTCGGTGTAGCCGCCACCCTGGATCATGAACCCTGGTATCACCCGGTGGAATATCGTGCCGTCATAGGAACCTGCATCAACGTAGGATAGAAAGTTTCGCACCGCGAGCGGCGACTTCACTTCGTTGAGCTCGATTGTGAAACTGCCCATGCTTGTCTCCACTATGACGCGAGTTTCCGCCTGTACTGAGGCGATCGCGAAGAGCAGGAATAAGGCGCTAAAGCGTCGCATCCGCAATCCAGCCCTCGAGCGAGTCAACCGACCTAGGCACCCCGTAGTTTTTTGCGCGCGAAGACCAGGCCGCCTGAATCGCGCAAAGCAGCGCATCAAGCTGATCGCCCATCGGGTCGTCGGCAAGTAACTGCGACGCATGAAGCGTAATGCCATAGGTATTCTTCAATTGACTACTGATCAGCAGATTATAGAGATCATGTCTGGCAATGCACTGATCTTCGGTTTGTTTTTGTTTCGTATCCTGTTTGTAACTGCGTCTACCGATGAAGTGACGCGCGAGGATACCCGGGTAGGCTTCGACCACAACCCGATCCGGATCGCCCGCCCGTACGGCTGGAATAGTCACGTTTGCACTACGTAATCGAGGCGCCACTTCATAGAACATCAAACCCACCGGGGTACCGTAAAGCTTCTGCGGACTCATGGAACCCGCGGAGACATCGGTGGCACGACGATGTTCTTTGTCACCGGGTTCTCTGGTAGCGCGATAGTCATCCAGTGCTTCGCGAAATTCATCTCGGCTCATTGCGGCAACATGATCAACATAACCCTGCCATGTGTCTGGCCAGCCAATGGTCTCGATGAATTTTCGCGCCTGCCCAAAAGGGGAATCAATGCCCGCGACCCAGGGGCCCGGTTGATCAAGTGCCACTTCAAACTCTACGAAATCAGCCCACTCGTGTAGCTCGCCTGCCGTCAGCACATCACCTTTGAGTTCACACTCAAGACACGTAATTGGTTTGCGACCTGTTGGACGACTGGTGAAATCGATACCGTAGATTTTCATGGGTCCAATGTCATAAGAGACCCTTTTGTCGGAATCGGTTTAGGGGCCAAAAAACTTCAAGGCCCAGTCGAGCACAGTAATAGAAGAAGTACCAACCGCGACCGATACACCGCCTGCCAGCGCACCAGCTGCGCAGCCCGCACCACCCGCCAATAGACCAGCAGCACATCCACCCAGCGAACCGGACAGGGCTCCTTTTACGTCTGCTTTCGCAGGTTCCAACGCAGATTCCGCGGCGGTTTTATGCTGCGTTTCATCATCACTCTTGGCCGATTCCTCCGCCAACTTATGATGGAGATCTAACGGTTCATCTTCGCGATAGATTGAATCCTTACCATCTATCAAAATAGCCAGCGCGACTTTGACCGCTTCGAACTCCTGTGCCGATGGGTCCATAGTCGTTTGAAGGTTCTGAAACTTGCTAATCAAATGATCAATCTGGTCAGCACTCGCCAGTATCGAGCGGATATCAAACACGATAGTGCCTGTCGGCGATGGCTGGGCGTAGCCCTCCGGGGAGGTAATGCAATAGGCTACCAACGCCAGCGTATCCCGCAGTGAATCCGGAGCATTGAACTCATCACGAGCGCCCCGTAACAGTTTCGAGGCAGACCCTGGACTAAACAGCGCCTACGGATCATCAAGTGGGATCTCGGCAGTTTTTGCGAGTGGGATTAGTACGTCCGCATTCTTCATAATGAGGCTGATGATCGCTGTATGGTCACTCGCCTTTAGTTGAAGACAATCTTTCCAGGAGTAATCCTGGGCCAAAACCTGCAACGGCACCGCCAAAAAAATACTGAGAAGAAGGTTTTTCCTTCCAAGCATCGAATTCCCTTCATGTGATCGATCTTTGCCAATTTTCGCAAACTCGGAAATCAATTTCACGCGATGGTTTTATTCGTGAAGAGCGTGGCACAAGCCTTTACAATAGGGGTAACCCTTTAAGGTAAAAATATGAGCGAACAAGCATTTTATGAGGCAGACAAGACGTTATTTCGCGATACCGTCAGGAAGTTTTTAGAGGCAGAAATAGAGCCCCATTACGACGAGTGGGAGCGCGAGGAAATCTGGCCACGCGAAGTGTGGCAGAAACTGGGTGAGAACGGGTTGCTCTGCGTTGATATGCCAGAGGAATACGGCGGCTATGGCGCACCCTTCGAGTTCAGCTGTGTGGTGGCTGAAGAGATATCACGGGCAGGTTTTGGGGCGCTATCTTCCGGCGTCTCTGTACATTCCGACATTGTTGCACCGTACATCCTCAACCTTGGGACTGAAGAACAACGTCAGCGTTTTCTACCCAAAATGGCGATAGGAGAATATGTTGGCGCCATCGGCATGTCGGAACCTGCCGCCGGGTCAGATTTGCAGGGTATCCGTACCGCGGCGATAAAGGACGGGGACGATTACGTCATTAACGGCCAGAAGACCTTTATTACCAATGGCCAGCATTGCGACGTGCTCGTGCTCGCGACCAAGACGGACCCCAAAGAGGGTGCACGTGGCATGACGCTGTTTACCGTCGACTGTCATCTGCCCGGCTTCAAGCGGGGCCGGAACCTCGAGAAGATTGGCCTGCATTCCGGCGACACGTCCGAGCTTTTCTTTGACGACGTGCGGGTGTCCGCTGCCGATATACTCGGTGGTGAGGGTAAGGGCTTTGCGAACCTTATGAACGAGTTGCCCCGCGAACGGCTTATCCTGGGCGTTGGCTGCGTTGCCGCCGCAGAAGGCATCTTTGATTTGACGGTGGAGTATGTAACGGAGCGCAAAGCCTTTGGTGAGGCAGTATCAAGTTTCCAGAATACCCGCTACAAACTTGCGGATCTCAAAACCGAGATCGAACTGAATCGCGCGCTCGCTGAGAAATACGTCGACCGCTTTCAGCGAGGCGAGCTAACACCCGCCGAGGCCTCCCTGTGCAAACTTGCTGCCAGTGAAATGCAGGGAAGAATTGCCGATCAGTGCCTTCAGTTGTTCGGTGGTTACGGATATATGCGTGAATACAAGATCTCGCGCTTTTACCTTGATGCCAGGATTCAGCGAATCTACGGCGGCACCTCTGAGATCATGAAGGAACTGATCGCAAGAAGTGTCGTCGGCCGATAGGTCTTTTTAGAACCAGGAATACTATGTACAACACCGTCAAAGAGAAGCTCGGCAGGGGCGAGCAGGTTATCGGTGGCACCATCGATACCCCGGACCCAAAGATTTATCGCGCAATGGCGAAGGCCGGGCTCGACTTTATGTGGATCGAAATGCAGCACAGCCCAATAACCTACCAGGAAGCAGCCAGCCTGATCTGGGCCGGACATGACCTGCCTGTGACACCTTTCATACGCGTGCCGGATGCAACTGAAGGTGATATCCAGAAAGCTACCGACATTGGCGCACTCGGCATTATCGTTCCGATGGTGGATGAACCGGAGAAAGTTGAAAATGCAATTCGCATTACCAAGTATCCACCTGAAGGTAAACGTAGCCATGGTGGTGGTCAATACAGAGACCTCTGGGACGATGATTATCGCAACACGGCCAATGACAACATTATGGTCGTTGCACAGATCGAATCGCCAACCGGGGTAGAAAATGTCGAGAAGATCGCCGCAGTGCCTGGCGTAGATATCGTCTTCACCGCGGCGAACGATCTTGCCAGTTTCTCCGGACACCGGCAGGGCACACCGGAGCATGAAGCGCTCGTATCTAAAATCAACGACGCGACTTTAAACGCCGGAAAAAAGCTGGGAGGACCAGTAGACTGGTTAAAGCGCGAGGAATACAGCTTCTTCCAGGCACTACCAGCAACGGCCATGGTCACCCGGGGCGTTAAGGATCATTTGAACGCAATCCGTAACGCGGATTGAAACCTACTCAACATAAACACAGGACAGCTAATGGCGACGAACGAGTTCGAGATACACAAGCAATGTGAACGACTGATCTATAAGTTTTTGAAGGTTCTCGAAGGGGAACAGGCGAAAGTCGCTGATCTGTTCGCTGAGGAGGGTCAGTTTGCCAAGTTCAATAGCCGCGAACAGATCCGCGAGCACTTCGATCACATTGAAAAAGTGGACCATAATGTCAACGTGGTGCTCTGTAGTAACCTGTTGATTGATGTGGTCGACGACGACCACGCGACCGCCACGCACTACTGTACACACTACGTTGCAGACCCGGAGCCTGAGGATTTAAAAGACCCAAGTGGTAACCATGTGCCCGGACAACTCGATACCGCCCGCACGTTGACCCGATGGTCGTGGGAATTCAAAAGGATCGACGACGAGTGGGTAATATTAAAGATGAACAACCCGGAACCTGCGCTATTTAGAAAGGACGTCATTGACGAGTTGAAAAGTGGTCTCTACTCGTGACCGAAGCCAGACCAGGTTCTGTCACCAGGGCGTAAGGATCACCTTCGCAGCCTCGCCAGCGAAGAACTTCGAAAACGCCTCGGGCGCATCTTCAATATCAAATCGATGAGTGATGATACGCTCCGCCGACAGCCCGCGGCGAATAATTTCAATAAGATCCAGGTGATCCACCGGGGTTGAATACCAGGTGCCGTATACGGTGAGTTCCTTCTTTGTGAAGTGTTCCAGTGTGTTAATGGAAGGCCCATTACCTGTCACGCCAATCAACGCCACTCGCCCACCTACCTGCGCAGCATCTAGGCATGCAGTCTGCGCAACTGAATTACCGGTGCAATCGAACGCCACATGCGGTGCTACTGCCTGCACATCGTCACTATTCGGATTCAAGGTTTCATCTGCACCACATGCGCGCGCCTGTTCAAGACGGTATTCGTTAACGTCTGCGACCACCACCTGTGCATTGAAGAACTTGCAAATCATGGTCGCTGCAAGTCCAACCGGACCCTGACCCATAATCAACACTCGGTCGAGTACCGTGACACCGACTTTCTGAATCGCACGGAACGGTGTGCCAAATGCATCACCTATCAGTGAACCGATCTCAAAAGAGATATCGTCGGGTAATGGTAAGCATCTGGCCGGGTCCGTCGCGACATACTGGGAATGATTACCTCGGGTGCCACGTCGTTCACGACTTTCGCAAAGGACCCAGTTACCTACCCAGCAGTGACGACAATGACCACAGGGGGCAGCCGAGTGAAGCGTAACGCGATCCCCCGTTTGCCACTGAGTCGGCGCGTCCGCATCCACAATCGTGCCAGCTGCCTCGTGCCCACCATTGCCCTCCGGTACCCCTTCACCGAAGTAGCCGCGACGTTCACTACCGCAGATCGCCGAGGTTTCAATCTTGATAGTGACCAGACCGTCGGTCGCTTCCGGATCGGGTCGATCCAAGACCATGATCTGTTCGTTGCCCAGCACCTGAACCGCTCTCATGACACCACCCTTGTTGGAGCACTAGTTGCATCCTATGCCACGCTGGATCAGTATGGCGAGTCGAACATCGGCTCACTGCTATGAAAATAACTAACATCACAATTACACCGTTGAACATCGGCAAAAGCCTGCTGCGCATTCAGACTAACGCTGGTGTTGAGGGCTGGTCAGAGGTCTCTGGGCGAAATCGCTCTGTGTTCAACGCTTACCTTGAAAATAGAATTAAAACTGCACTTGTTGGTGAAGACCCACGCACCATCCAGCGACACTGGACCACACTCGCCCTCGGGAAAGAAGAAGTTGTCTTTAGGCTGCCGGGTTGGGCAGTTGGCATCATTGATGTTGCACTGTGGGACCTCCTGGGCAAGGAAACCGGGTTACCTGTGCACAAGCTCATGGGCGGCGCGGCCAGAACCACCATTCCCCTCTACTGGAGCGTTGGCTCCGGTTGGAAGATGCAGCCGGAAGAGATGTTGCGTCTGGTTGAGGAAGGCTGGCAGCGAGGTTTTCGGGCCTTCAAGATTCGTATGGACTGGCGCGGCTGGCGGCAGGACATTGATCCTGAGAAGGATTACTACATGTTCAAGGAAGTGCGTGAGTTCCTTGCAGGAGATACCTACCTTGGCTTCGATGTTAACAACGGATACTCGGTTTCTACCGCCATTCAGCAAGGACGACGTTTCGAGGAGCTTGGCATCAACCACTACGAGGAACCCATTCCACACTGGGACCTGGCCGGGTTAAAACAGGTTGCCGATGCACTGGATGTAGCCGTCTCTGCAGGTGAACAGGATGAATACGGCTGGTGGTTTCAACAATTGGTAAAGCTGGGTGATCCAGATATTCTGCAGCCTGACATCCTGAATGCAGGTGGACCGTCAGAGGTGAAACGAATCTTTGACTGGGCCGAGACCATCAACAAGCAAGTGATGCCGCACAGCCCCCAGGCTGGGATTAACTCCATGGCATCAATGCACGTCTATGCGACAAGCCAGAACGCAACCAGGCCGCATGAATTTTCAATCGAATTTTCCGGTCCACTGGACGACATCGCAGAGCTCTACGGCGAAGATGTTCTGCCAAAGGGTGGCGATGCAGTACTTACTGACAAGCCTGGATACGGCATCGAACTGAATGAAGCAGCAGTAGAGAGATTAACGGAGAAATAAATGAAAACAAAAACCATCAACAACACCGACCTTAACGTCAGCATGTTCTGTCTGGGAGGCCAGGAATGGGGTTCCCGCGACGACAAAACTATTTCCTACAACATGCTGGACCAATATGTCGGCGGGGGCGGTAACTTTCTGGATACTGCTAACAACTATGCTATCTGGCGCGCAAAGGGTGGTGAGAGTGAAACCATGATCGGTAACTGGTTTGCTGATCGCGGCAACAGAAACGACGTGATTCTTGCCACCAAGATGGGCGGCACTGCTAACGATGCGCCTATGTCATCTGCGCCGGAACATATCCGCAGGGAGTGCGAGCGCAGCCTGAAACGACTGCAGACCGATCACATTGATCTGTATTACTTTCACTGCGATGACCGCAGTGTCCCGCTTGAGGATCAGCTGGGAACCATGGATGAACTCGTACAGGAAGGTAAGGTTCGATACATCGGCGCCAGCAACTTTAAGGCGTGGCGGCTCGCTGAAGCAGCAGGAGTGAGCGCCGCGAAAAATATTAGTTCCTTCGTATGCGTGCAACAGCGTTATACCTATTTGCGACCACGAGTCGATGCTGATTTTGGTTTTCAGAAGTCGACCAATGATGACCTGCTTGAATACTGCAAGGAGCGAGACTTTCAACTGGTCGCTTATTCTCCTCTGTTAAGTGGTGCCTACGTCAGGGACGACAAGCCAATGAGGGCTCAGTACCTACATGCTGATTCCGATGCGCGCATGGCCACATTGATGGAAGTCGCCAAAGAAGTGGATGCCACCCCCATCCAGGTAATTTTCGCCTGGATGACCGGTCGCGGTGTGATTGTCATATCGGGTGCCAGCAAGTCCGAGCAAATGGAAGAGAGTTTCGCAGGCTTTGATCTCATCCTATCGGATGAGATCCTTGACCGGTTGGATTTGGCTGGGGCTGAGTGAACCTAACGACATTCAAATCCTTGCATAAACCTTGCGTATTGACCAGCAAAAATAGGTATCCTTCAGTTCCCCTTTTTTGCACATTATGGCTGCCGATTAAATGAAGAATGTAGAACGACTATTTATCCGCGGTGAAATCACGCAGCGCCAGGAAGAAGGCTGCGATCTTGGCGACCTGGAGACCCGTGTCGAAGCGGCCCTTAAAGCCGACGACAAGGAAGAGATGGTCAGGTTGTACAACGAACTGGATACCCTGGAGCCCTCTGATTCGTTCGGCTACGACGAGCCTTCGACGCTTGAAGAGATAAAAGCATTAAGGCCCGATGGGCCACGTCGCATGGAAATCTCGATCAGCGACGAAGAAATTTATGATCGTATCCACGGTGCCTGGCTTGGGCGTGCGGCCGGTTGTTCCCTCGGCAAACCCACAGAGGGCTGGCCCAAAGCACGCATTGACGAATACCTTGAGTCGAAAAATGCTTTGCCGCTCGACAACTACGTCCCCTATGACGAAAAGAATATAGGTGCTGGTCTTAAGACCAGCACACGAGACAACATCGAGTTTATGGAGCGGGATGACGATATGGATTATCCAATCCTGGGTCTGATCGCGCTCGAAGAGCGTGGCGAGAAGTTCACTCCGCGGACCATGGCCAATGTGTGGATGAACCATATGCCTGTGAACTTGCTATACACCGCAGAGCGCGCTGCCTATCGCAACTTTGTTGCCGGCTACTGGCCGCCCGAATCAGCAAGCTATCGTAATCCCCACCGTGAATGGATCGGTGCCCAGATTCGTGCTGACATGTTCGGCTATGCCTCACCAGGGTGGCCGGAAAAAGCGGCGGAACTGGCCTTTAAGGATGCCTGTATTTCCCACGTTAAAAATGGCATCTACGGTGAAATGTTTGTAGCAGCCATGCTGGCGGCAGCCTACGTCACAGACGACATCGTTGAAATCATCAACGTAGGCTTAAGCGAAATACCCGCAAAATGCCGCCTTACGGAAGCAGTACACGAAACGCTCGGGTGGTGTCAGGAGTTAAGCGACTGGGAAGCGGTCTGGGAAAAAATCAATGAACGTTATGGCCACTATAGTGGTGTGCACACGATCAACAACGCAGCGCTCGTCGTGCTTGGACTTTACTTTGGCAATACCGACTACGAGAACGGCATCGTCGTTTCCGTGCGTGGCGGCTGGGATACGGATTGCAATGGCGCCACTGTCGGATCCGTCCTGGGATTAAAATTTGGTGCGGATGCACTACCAGAGAAATGGATTGGTGTACTAAACGATCGTCTTCGATCATCGGTGCGCGAGTTCAATGACAACAAGATTACCGAACTTGCAGAGCGAACCCTGAAAGTCGCGAAACATATCATGACCCTGCCAGACGAGGAACCGGAAGAAGAGCCACTGCAGGGAGAGCCCAGCGACAGCCCCTTCGTGGGCGACTGGGTCGTCGACAAATCGTTTGCCAGATGGGAGCTGCACGTAAGGCCTGATCTCACCGGCACCTATGAAGATGGCTCTGGCTACAGCTGCAAGCTTGGCAACGTTAAGGTTGAAGATGACAAGGTCGCGTTTTCCTTTGTTATCGACAAAGGCGGGTTCGGTATCGACATTCAATTCGAAGGCAAGGTTAACGGCGACCGACTCGACGGGGTAGGCATGGGAAATGGATTCGAAATGCCGATTGAGGGTGAACGCGCCTAAACGTTCGGAACAAAAAATAGGGGGATATAACGTTGGTCAGCGATGCGATCAACCGGCTGCAGGAACAGGTAAATAATGATCCTGAACTCATGCGGCGGGGAAAATATTTTTCCACGAAATTCGCGCTCGGAATCGATGACACGTGGACGATGTTTGTGATCGACGACGGTAAGCTTGTTGAGGTACTTGTTGAAGCGACGGAGGGCCCCAAGGGAACCGACTTCATCATCAAAACCGACGCCGAGACCTGGGCATTATTCAACGAGGCTAATCCAAAACCTGGATACCAGGATCTTACCGCGCTAGTAGAAACCCGTCGCGCAAGGGTGAGTGGCGACGTGATTCCGTGGCTGTCGAACATGTTCTACATAAAGGGTGTGATAAACAAGTTTGTGAGCTGTGAGTTATGAGTATCGAGCCTGTAACCGGTCACTATTTGGCATTGGATATCGAGGGGCAGTCGCACCGGGTGTATTTCGAGGAAGCGGGGAAAGGGGTTCCGCTCTTATGTTTGCATACCGCAGGTGCGGATGGTCGCCAGTATCGTGGTGTGGTGAATAACGAGACCATCGCATCTAATTTTCGCGTCATCGTTCCCGACATGCCCTGGCATGGAAAGTCCTCGCCACCCGCTGGTTGGCAGAAAGAGACTTACGCGCTCACCACAGAGAAATACCTGGCATTTATTCTCGCCTTTATGGATGCGTTGGGGCTAGACCGACCGGTTGTTATGGGTTGTTCCATTGGTGGCAGAGTTGTATTACACCTCGGTTTAAAACATCCCGACAAAGCCCGGGCTGTTATTGGATTGCAATCCGGCTTACATGCGGGACTCGATCAGAACAAACCTGAACAACTGGACTATCTACATCGCCACGACATCCATGGCGGCGAGGCCGCTGCGGCGGCGGTATCCGGCATCATGGCGCCGCAAAGCCCGGAACAGGATCGTTGGGAAACCTTGTGGCATTATGCGAACGGTGGCCCCGGGGTTTTCAAGGGAGACCTCAACTACTACTTTATCGAAGGCGACTTGCGTAACCAGAAGCTCGACATTGATCAGGATCGCTGCCCGGTATACCTGCTTTCAGGTGAGTATGACTATTCAGCACCACCGGAAGGCGCTAAAGAGATAGCCGAACAGCTTGGCTGCAAATTCATACCGATGGAGAAACTCGGACATTTCCCGATGAGCGAGAATCCTAATTTGTTCCTGGGATATATCATGCCGGTACTAGACGAAATTCTAAGCTAGTAAACCAAATGCGCATTGTCGATACACTTGTGACCAGCGAAGACCCAATTCCAGATGGGGTACCAAATCCGATTCACGAAACGGAAGGTGCCGATGCGGCTGGCTATGCTGGTGCGCTTGTCTCGGGAATACGGACGTATGGCTGGGCAGCCGACACAATTACGAAAGCGCTGGGTGAGACCTGGCCCGAAAGTGGCTGGGTAGACTACAGCTTGCGCCGGCCGCTCTTTGCAGATGAAGTTCTGAACATTATCCTCGAGGAAGATAACGATCACTGGTCGATATCATGCGTCGCCGGCGAGGATGAAAAGCGTGTTGTACTGGACGGCACAGCCGGGTTGGGCAATGCTGCGTGGTTGGATGAACTTGAACCGCCGGAACCTGGAGTAATGCAGCCGCAGCCGGAATCTTTGCCAACCTACGATCTCGATCATGTGCCGCTGCGCCAGCCTCTGAATCCACTGACCGTTCATCTGAGTTCGGAAAGATCTCGACTACTGGTTGCGCAAGATCTTGGCCTGGATACACCGCACTATATAAGCGAAGACGTCGAACCAGCATTTGTTCACCCGTATTTTCTTTCCGGGCGCATGTCACCGCTCACAAGACACAACTTTGTTTACGGGCCAACGATCCACGCCAGAAGCCAGATTCAACACAAGCGTGAGGCCAGGGCCGACCAGGACATTACGGTTAGCGCACAGATTGTCGATGCCTATGACCGCAAGGGACATTGGTACCAGGTATTGGATGGCATCGTTACGGATGGTGAAGGTGACGTTGCGCTCATTCGGCACCACACGATCTTCAGACCTCGACCCGCACAACAGTCAGCGAAAAAGTAAGGGGAACAAAATTCCAGACACAGTCAGATACGGTCTCATTAGCACAGCACGCATCGGCTTTACTGCTCACGTACCGGCGGCAAAAGATTCACCTAATTCCGAAATTGTCGCCGTTAGCAGTCGGAATCTTGAAACCGCGCAGGCTGCCGCAAAGGAACACGACATTCCGCTGGCCTTCGGGAGCTACCAGGAAATGATCGACAGCGATCAGATTGATGCGGTTATCAACACGCTGCCGAACTCCATGCACCACGAGTGGACTATCAAGGCGGCAGAAGCAGGCAAACACATACTGTGCGAAAAACCTTTGTCTGCCACCATGGCAGAAGCACGTGAAATGAAAGCTGCGGCCGAAGCGAACAATGTTGTCCTGGTGGAGGCTTTTACACCACGCTGGACCAGGCAGCTACGCAGCATCCGTGAGCTCGTAGCCAACCGTGAGATCGGTGACATTATCCACCTTGAATCCTCAGTCATGTATCCGCTAGCCAATCCTGACGATATCCGCCTTACCAAAACACTTGCCGGTGGCAGCCTGATGGATGTCGGATGTTACAGCCTTTACGCCCTGCGATATGTCATGAACAGCGAACCCATTAAGGTGATGGCGTTTGACCGTAAGCGCGATGGCGTTGACGTAGACACGGTGCTGCATGGCCTGCTGCAATTTGCGAATGGAGCTGTTGGCGATATCTGGTGCGGTTTTGATGGGCCGCGACATGGATCACTTGGTGTTGTTGGCACCCGCGGCAGCATCTCGTTGGATCGTGCCGCGGTAGTAGAGACCGCACAAGTCACCGTTACGCGCGCGGATCAGAAACCGGAGGTTCTGGAGATGACCAGTACCAATCGCTACCAGGTGCAGCTGGATGAGTTTTCGGAATGCGTTCTTACCGGCAAGACACCAGAATTTCCGGCAGACGATGCGTTGCGTAACATGGCCGCAATATTCGCGCTTTACGAATCTGTGGATACGGGTTGCGCGGTAGAGGTGGAGCAGATCTAACGTCGTGCCCGGTCACGCTGCCGTGATATAAAGAACCCACATGAGTGCCAGGGGGGCAGTCTCATGAGAATCAGCTACTTGAACTTTTGGACAGCAAAGGGAGAGGAGTCGCAGGCGGAAGCCTACCACGCCAATCTCGAAGAGGTCATATCCCTCGACAACACCGGATGGGACACAGTTTGGGCAGGAGGCGTGCCTCTCATGGGCATGATCCCTGACTGCCTTTTGCTTTCCGCGGCCATCGCCACGCGTACCAATCAAATCAAGATCGGCACCGCGGTCCACCTGCCAGGGCTTAAGGCTCCCGATGAGGAATTCACATCGGAAGTTAAGGAAGGTGGTTCCTCCATTAATCGGCGCGGAGCCACACTCGATAGATTCGGTTGGGTGTTTAACAATTTCACACCAGCAAATCCGTTACAGACCGCAGAGCAAATCGCCATGCTGGATCAGCTCAGCGACGGTCGCTTTATCTATGGCGCGGGAGGAGACACGGCAGGTGACGAAAGGCGTCTACGGCATTTCCATGAATACCTTGCTGTTCTGCGACAGGCCCTGACGGAAGATCAATTCTCCGGTTTCGCTGGCGAGTTCTACAATTATCCTGCGCTCCCGGCCGATTCCCGTTTCCTGCCGAAATGCGTACAGAAACCCCATCCTCCGATCCTGCTCCCCCTCGACAGCCAACAGGGGTTCGAGCCAATGGGCAAGCTGGGCTACCGAATCGCCATCGGCGGTGGCGGCATGCACAATGCAGCGTGGCGATGATGTATTAAGGGAGGACGTCAAACGTTATCGGCAGGCCTGGCAGGATGCCGGTCACCCGGGAGATCCATCCGTGACCATGCGCATGTCTACGTTTGTTGCAGCAACGCAGCGCGAGGCTGACCGTGTCCGCGAGGCGTCGGAAAAAAATCGAGCAGACCAACTGACTGAGCGGGGGCGCTCGCAGGCAAAGAATCGCTAACCCGATTTGTTTGGTACTGCGGAAGAAGTCGTAGACAGAATTCACCAGCTGCATGAGGAATTTGGCGCAGACGAGATCATATGCGCAATGCTTGGCTGGCGGTCTACTCGTGAGGACGTAAAGAAGTGTCTCAGGCTGATTTCAGAGAAAGTGATTCCCAGGGTCAGCTAGTAATCCGTGGTAATACCTCATCGTTAAACAGCGTAAACGTGTTCTGGCTAAGAGGCGCGCACAAAAGGTAACCCAGTCCCATCTCTTCTTCGTATTGCATTAATTGATCAGCCACACGCTCCGGCTTACCCCAGATGACGATCTCATCAACGTAGCGATCAACCGGGTTGTTGCCAGTGTCCTCGGACTTGCGGGCATAACTATTCGTCACCCACGCGGCGCCTGCTTCTGCTATTTTGCGCGCCTCTTTTTCGTCGTGGTCTATCGCAACGAGCCTCGCGACGGGAAGGTCACGATCACCAACCGGATGGCCATGTTCCTCGAGAGTTCTGTAATACAGCTGTTGTTTCTCGTAGATTTCCTGCATAGATGAGTGCGGATCCATCAGGATGGAATGACCCTGCCCCGCTGCCCAGTCGATTGCCTCGGGAGAGGTGGCCGCCATCCAGACCGGCATTGGGTCCTGCAAGGGCTTCGGCAGCACTTCGATATCTTCATAGCTATGATAGACCCCGTCGAAGTTCAGCTTCTCGGATGACCAGGCTTGAAGGACAATGTTGACGTTCTCCCGGAATCGTTCACGGCGTTCCGCCTTATCGATGCCAAACGCACGAAACTCAGTGGGATCGAAACCGCTACCCGCACCCCAGTTCACGCGTCCGCCTGATAGAACATCAAGCAAAGCAATTTCTTCCGCGAGGCGCAGTGGATTATAAAAAGCTGCCAGAGATATTCCCGTGCCGATTCTTAGATTCTTGGAATGATTGGCAAAGTGCATACCCATCATATTGATCGAAGGACACACACTATAGGTCGAAAAGTGATGCTCAGCGATCCATACCGCGTCGTATCCGCCCTGATCCATGATGTGGACACGTTCCAATCCCCGTGCATACACATCCTGCAGGTCGCCATGGCGGCCGGGCCAACTGAAGAACTGGAGAACTGCGATTTTCACCCGTGACCTGCATCATCTACAGGAATCGCTTCACTCTTGAGTCGCTCCACGTCTTCCGGCAGCAGATAGTCCCGTCGATACCTACCCTCATGTGGCTGAAATCTGGCCAACGGCAGCTTGAGTTTGTATGTCCTGGCTTCGAAGAAAACCACTGCAAGCAAGAGCGTCATAAGCAACTGCATGCGGTCGTATTTTGCTACCTGAAGGTCAGAGGGGTTGTAACTATCACGGATAGACCCATGAGCCGCAACAACGTCACCCAGTGAGAGGAAAGCGTGAATGGGCGCCAAAATCTTCTTACGAGAGTTGAGCTTTTCGTAAGACGTTACCAATCTGGTTGATCTCTCGCCCAGAAGCGGGTGGTAGGTGTTCATAATGATGATACTGACAGGGCGACCCGATTCCTGACACCGCACTGGCAGCGATCCAAATTCCATCGGTATCGCCAAGTCTGACAACTCGTTTGGTGTCGAGGAAAGGTACTGCCGGTATATCAAATAGGCGTCACTCTTTTCAGCGTTGACTGGCAGGACCTTAAAAAGCCTTCCCCAGTAAGGCAGGTCACAGACCTCGGCCAACTCGGTCGTGGTTTTATTTTGCTGACGGTGAACAAGCACAGGGGCTACTGACCCCTCAGTACAGATAAATTGAGTGTCCTGGCTGGCGAGAAGATTATCTAGAAGATCATCGACTATCGCCGGAGGGATATAGCGGTATTCCAGACATACAACACCACGACCTTTAGTCGCCTTGAGTACCCTGCCTAGCGCATCCAGGATCTCTTGCGCATCACTGACGTAACCTGGTGCATATCGAGACCATAAGGTCGCGAGCAAGGGTGAATATTTACCAGAGCCGGTATTGCTCGCAAGGATCTCGCACACCAGGAACTGTGCTTCATCAGTTGTATTTTCGTCGCCATCCTGAAGGTACTGCATTTTCCTGGCATTGGGCTTGGCAACCGTGTACACGTTAACAATAAGGCGGGTATGGCGCTTAACCATGTTTGCGCCTTGTTCAAGCAGACGATCAGCAATGATTCGCTCAAGATCGGGATCGGCGAGGTTTCTGCCTAGCCGATTGCAGGTGGAATGCAGGTTGTTACCTTCACCAAGGGCCCTGGCAATATTGGCAAGTTTGATGGATTTCGAAGCGTGAATACCTTTTAGCATATCCCGCAGGAACTTGGATGAGGGCCGTCTCATCCCTTCCGAAAGCCAGACGGCGATATCGTCGATGGTCCTAAGCTCATTTGCGTTTGCCAAAAGGCATATCCTATTTCCTGATGAGGATTACTATAACGCAAAAATGCCTCATTTTTTAGCTAGACTAAGTAAAAAATAAGGTGTTTTTCCCATAGATGGGCCTGGTTTGAAACAAATATACTATCCCTACGGTACCCTCTATAATTACACTAGCGCAGCTCACTGGTGGGTGTTGGGTCACCTGTGAACTTAGGGAACCTTAGGGGGAACCCACAACGTAACCTGGCTGGGCGGAGCCCAGTTCAATTTTAACCAATTATGGGGGATATTCATGAAGAAATTCATACCAATGTCATTAGGAGTCGCCGTAGCCATAGCTGGACTACCAGCCTATTCCGCTGATGACGACGATAAGAATTATATCGAAGAAGTCATTGTGACTGCCGAGAAGCGTGAAGAGAACGTACTCGACGTACCAGTTACCATGTCGGCCTTCAGTGCTCAGATGATTGAAGAGCTCGGCATGACCAATCAGGATGACCTGGAGCAACTGGTTCCTGGGCTACAGTTCCAGGATGAAGGCCAGCAGACCGGTCAGGGTACGACCATACGCGGGATCGGCACAAGACTCGCCGGTGAAACCCACCCGGACCTCGCAGTCGCCACCTATGTAGATGGTGTCTACACGCTCGGAACCTACGGCGTTGCGCCGAATATGTTTGACCTGGAGCGGGTTGAAGTCGCGCGTGGTCCTCAGGGCACGTTGAATGGCCGGAACTCGATTGCCGGATCGATCAGTTACTACTCCACAAGACCCACCGACGAGTGGGACCTTCTGGTGCATACGGAATTCACCGACCAGTTCACACAGCGATACGGTGTCGCCTTCGGTGGCCCGATCAGTGAAAACGTCAGCTTCCGTATCAACGGTAGCTACTACGAGGGCGATGGCGCACAGAAGAATATTGGCTTGGGTGATGATTACGATGCCCCCGACCAGACATTCGTCGCTCCGCAGCTGCGTTTCAAAACCGACAGAATGGATTTGAATTTTCGTTATACCAAGTTAGATGACGATGGCACGCCGCGAACGCAGGTCCTGTTGACTAATTTCGACCCGAGCAACGCTACGGATTTCAGGGGACAAACGAACGCATTTTACCTGCTGGACCAACCGGTTCCATCCATAGATCCAAACTGTCCGCCTGCCACCCCTGGATTTCTTTGTGGTGACGTTAAGAACGTAATTAATGTGAACCGGTCTGCAGTGGGCGGTAGTACTTCAGAGCAATCGACCATCGCTTTCAGTTTTGACATCAATGATAACTACACGCTGCGCTACAACTTCGGTGATACCGACAACTTCTCAAGGGTTCAGCGTGACCGCGACATGACCAACCGGGTAGGACGCGCCGATGATCCGTTCACGGCATCAGACGCGGATGTGCCATTAATCGATGCGGAGATCAACGTGTGGTACGACTACACCGAAACTTCTCACGAGGTACAACTGGTTTCAAACCTGGATGGACAGTTCAATTTTATCGTCGGTGCGTTCACTTACGAGAATTTCACCGGGTGGTTCGTACCCGTTTTAACCTATACCAATCCCTGGAGACTGGGTCTTGCTGAGGACCACGCCGTCGCTGCCGGTTTTGCCGGTGGATGTGCGGAAATCGCTGACACTATCCTCAGACCATTTGGTTTCTCAACCACGCCGGAAGAAGCAGTCGCAAATGGTGAGCCCGGGAACTACTGGCAATGTCCGACTGGCGACGACCACACCCAGACTTTGCTGTTTGGTACCACCGCCGAATCAGAGACTGATGCCTATTTCGTCAACGCTGAATACCAGGTCAACGATCAGTGGCTGGTCTCTGGCGGTCTTCGCTACACGGAAGATTTCAAGGTTCAGAAAACCAATGGTGGCACGTTCATCGGCGGTTTTGGTTTTATCGGGTCCGTCCCGATAGAAATCATTTTCGACGATTCAGACCCCACTCCGCGAAACTGGGATGCGACTATTGGTCACGTCAGTATGGAGTACACCACGCCTGAGGACAATCTGATATACGGTCGGATTTCGACGGGCTACCGGGCAGGTAGTTTCAATCCCAAGTCCGATGCGATTCCGACTTTCGTTAAAGAAGAGACCCTGGTCAACTATGAGCTCGGGATGAAAGGCATGTTCATGGATGGACGACTTCGGTTAACTTCCGGTGTTTTCTACAATGATTTCGACGACTATCAGATTACCGGCTCAATCGAGCAACAGGGCATCTCCATTGGTGGGAATAATTTCAGCCAGTTTGCTAATTCACCCATCCTTGAGTTCACCGACAATATCCAAGATACCAAGATATGGGGTGCTGAAGTTGACTTCATGTACTATGTGAATGAAAACTGGCGTCTGAGCGGTTTTTATGCCTATCTCGACTCTGAGATCGGCCCGCATAAAGAGGTCATTCGGGCCGATCCTAATGCAGAAACGGGGTTTTGGGAACATATTGATTTTACTTCTGGTGAGACCGTCACCAGCGAGTATATTCTTCCCTCTGATATGACCGGCAACCAGTTACCCATGCAGCCGAAGCACAAGTTCGCACTGACGGCAAGCTACGAGACACCGCTTACGGGCGCAACCGGCGGTAACCTGCAGTTGCTGGGAACCTATAGCTGGGTCGATGATCGCGCTTCCGATCTCAGTAACTTGCCGCTCTCGACGCTGCCCTCATACGGTCGGTTCGATGTTCGCGGTACCTGGACCTCTCCAGACGAAACGATTACCGCGACACTGTTCGTACAAAACGTATTCGATGAAATTGGTCTGATCGAGTTCCTGCTGCAATCCACTAACTCTGGTGCGCCATCATCGGGCACCCTGACCGACCCGCGCTCGGTTGGTATTGAAGTGCGTTGGAGACCCAGCCTGTAACATAGGTCTCTCGCAGAAGCGCAGGTGCTGTAACGGCACCTCGCTAGAACGAATCAAGGAGATTTCCCGAAAGGGGAGTCTCCTTTTTTTTCGGCTGACTTTATCGATCAGGTGCAATATGAGCGGCACAAGCCTGTCCTGAGCATAGCGAAGGAACTCAAGGTCGAGATCCTTCACTTCGTTCAGGATGACGGGGTGTTACTGAGTAATTTCCAGGGTTTGACCGCTGGCGACATCAGTCATTACAGTCTCCGCGCCATCGGGCCAGCTGACCGTAATATCTGCACTGGTATCTGACCCCAGCCCAAATAGTTGTATCGCAGGGTTTTGTGACAGGAAATTGCTGCCAATAGAGATCTCCCGAATCTGGCTGGTGTTCTCCGACGACAATATGATTCGCGTGCCGGATGCTTCAGTATTCGGCGGCTTACCTATCAGGTGCACCTTTAAATACTCGTTACCGGACTCATCGTTGCGCCACAGGATCGGGATATTAGCCAATAACAAAATGTCGGTATCACCGTCGTTGTCGAAATCAGCACAGACCACACCACGACCCATCTCGGTATCATGTAAACCAAGAGCAACGGCATCTTCCTCGAAGGTTCCATCAGACTGATTCACGAATGCCCGACTGATATCCATCGCGTAGCCATCAAAATCCGGAAAATCCGGTTGGGCTGGCAGCGATTCCGACCATCCATTGGTGTGATAGATGTCCAGATCACCATCGTTCTCGAAATCTATAAAACACGCGCCCCAGCCCCAGCCGCCGTCCGCTACACCCGCTTCATCAGTGACATCGCTGAAAACGCCCTGATGGTTTTGATACAGTCGATTTCCCAGTTCTGATATGGGCGCATTCGCAACCGGGTCGTTACTGGGAAACAGAATGCTGGTCACAAACCAGTCGAGGTCGCCATCATTGTCGTAGTCACCCACAGCAGAGCCCATACCGTTGCCGTCAATCAACACGTCAACATCGGTCCTGTTATCGAAAGTGCCGTCCCCGTTATTACCAAAGTACTGAGTCTGGTTGAAATCAGCCACCATCAGTAAATCGGGCAGTAAGTCATCATCAATGCGTGCAAACGTTGGTGTAAAGGTGTGATCAGCATCGTAGTTGAGCCCATTGGGATCAGGCAATTGAGCGATACTGGGAGAGATCTGCGACTCCTCACTGACACTGGTGAATACAATATTGTCACCCTCGGTATCGTTACGCCATAGGTGCTCGGTGTCACCAGGGTTTTCACGATCCAGAGGTGAGCCCCAGTGGGTTGTTACGAGGTCAAGATCACCGTCCTGATCATAGTCACCAAATGCTGAGGACATCCCCTTGGGGTTCAAAAACAGCAACCCTGCGTCGTCCGTCACATCGGTAAAGGTACCATCGCCGTCGTTGCGCATCAGTAACGCCGAATTAACCAGGCCACGGATAAAAAGATCCAGGTCTCCGTCACCATCAACATCTGCAAATGTCGGCCCCGTCCAGTGTGGTCCTTGAAACGCGACGCCAGCAGACTCCGCCACCTCGGTAAACTGAAGATTACCGTCATTGCGATAGAGAAGACTCGAATCGTCATCTCCCTGCACGATGAAAAGATCAATATCACCATCGTTGTCATAGTCGCCCGCGGCTGCGCCGCTAGTCGCAATTCCGCGGACCTCTGCAAGCGAGTCGTCGGTGGAGCTGGTTTCAACATCCAACCTGAGTTCGTAATCAAGCCCTGAAGTGCTGGTGACGTTGGTGAAACCGATCTGCGGGGCTGGCTCCTCTGTTGCCTGTTCCTCGGCGTTATTACTGTTACCCGGTGCCGATGTCACAGGACCGGCCCCACTACCACCACCGCCACCACCACAGGCGGAGAGCAGCAAGGTCAGGAGGATGGACAGGATGACAGTCATTGAGCAATCTCCAGCGTTTGACCGCTCGCAACATCAGTCATTACGGTTTCAGACCCATCCGGCCAGCTGACGGTAATATCCGCGCTGGTATCGGAGCCCAGGCCAAATAGTTGAATTGCTGGATTCTGGGACAGGAAATTGCTCCCAATGGAGATTTCCCGAATCTGGTTTGTATTTTCCGACGACAATGAGATGCGTGCGCCGGCCGCTTCAGTATTCGGAGCTGTACCGATAAGCCGCACCTTAAGGTATTCGTTACCGGACTCATCGTTTCGCCACAGCGTAGGTCCATCGGCCAATAGTAAAATATCGGTATCGCCGTCATTATCGAAGTCCGCACAGACTACGCCGCGCCCCATCTCAGTATCATGGAGCCCAAGGGTTTCGGCCTGCTCCACAAACGTGCCGTCGGACTGGTTAACGAACGCGCGGCCGGCATCCATCTGATAACCCTCATGTTCGGGAAAGTCCCGCAGCGTCAGTACTTCTTCCTGCCACCCATTGGTGTGATAGATATCCAGATCACCATCGTTTTCAAAATCAATAAAACAGGCACCCCAGCCCCAACCGCCATCCGCCACACCTGCTTCATCGGTTACATCGGTGAACACTCCCTGATGGTTCTGATACAACCGATTGCCTAACTCAGACAGGACGGTATTGGGCATCGGATCATCACTGGGGTGCAGAATGCTACTAACAAACCAATCCAAATCACCGTCGTTATCATAATCACCCACCGCTGAGCCCATACCATTACCATCCACAAACACTTCTACGTCAGTACTGTTTTCGAAGGTACCATCTCCATTGTTGTGGAAGTACTGAGTCTGATTGAAATCCGCCACCATAAGCAGATCGGGAAATCGATCATCGTCGATACGAGCGAACGTCGGTGTAAATGTGCGATCGGTGTCATATCTAAATGCGTTCGGATCCGGCAACTGGGCAATACTGGGGGAAATTTGCGCCAGCTCACTCACGCTGGTGAACGCGATATTGTCACCCTCGGTATCGTTGCGCCACAGATGCTCCGTATCTCCGGGATCGTCACGATCTTGTGGTGAACCCCAGTGTGTCGTGACAAGATCAAGATCACCGTCCATATCATAATCACCAAATGCGGATGACATTCCATGGCGCCGCAGAAACAGGAGCCCTGCCTCGTTCGTCGCATCTGTAAACGTACCATCACCATCGTTACGCATGAGTACGGATTCTTCTTTGACTCCGCGCATAAAAAGGTCGAGGTCGCCATCACCATCCACATCCGCAAAAGTGGGACCTGACTGTCGACTGGTGGATTCTCCTGGTCCGAGAAGCGCAACGCCCGCTTCTTCGGCCACGTCCGTAAATGTCAGTCCGCCGTCGTTGCGATAGAGTTGGTTGGCACCGAAATTCCCACGCACAATAAAGACATCAATGTCACCATCGTTATCGTAATCCCCAGCCGCCGCGCCGTTTGTTGCGATCATACGGACGGATATATCCGCATCAGTGATGTCTTCATCATCGTAGACCACACCGGATATGTAACTGAATCCTGAAGCAGCAGTAACGTCAGTGAACCCAGTCTGGGGGTCGGGATCAGGGTCGGGATCCGGTGGGGGATTTTCTGTGTCATCCACCGTATTGCCGGGTGCCGGGGTCATCGGTCCCGTGCCGCTGCCGCCACTACCACCACCGCAGGCAGTGATCAGTAATACCAGGAGGACAATCAGATTCTTGAAGTGCATCGAAAATACTGCAGGTTATCGCGTCGGCCTATTATCGCCGGAGTGAAGCCGGATCACCATCGCCTAGCGAAAGAAGCCCTTAGCGCCAGAAAAAATCCGCCTTTTTCAACTCATGGGTCTCTCGCCAGTAGTCGACAAGGCGAAACGGCCAGTTCTGGGTGACCCGACCTTCCCTGTTCTTATACCAGCTATTGACCTCGGGAATCCCCCAGGCCCTTTTTCGATTCGCATCATCGACTCTTTGATAAAACGCCTCGGCCACTTCCGCTCTGGGCTCCAGTGATTTGTGTGCGGTTGTCAGCAACTCACGAAGGCATCCCATGATGTAGTTAACCTGGCACTCAGAGTGAAAAATGATACTGCCACCATGAACGAGATTGGTATTGGGTCCATAGAGGCAGAACAGGTTGGGAAACTGTGGCACCGTCATGCCGAGGTAGGCTCTGGGATTCGAACCCCAGTACTCATTCAGCGGCACACCATCGCGTCCAGTAATATCCATAGGCCACAGAAAGTGGTCCGCCTGAAACCCTGTGGCGCAAATAATGACATCTGCATCAATCGTTGCGCCTCCTGCCAGCGCAACACCGCTCGAAGTTATTTCGCTGATAGGATCGGTAATAAGATCGACATTGTCCCTCTGCAGCGCGGCTAGCCACAGACCGTTATCGCGAAGCGGGCGTTTGCCCCCGGGAGGATAGTCCGGAATGATCTTGCTCAACAGATCATCATCGTGAACCTGACTGGCCATATACGCAGTAACCGACTCGCGAAGCTTTTCACTCGCCGCGTTAATGGAACCCGGTTCACGCCAGTTTTCATCGACGGTCAGTGTTTTAAGAAACGCATCACAACCAGTCCAGAACAACCAGAACCGATACCAGTTTGCATAGTAGGGTACATACCTCAGTAACCACTGATGCCCCGCCTGAACCTCATGGTGGTAATGGGGGGTTGGCATCAACCAGGGCGGTGATCTCTGCAGTACCGAAACGTGCTGCGCCTCCTTCGAGATCTCCGGGACGAACTGGAAAGCGCTGGCACCAGTGCCGATAACAACAAATCTCTTTCCGGAAAGATCTACATCATCACGCCAGGCCGCTGAATGAAAAGTAGTGCCTTTAAAGTCGTTGAGCCCTTTAATGTCCGGCAGCCTGGGACGATTCAACTGGCCGACGGCACTGATCACGACATTAAATTCATCCGCATCCCCACTTTCCGTTGTCACCAGCCAGCGACCGTTGTCTATATACTCGGCCGACGACACATCGGTGTTAAAACGAATGTGCTGCCGCAACTCATATTGATCAACAACCTCATTGAAATACTTGAACAATTCATCGCGCGGAGAAAAATGCGACGACCAACTATGGTTTGGTGCGAACGAGTAACTATAGAAATGACTGGGAACATCGACGCGACAGCCTGGATAGCTATTCTCAAACCAGGTGCCACCTACTTCGCTATCTTTTTCAAATACTACGAAGGAAATGCCGGCTTCCTGCAAGCGAATTGCCGCGAGGATGCCGGACAGCCCCACACCAATCACAGCTACTTTTAACTCAGCGCGTTTCTCCTCGGGAATGTCTTCGTACCATCTGTCCGGCTCGATGAGCGACATTTCCTGCATCATCATGGGGACGTATTCTTTGGGTATGTCACCGTCGACCATCGTCTGCATCATCTGGTGAACAGACAGGGCATCCGGCAGGTCCGTGGCAACCGACTGAGCGCCATCGCTAATCCCAGAGATAACTTCAAGGGCAAAATCGTGTAACACTTCGCGATCTGCGTAACGGTCGCTCAGCAATGCCTCGTCGCGTGTAATCTGGATAAGCGCCATCCGCAGCGATTGATCATGTGCATCCGTTAGCGCGTCCTGAATATCGGCATTGCTCGCTGAAATAGGCGAAGTCTTATTGGGACTATCTATGGACATAGCTTACCCAGGCAACCCATGACCATGACACCTAGCCTGCCGCGCGTTTGCCGCAGCCGACGACAACACCGCCACGACCACCAGTATGCTCATCATCTTCAAGGATCACTTCACCGTTGCAGACAGTTGCCTTGTAACCCATTGCTTTTTGCAACAGCCGGCTCGCCCCGCAAGGAAAATCATCGACGATCTCTGGATGCCGTTCAGCAACTCGACCCATATCGATGACATTGATGTCGGCTTTCATACCCTCGGCAAGGGTACCGCGATCACTTAACCCCAGTACCGTTGCCGGTAAGCTGGTCATCTTGCGTATTGCTTCCGGCAAGGCAATTCTGCCGGTTTCACGCACCCAGTGGCCCAGGTAGAAACTCGGCCAACCGGAATCGCAGATAAACGTTACATGTGCGCCCGCATCACCGAGCCCCGGCACGATCCAGTCGCGGGAGAGCATTTCGTAGGTCTTCTCATATTCCATATTAAAGAACGGTTGATGGAACATGGTTTCGCCATCACTCTCGAGCATGCGTTCCAGCCAAAGCTCAGCGCCACACTTGCCCTGCGCCTTTGCTTCATTGTAAAGGTTGTCTTCCAGGTCACGCATGTAATTCGGGCTCTCATCCGGGCCAAGCCAAACCATGCGTTTCGCCATGGCATCGCAACCCTCGTCATCACGGGCTTCACTGATCAGCTTGTTGCGAAATGCTTCATCCCGAATCGCAGCCAGACGCTCCGTAAAGCTCATTTTTCGTAATTCTTTCCAACTGGGTGTGGAGAAAAAGAAATTGTTCTTCAGGCCTGAAAGGTTGCCGCCCCGACGCGGTACGGTCGTACCAAAGACTGGCAATCCATCTTCATGCATCTTGCCAACACATCGGTCATAGCTTTCTAAAAGACTGGGCAGATCACCATAGGTATCCGTGGTCGAACTGAAGAGCAGTCGGTTGCCACCGGTGCGCATGGCCTGCTCGAATAGCTCCATTTCGTAGTCGAATATCTTCATCTTTACAGCAGGTGTATTCGCCACTACCTGCATGATGCCGCCTTCAGCACCTACCGCCTTATTAATCTCAACCACTTCTTCCATCGGCGCAAGGGTACCCGGAATAAGTCGACCATCCGGCAGTTTATGTCCCCGCAGACGATTGGTTGAAAAACCAATCGCGCCCTGACGAATTGACTCGGCCGCAAGGGCAGCCATTTGTTTGGTCTCTTCTTCGTTGGGGTCTTCATCGACACCCCGTTCACCCATGACGTAATAGCGCAGCGCACTGTGACCAACCATCCCGGCTACGTTGATGCCCGGGTTATTCTTTTCTATTGAATCCAGGTATTCACCATAGGATTCCCAGTCCCAAGGCAGTCCTTCAAGAATAGTCTCTCTGGGAATGTTCTCCACCGACTCCATCATTTCAGCCAGGAACTGATGACCGTCCGGCTTTACTGGCGCAAAACAAACACTGCAATTACCCATAAGCGCCGTCGTCACGCCGTGCCAGCTAATAGAGGTCAGCATCGGATCCCAGCCAATCTGTGCGTCGAGGTGAGTGTGCAGGTCCATAAAACCTGGCGTTACTGCGTGTCCCTCTGCCTCAATCTCCCGTTTTCCCTTGCCGGACACATCGCCAATCTCGGTAATCACATTACCGTCAATCGCCACGTCGCCCACAAATGCATCTGCACCGGTGCCGTCTACTATATTGCCCTGCCTTATAACTAAATCATGACTCATTTCAATCCCACTAAAGGTGGTTAACTCCCCGCAAGATAGGTGGGTAATTCACAAAAGGCAAGAAACGGCGTTTCGAAATCACCCAATTTTCACCCGTATTCCCCTGGGTGGAGGGTACGGTATGATTGACACCTTGTTTTTTTTGGGAGAGTGGGGATGACAACAACAACTCGCGCAGCGGTAATGGTGGAACACAACAACGGTGTGGTGGTTGAAGAGATTATGCTGGAAGATCCGGTAGGTTCGGAAGTCCTGGTGAAGCTCTTTGCGACGGGAATCTGTCACTCCCAGCTGCATCAACTCACGTGGCCCCAACAGCGGACACCGGGGATACTCGGACACGAAGGTACTGGCGTTGTCCTAAAAGTCGGCAGCGATGTCACTCATCTCAAGGAAGGCGATCATTGTATGCTGACCTGGGTTCCGCGGAATGCTCAACCAGAAGGGCGTCCCGCGGCGAATACCAGGTTTACTTTTCGCGGAGAGGAGCATGACGCTGGTAACTGTTACACCTGGTCTGAGCATGCGCTGGTCGATGAGCAGATGGTTTTGCCTCTTCCCAAGGATGTCACCACAGCTTCAACCTCCATCGTGGGCTGCGCAACGGTTACCGGTGTGGGAGCCGTCCTCAACACTGCAAATGTGCAGAAAGGTCAATCAGTTGCGGTTATCGGCGTGGGTGGTGTCGGTGTTAACGTCATTGCCGGTGCAAAAATTGCTGGCGCTAACACTATCATTGCGGTGGATCTCACCGATGACAAGCTGGAGTACGCCAAAACGTTTGGCGCGACGCATACCGTAAACGCTTCAGAGACCGATGCCGTAAAAGCCATACAGGAGCTTACCGGCGGCGGCGCCGACTACGCGTTCGACGCGATCGGCGGGCCGGTGACGACGCCGCAAATCCTCAACGCCGTTCGTGCTGGTCGCCTGGGCATTGACAGAGGCGGCGTCGCCGTCGTGGTCGGTATGCCACAGGACAACTTCACAATTAATCAGTGGGCGTTCCCAATCGGCGAGAAATCACTCATTGGGTCCTTTGGTGGTTCCAGCCACCCTGACGTTGATTACCCTGAATACATCGAGTGGTTTAAAAAAGGAGAGCTACCACTGGATGAAATGGTGACAATGACTTATACCGGCATCGACGATATCCATGAAGGCATTCGCGCACTCGCAGCAGGCGAAGTCCGCGGCCGTTCTATTATTGTATTTGAGTAGCGCAGGAGAAACGTCATGGCAACAAAAACCCGTGCGGCGGTATTGGTAGAACATGGAAAGCCGCTGGCTGTTGAAGAGATTGTTCTGCAGGACCCACAGGGACCTGAAGTACTCGTGGAGCATTTTGCCTCTGGCATCTGTCACTCCCAGCTTCACCATATCCACAGTCCAGCAGCGCGGACGCCATCGTTGCTTGGGCACGAGGGAACCGGGGTCGTTGTCAAAGTCGGCAACGAGGTGACACATATCAAAGAAGGTGACCACTGCATGGTCACCTGGGTGCCTCGTGATATCAATATGGATAGCCCAGCCCTGCCCCCGACCAGCTACGAGTTTCGAGGTGAAGAACGGACAGCAGGAGTTAACACTTGGTCCGAGCAGGCGCTTATTAACGAGCAGTTAGTCGTACCACTGACAAAGGATGTTGAAACAGCAGCAACCGCCATCGTCGGCTGCGCCACGGTCACCGGTGTGGGTGCCGTGATGGGATCCGCCAAGGTACAGCCGGGCCAATCAGTTGCCGTCATTGGTGTGGGCGGCGTGGGAATCAATGTTATTGCGGGTGCCAAGATCGCTGGTGCAAACCCCATCATTGCTGTCGACCTGGCGGACGACAAGCTGACGTTTGCCAAAGCCTTCGGCGCGACTCACACAGTGAACGCGAGCGAAACCGACGCGGTCGAGGCAATTCGCGAACTCACGGGCGGCGGCGCAGATTATGCGTTCGATGCTATTGGCGGACCGATTACTACACCACAAATCCTTGCCGCTGTTCGATCGGGCCGCACAGGCGCTGGCCGAGGTGGCACTGCTGTCGTCGTGGGCATTCCCATGGAACCAGTCGTGCTTCCTCCAGAGGCATTTCCAGGTGCTGAGAAGCACCTGATCGGCTCTATTGGCGGGTCCAGCCACCCTGCTGTCGACTATCCTCAATACATAGACTGGTTTCAGAAGGGCGAGCTACCACTCGACAAGATGATTACCACCATATACGACGGACTCGACAAGATTAATGAAGGCGTGCGCGCGCTCGAAGCCGGTGAGATTCGCGGGCGCTCGATTATGGTCTATAAGTAGGAAGTAATGCGCAGTCAGTCTATAAGCGCAGCATAACCGTCCAGAACCGGGAGCACCTCATCTCTGGGTGCTGACGGAAGGGATAACAGCACCCTGTTAATTCCAGCGTCCCTGTAGCCGTCGAGGGTCTCTTCTTCGGCGCCCGCACCAAATACATTGATGGAGAGCGTCGACATATCTCTACCGGCTTCATCGGCAATCTTCTGCAGGCGTGCAATATTCTCTACCGCATCAAAGCCGTGTCGTGCCCGTGGCAGCCAACCGTCACAGTAGTCGACTATCCGGCGCAATGTGTGGTCAGTTTCACCACCAAGGAGTATCGGCGGGTGGGGCGTTTGCACTGGTTTCGGGTAACTCCAGCTCTCAGAGAAGTCCACGTGTTCGCCATGGAACTCGGCCGCGTCATTACTCCAGAGCGCCTGCATGGCCTTAACCTGCTCGGCCATTCTGGCAAAGCGCTTGTTGTAGCTGATTCCATGGTGTGCCATCTCTTCCTTGTTCCAGCCACCGCCGATACCAAATATAAAACGTCCCCCGGACATCCGATCCAGACTCGCCACGAGGTTCGCGGTGACGAGCGTATCGCGTTGTGGGAGCAGGCAGATTCCGGTGCCTATCTTTAGTGTCTTTGTATTAGCCGCAGCAAATGAAAGTGATACGAACGGATCGAAGGTATGCCAGTATTCCCTGGGTAAATCTGCGCCCCCCGGCCAGGGGGATTGTCGGCTGGTAGGAATGTGAGTGTGTTCCGGAACGAATAACGATTCGAAGCCGCGACTTTCAACTTCTGGTGCCAGTTCATCCATACCAATACTAAAATCGGTCGCAAAAATTGAAACTCCGATGTGCATATCATCTCCCCTGCCTGTTAATTTCTTCTGTATCGTCGGTCTTCAGCGTAGCGTCTATAGACGCTCTGATCAATGCGACTTAAGTTCCCTGGGCGTCCCCAAACAAATCAACGTGAATACGATGCGAGTAGTTGAATCCTGCGCCCAGAATTGATGCGGCAAGCTGTTTCGATAGCCGCGACAGATCCTTGGGAGTTCTGGCACAAGGCATGATCCAGATTCTATCGGGTGAGATGTCATAGGACGCGGCAATATTGGCTACTTCATCTATATCTGCCTGACCGTTCACAACAAACTTGAACACCGACTTCGGGTTGCGTACAAAACCATGCAACGCAGACGTAATTGTTTTTGAAACATACATGCCTGCGTTCGCCAGCTTCGGGGAAACTACATATAAAGTAGTAAACTCATCAATACCTGCAGTGGGTTCAATCGTGCCATTGGTTTCAAATTCAAACGCGGTGAATCGATCGTTCAATGCGGCAAAAAGTGGCACCAGCCGTTTGTGAAATAACAACGGTTCGCCGCCTGTGACGATTAACCTTGAACCAGGCAAGTCGCGTATTTTCTTTTCAACCTCATCAAGCGAAAGTTCTGCCTGCCATTCTTTTTTTTCATAGACACGGTCGTCATCATGAACCTGATCGCGCGTCCAGCGCCAAGTGTAGGGAGTATCGCACCAGCGACACTCAAGGTTACATTCAGAGAGCCTGAGGAATATTGACGGCTGTCCTGCCTTGGGACCCTCGCCCTGGAGCGAACGGAAAATCTCCGCGCTGCCGTCCGGCATGGTTGCGACTTTCAGACGGTCGGTCATGAAGCGCCGGCTTCCAGCGCACAGCCTTCAATCGTTATTCTGTGCATTACCCTTCGGTCACCCTGGTAATCATTCTGTGCGCTGTGCCAGGTCGCCCGGTTATCCCAGAAGGCAATTGATCCGGGGCGCCAGCGAAATTTCGTAATAAACGCTTCATTTCCGGCCACTGCATAAAGGTGTTTCAGTACGGGTAACGAGTCCTCAGTGCTCCATCCATCAAATCGACGGGTAAAACCAGGATTCACATATAAGGCCTTCCGGCCGCTAAGGGGGTGGGTAATCACCGCCGGATGAACAACATCCTCTAACGCGTCAGCCACTTCAGCATTGCCAACCCGGTCATCTGTCACCTCCTTATACGCGGAGTTCGTGCCAAACGCGAGATGGGCAGAATGTACGGCATTCAAGCCCAGCAATGTCTCCTGCAGACCCGGGCTCAAGGCCTCAAAGGCCTTGTACATATTGGTAAACCAGGTATCGCCCCCTCTTTTTGGCACCTCGCGCGCCACCAGGATTGAACCCAGGGCAGGTTCTGTATCGTAAGAATGGTCTGTATGCCAACTACCGCCAATGTTCTGCTTCTGGTCCGGTTCCTTGGTAACCATTGCGATCTGTGGGTACTTCTCGTGCGGAGCAAAAAACCGATTGACGTTGATTGCTCCCCAGAGCTGGGCAAATTCAATATGCTGCTTTTCATCCAGGGACTGATCGCGGAAGAAAACCAGACCCTGCTGTGCAAAGACTTTCTGAATATCCGTAAACTCCACCGCAGTAAGGTTCGTCACCTCGACGCCCGTGATCTCGGCGCCCACGCCGCTTAATACTTCAACATCCACTACAAACCTCAACGTCCATTGCCAATTTCAACGTCCACTGCATCTCAACGTCCACTACATCCCAACGTCCACTACATCCCAACGTCCACTACATCTCAACATTCATTCGCCTGGTGGATCTCGCCAGATCCTTCCCCGATCTCGCACCGGATCGAGTATCGACCAGTCGCCCTGCTCCACCTCAAATCCTTCAGGAAAAGGCGGACGTGGTTCCATGCCCAGAGACTCCATAACGCGAGGATCTCGGTAATAGCATTGAGCCGTCAGTGTCACCAGGTTCGTAACAGTGTCTGCAGCAGTTTCTTTGAACCGATCAACAATAGTCATGCGCAGGTCACCCGTCAGATCGGCGAACGATCCGCCTCCTTCATCCTGAGCCTTCTTATTGAGGGCGTCCAGGACTTCGACAATTATTGCCGACTGGTCCCGGGCAGCGGCGATAATCTCCGCCACAATACTCTCATCATCAGCACCCGGCACACCATATTTTTCGCTCGCTGGAATCATCATACCCACCAGCGTCGCCAGGGTCTGGATGTTTTCCCCGGAAAATGGATTGTCGGTCGCGATCGTACTCATGCCTTCTATGTCCTTTTACACAACTTAATCAAACAGGTTAGCCAAACGTTTCTTCATCTGATCTGCAATATAGAGCGCCAACGCCTGAATCGTGTGCGTCGGATTCACGCCGGCTGATGTGACAAAGATACTGCCATCGACAATGAAAAGATTCTTAACATCATGGCTTCTCCCCCATTCGTTGACAACCGAGCGCGTCGGATCGGTGCCCATACGGGCCGTTCCCATCAGGTGCCAGCCGCCCTTTGCAATTGGTATGACCACCTGGACGTCTCTTGCACCAGCGGCCTCCATCACTTCCCTGCCTCGCTCGCCGCCAAACTCCAGCATGCGTCGCGTGTTTTCTCCTATGGTGTAATCAATCTTTGGCGCAGGGATTCCATCAGAGTCCTTCAATTCAGGATCCAGGGTGACGGTATTGTGTTCTTCTGGAAGGTCCTCACAGATACAGGACATACTTACCATCCGGTTAAACATCCCTCGGTACGCGTCATGATGGGCTTCACCCCAGGGAATTTTACCCGACAGCATGCCATCAATGGCGGTCCGAGCCATACGATGACCGCGGTGCATCTCGATAGTAAAGCCGCGCAAATAACCACGTTCCTCTGCGGTTTCATAAAATTCCTTACTCCAAAGGCACATTGGCGGGCCCTTATAACCATCAAGTGGCTTATCGAAAGTAGCCTGAATAGAGGTGTACGGATGAAACATCAGATTCTTACCTACGAGGCCACTGGAATTGGCAAGGCCATTCGGGAACGCCGTCGAAGTCGAGTTCAACAAAATGCGCGGGGTACCGACCCCATTTGATGCCAGCACAACAACCTCTGCTGGCTGAAACTGCTCGTCACCGTTTTCATCGTAGTAGATGACGCCGGAAGCCATACCGTCGTCGTTTACGGTGATCTCGCGAACCCTGCAACGGGTCCGCAACTCAACCCCCGCGCGAACCGCATGGGGCCAATAGGTCACATCAGCACTGCCTTTAGCCCCCTGGGCACAGCCGCTGCCACAGGCGCCAAGATTGATACATTTGGCTCGCCCGTCCCAGTCGGTGGTTGCGATGGCCACATCCGACGGCCACCAATGCCAGCCCAACTTGTTAAAGGCCTCTCCAAACATCCTCCCGGATTTACCCATAGGCACTGGTGGCATGACCGATTGTTTCGGCGGGTAAGCCGGGTCCCCGGACAACCCTGACACACCCGTCATCCGTTCATTCTCTGAGTAAAACGATTCCAGCGTGTCGTAATCGATGGGCCAGTCATCTGCCACACCATCTAGCGAATTTACGCGAAAGTCGGAGGGATGGAATCGCGGAAAGTGAGCTCCAAAGAGCACCGTACCACCGCCAACGCCATTAAAATTGGCGACGTCAATCGGAGAGTTACTGTCGTTGATGGGGTAATCCGTATCGCGTTTGCGAACGTTCGGGCTAATGGCAAAGTCCGATCGCGCCTCCCAGTCAAGTCCCGCGCTTGGGTAGTCCGCGGGATTCGTCCAATCGCCCTGCTCAAGACACAGGATGTGCATGCGAGTATCCGCAAGACTCCACGCCATGGCGGCGCCAGAAGCACCGGCACCGATTATCAGTACATCTACTGGATCATTACTCATACCAGAACCCCTTGGTTAGCTAGTTCTTACCCGAAAACTCAACATCGTACCTCTGGTTTCTTTGCAAGTTATTGTTTTCTTGCCATTTCCTTTGGAATGTCGCTTCTCCACGCGCAGAGTCAGGCCTTTGCAGTACTTTGTGAATAGAAACTACACTAGTTAGTTCCTGTCCCAAAACCCAAGATTGTGCCTCTAGTTTCTTTGCAAGTCATTGTTTTCTTGATCATTTCCTTTGGAATGTCGTATCAGTTGCGCTAGAACCAGGACTTTTGGGAAAGAAACTAGTTACACTCGTGACACTCAATACTATCGAATAAAAAGGGGTTTTTACTATGAGGCCAGAAGACATCAAACATGTCGGCGTGGTGGGTGGCGGTGTAATGGGAGGTGGTATCGCGCAGATTCATGCTATGGCCGGTTACCAGGTCACAATCATGGATATTTCTCAGCAGGTTATCGACGACACACGACATGAAGTTGTGGACGGTAAGTGGGGGATCAAGCGCTCTGTCGAAAAAGGCAAGCTTGGATTTGATAACGCAGTAACCGCCATCGATTTAGTACGTTACACCACGGACAATGGTGACCTCAGTGATTGCGACTTGATTATCGAAGCGGTTCCAGAGCAGCTCGAATTAAAACAGGATGTCTTCGCGGAGCTCGATAAAGTCATCAAACCATCTGCGCTGTTTGCCTCCAACACATCGGGTATTGTCATTCAGGAAATTGCTGAAAAAATTTCTGATGAACGCAAGACACAAATGGTCGGGATGCATTACTCAAACCCGGTACCGGTCATGACGATGTGCGAGGTGATTTATACACCTCAGTCCTCGCAGGAGACCATCGACACCGCGGTGGCAGTCGCTGAGAAGACGAGGCGTGACGTATCAATGTGTAAAGACATGCCAGGTACTCGCGGCTTTATTCTCAATCGGATTTTTGGTGCGGCGAGACAAGAGGCCTACAAGCTCGTGGAGGACGGTATCGCCACCGAAGAGGACATCGACAAAGCGATGATCACCGGTCGCAACTGGCCCGCTGCATTCTTCGGCAACCGGGGCGGTATCGGTAAACAGTGGTAGTAAGCGCAAATCAATGCGATTTGCTAAAGTCAGTCGGAGACCTTTCTTTACGAGGCGCTGATGCCACCAAATCAGGCTGAAACTGTAGATATCAGCTCTATGGTAGATCAGTTTCATGATCTGCCAGGCGGCCTATTGCCCCTGTTACATGCCGTTCAGGAGGCGCTTGGCTACATTCCTGATTCGGTTGTCCCGACAATCGCAGACGCGCTGAATCTGTCACGTGCTGAAGTCCACGGCGTCATCAGTTTCTATCCTGATTTCCATAGCCATCCTTTGGGTAATCATGTGGTGCAAATCTGTCGTGCAGAGGCCTGCCAGGCGATGGGATCGAGACAACTGGAAATCCATGCGAAAAAGACCCTGGGCGTAGAGTTTGGCGAAACCACACCAGACGGCAACATTACACTTGAGCCCGTCTATTGCCTGGGTAACTGCGCTTGTTCACCCAGCATTAGAATCGATGACCAGATTCACGCCCACGTCGATACTGCGCAGTTTGACCAGCTAATCGAGGGCATCGATAACTCGGCTCAAGCTGTTACTACCGCGGACAACACTTCCCACAAATTCTATTTATCCATGGATACAACTGCGGTCGCCAAAGGCGCCGATGACGTCGCAAGACAACTTCCGGAAAATCAGCTGGTTCGCACAGGTTCGCGCGGCCTGTTCTATCTGGAGCCTTTGCTGGAAGTGGACACTGATCAGGGTCGTATCGGTTTCGGGCCTGTGACAGCGAGCGACGTCGAAAGTATAGTGAGTTCAATCGATGCGCCGGACGACCATCCTCTCTATCTCGGCATTGTGGACGAGATCGACTACCTCAAAAAACAGCAGCGAGTGACCTTCGCACGCGCAGGAGTTGGTGACCCTTTAAACCTTGAAACCTATCAACGACTGGGCGGTTTCGAAGGACTGCGCAAAGCCATCGCCATGAGCGAACAAGACGTTGTCGATCAGATAAAGGAATCGGGCCTGCGCGGTCGTGGTGGTGCAGCATTTGCGGCGGGGATAAAAATGCAGACAGTACTCGATACCCCCGCGGACCAAAAATACATCGCCTGCAACGCAGACGAAGGTGACTCCGGCACCTTCGCGGATCGCCTGTTGATGGAGGCAGATCCCTACCAACTTATAGAAGGTATGACTATTGCTGGCCGCGCTGTCGGCGCAACCAGGGGATACATTTATTTCAGATCTGAATATCCCGTTGCACTAAAGATATTGAACGTCGCAATTGAACGAGCCACCGACGAAGGGTTCCTGGGTGACAGTATTCTCGGTTCTTCCACCAACTTTCATATTGAAGTAAGACTGGGCGCAGGTGCCTATATCTGCGGCGAAGAGACAGCGATGCTGGACAGCATTGAGGGCAGGCGAGGGATGGTGCGAGCCAAACCTCCACTACCGGCAATTGAAGGACTGTTTGGCAAACCGACCGTCGTCAATAACGTGCTCACGCTGGCAGCAATGACCTCGATTCTGGAAAAAGGAGCGTCGGTTTACGAACAGCTGGGATCAGATCGATCGCGCGGTACACTCGCCATTCAGCTTTCCGGCAACGTGAAACGAGGCGGACTAATCGAGGTTCCCTTTGGCATCAGCCTTAGAGAAGTGGTGGAAAATTACGGTCAGGGAACCGCCAGTGGACGACCCGTTAGAGCAATACAGGTCGGAGGTCCGCTGGGCGCATACCTGCCCCAGGCAGTTTTAGATACACCGCTCGATTATGAGAGTTTCGCAGCTATTAATGCCATGATCGGTCATGGGGGCGTTGTGCTATTTGATGACACGGTCGATATGGCGGCCCAGGCTAGATTCGCCATGGAATTTTGTGCCGTGGAGTCCTGCGGGAAATGTACGCCCTGCCGAATTGGCTCGACCCGAGGTGTAGAAGTGATCGACCGCATTGTTGAGGATAACAACCGCGATGAAAATTTGATTTTATTGCACGACCTCTGTGACACAATGGAGGACGCGTCTTTATGCGCCATGGGCGGCCTGACGCCCTCCCCCGTGCGCAGTGCGCTGGAACATTTCTTTGACGACTTTAGTGTCGAAAGCGCTGGAGGAAAATAAGATGCTGGAATTCTACGAACCACAAAAAGATTACGGAACCCCTGCCAGCACGAGCGAGAAACAAATATCGCTCTCCATTGATGGCGTAGAGGTCACCGTACCGGAAGGCACCTCGGTGATGCGCGCTGCGATGGAAACCGGCATCAAGATTCCACGCCTTTGTGCTACCGATCAGCTGGAGACCTTTGGATCATGCCGCGTATGTCTGGTTGCGATTGAAGGTCGCAAAGGATTCCCCGCCTCCTGCACCACGCCGGTAGAAGAAGGCATGGCAGTTAAAACTCAGTCCGATGACATCGCCAGACTTCGTCGCAACGTGATGGAGCTTTATATCTCCGATCATCCACTCGACTGCCTTACCTGCCCTACAAATGGGGATTGTGAACTGCAGGATACTGCCGGGGAACTGGGCTTAAGGAATGTTCGCTATGGCTACGAGGGTGCCAACCATCTGGAAGCCGAGAAAGACGAATCAAACCCCTACTTCACCTTTGATGCATCAAAATGCATCGTCTGCTCGCGTTGCGTACGTGCCTGCGAAGAAACTCAAGGGACGTTTGCGCTCACGGTGCAGGGCCGCGGTTTCGACTCAACCATCAGCGCCGGTCAGAACGAACCGTTTATGGAATCAGAGTGCGTTTCCTGTGGCGCCTGTGTTGACGCTTGCCCGACCGCAACGCTTACCGAGAAAAGTATTATCGATGCAGGTAAACCGGAACACATGGTGACCACCACCTGTGCCTACTGTGGAGTGGGTTGTTCTTTTCAGGCGGAAATGCAAGGTAACCAGGTGGTTCGAATGACCCCGCATAAGGAAGGCGGTGCCAATGAAGGTCATGCGTGCGTCAAAGGTCGGTTTGCCTTTGGATATACCACGCACAAAGATCGCATCACGAAACCCATGATACGGGAGCGTATTCACGACCCATGGCGGGAAGTTTCATGGGATGAGGCGGTCAACTATGCGGCGAAACGTTTTAGGGAAATACAGGACAAATACGGTCGGGCCAGTATCGGTGGCATCTCTTCTTCCCGATGCACCAACGAGGAAGTATTTCTCGTCCAGAAGATGGTGCGCGCCGGGTTCGGTAACAACAACATCGATACCTGCGCCCGGGTTTGCCATTCGCCAACGGGATTCGGTCTGAAAACCACGCTGGGAGAGTCCGCTGGCACCCAGACATTCGCGTCAGTCGCGAAGGCAGACGTCATCATTGTAATGGGCGCAAACCCAACGGACGCGCACCCGGTTTTTGCATCCCGCTTGAAACGGAGATTACGTGAAGGTGCGAAGCTGATCGTGATCGACCCAAGAAAAATTGAACTGGTACACGCGCCTCACATCAAAGCGGATTATCACCTGCCGGTCAGACCAGGAACCAATGTGGCTGCGCTAAATGCATTGGCCCATGTAATCGCAAGTGAAGAATTAGAGGCAACGGATTACATTAAAGAGCGCTGCGAAGATGATCAATTCAAAAAGTGGCATGCTTTCATCATTGATGAACAACACTCGCCAGAAAACACGGCCGAGATCACCGGCATACCTGCGGATGATCTGAGACAGGCAGCACGACTATATGCAGGCGCAGGAAATGGCGCGATTTTCTATGGACTGGGTGTTTCAGAGCACAGCCAGGGATCAACCGCCGTCATGGGTATCGCAAATCTTGCCATGCTAACGGGAAACCTGGGGCGCGATGGCGTTGGCGTTAATCCGCTTCGTGGTCAGAACAACGTTCAGGGCTCCTGCGATATGGGCTCCTTCCCTCATGAACTCCCTGGTTACCGGCATGTTTCAGACGAATCAGTGCGGTCAACGTTCGAACAGGATTGGGGCCTGAAGTTGGATTCCGAGCCGGGATTAAGAATTCCGAATATGTTTGACGCGGCCTTGGATGACGGGTTTAAGGGGCTTTACTGCCAGGGTGAGGACATCGCCCAGTCAGACCCCAATACCCAGCATGTGGAAGCTGCGCTGCAGGCCTTAGAATGCCTAGTTGTACAGGATATATTCCTTAACGAGACTGCTAAATTTGCTCATGTGTTTTTGCCCGGTGCGACCTTCCTGGAGAAAGACGGCACCTTTACCAATGCCGAGCGTCGTATTTCTAGGGTTCGCCGCGCAATTCCTCCGCTTAGTGGTAAAGCAGACTGGGAAGCGACCATGGCCCTTGCCCATGCACTCGGTTGTCACATGGACTACCAGCACCCGTCCGAGATCATGGATGAAATCGCCAGACTGACTCCGACTTTCCACGGGGTCACCTACGAAAAGATCGACGAGGCAGGAAGTATCCAGTGGCCATGCAATGATGATGCACCTGATGGCACACCGGTCATGCACGTGGATGAGTTTGTTCGTGGCAAGGGTTTCTTTGCGTTAACTGGTTACGTGCCAACGGATGAAAGGGCCACGCGAAAATTCCCGCTGTTACTCACAACTGGGCGAATACTCACCCAATACAATGTGGGCGCCCAGACCAGACGCACTGAAAATACCCAGTGGCATGCCGAAGATACACTGGAAATTCATCCCCATGACGCCGAGGAGCGAGGCATCAATGATGGTGACTGGGTAGGTATCATGAGCCGCGTGGGTGAAACCGTGTTGCATGCGGAGGTCAGCGAGCGAGTCGAACCCGGTGTGGTCTACACCACCTTCCACCATCCGGTGTCTGGCGCCAACGTTATTACAACGGATAACAGTGACTGGGCAACGAACTGTCCCGAGTACAAGGTCACTGCAGTGCAGGTCAGTAAAGTAACCCAGCCATCCAACTGGCAGGCGCGACAGAAAGACCACAACGAAAAACAAATAGAGCTCCTAGAGAAGGCTCGCCGGTAGTTATGAATCAGGATACGGCAAAAGATCGTCTGATCTGGGAGGCCGGAGACGTTCGCCAAAGCGTCGACCGCGTTGCTGTGGAGACGCCTATTGCCATGGTCTACAACGGGCTTTCTCACGCAGTGATGATGGCGACCCCTGACGACCTTAAGGACTTTGCGCTGGGTTTTAGTTTAAGCGAAGGAATCATCGATTCTTCGGAACAATTCGTCGGCTGTGACGAAACGCGAACAGAGAAAGGTATAGAACTCAACATCGACATCACTATCGGTCAATTTGAAGCCCTGAAGCAACGTCGACGCAGCCTCGTGGGTCGGACAGGTTGTGGACTTTGCGGCGTCGAATCCCTCGACCAGGCAATTCCACAGCCCTCACCAATTGAATCCACCTTACAGATTTCACATGCTGCCCTGGAGAATGCACTCACAACGCTTGCTGATAAGCAGGTACTACAGCAGCAAACCGGTGCAGTGCATGCCGCTGCCTGGTGCGAAAAAGATGGCAAGGTACAGTTTATTCGCGAGGATGTCGGACGACACAATGCATTGGATAAGTTGCTTGGCGCTGCCAATAAGCTTGGCAAAACCGAAGGATTCGTACTGGTGACGAGCCGTGCCAGTTATGAGATGGTATACAAGGTGGCAAGTGCCAATATCGCACTGTTGGCTTCGGTATCAGCACCAACGTCTCTGGCGATTGAGTTAGCTGATCAGTGCGGGTTGACGCTAATCGCCTTCACACGCCCAGGCCGGCACGTTGTTTACTCGGGACCACAGCGGTTGTTATCTTAGGAGGGACGATCCATCGAACAATTGAATCACCTCGTCAAGATGGTAAACCAGATAGCGCTGAATCTGATGCCCAACGGCGATGAAGACGAGGTAGCGGAACAGGTGGCAGCACATCTGGAAAGATTCTGGTCACCTTCGATGAAAGAATTGCTGCTGGATGCTGATTCGGAAAGCGACATAGGTCTAAGTTCCATTTCCAAAAAGGCAGTGGAGCAACTTAAAGTAAAAAGCTAGGCGAAGTTAATTACCAGGCAAAAAATACCAATAAAGGGGGGAAGTATCATGAGAACGAAAACACTCGGACGTACCGGGCTTGATGTCTCGATTGTGGGACTGGGGGCAATGTACTCTGGAAAACCAACGAACTCCGGCATCAGTACGCCGGATATGGAATTTGAGCTCGGTGTAAAGACCATCGAGGCCGCTGTTGAAAATGGCTGTACCATTATCGATACGGCATACGTGTATTCTCGAGGAGGATCGGAAAACATTGTCGGCGAAGCGTTCCGTCGAAACCCCGACTTCAAAGACAAATGTCGGGTCTTCACCAAGGCAGGTTATCTCGGCGAAGGCAGAGACCATTCATTCGACGGCATTCTCAAGAGCTTTGAAGACAGCCAGGAACGTCTCGGCATGGAGAAGTTCGAGGTCCTTTATATCCATGATGCGGGCGGCTACCCGGTCGAGGAAGTGATGGCTGACGATGGCGCCATGGGTGCCATGCGCAAACTGCAAAAAGATGGCTTCATCAATTACATTGGCATTGCCTGTAATGATCCACCCGTCAACACGCCCTTCATTGAAACCGGGGAGTTTGATGTGGCGGTAGTCCCGGAAGCCTGGAGCATGCTCAACCAGCGCGGCGCTGAACGAATCCTGCCTGCCGCAGAAAAATTCAATATGGGTATATTCTGTGCGACACCGCTGGAGATTGGCCTTCTGGCTACCGGTCCTGCAAACTTTTCAGATGAAGGTCGACGCAACTTCAGTGAGGCGTGCCTCGCTCACGTTGGCAAGATCGAGGACCTGTGTAACCAGTACGAGATCCCGCTTCTGGCAGCGGCGTTGCAGTGGTGTACACGTCACCCTCAGATAGCTTGTGCGATTCCGGGTGGTCGTACACCGGAAGAAGCTGCAACCAATGCGAAAGCCGGCGCCGTTGATATACCTGAGGCGTTCTGGACCGACCTTGAGCCGATGATTAGACATTGGGAGAAGGGTGTGGATCGGTAGACCCGGTACAATACCGTGGCACCGTTAACAGGCGGCCTTAGCTTCCGCCTGTTAACGAACGCCGCGTCAATCGCCACTCAAAAACATCCCCGTCCTTCGCCACATAGTCACCCGCGCCCTGCGTCGACTTCTCGCCGTTAACAAAAAACGCCCAGAAGCTGCTCTGCCCGTCGCCCTCGATACCTTCGATATGGGTGACGAATTCTCCGAAGATGAGCGATCGAGTTTTAACATCTGCATGGTGCTTCAGTGTAACTAACGCTATCTCACCAACAACACCTGGATAGACAACGCGTTCGCCCTGTTCGCTAAAGCTGATGTCACCGACCTGAGTGACGCAGGAGGTGAGCAGAAATGCGGCAATCGCCAGTAGTTTTCTCAAGCTATTCGATTCCACCCATGCAGAGGTACTTCACCTCGACATAGTCATCCAGCCCATATTTGGAGCCTTCACGACCGTTACCGGACTCCTTCATACCACCGAAAGGTGCCATTTCATTAGAGATAATCCCTTCATTGACACCGACAATGCCGTACTCCAATCCTTCACTGACCCGCCAGATGCGACCGATGTCCCGCGCATAGAAATAAGATGCCAGTCCGAACTCGGTATCGTTGGCAATCGCGATGGCCTCTTCTTCGGTACTGAATTTGAAGAGGGGCGCGACCGGGCCGAATATTTCTTCCTTGAATACCCGCATGTCCTCATTCACGTCCGTAAGAATCGTAGGCTCCACAAAAGTGCCGCCCAATTCACTGCGACCACCACCTGCGACCACTTTTGCACCTTTCGCTACCGCATCGTCAATGAAATCGACCACATCATTCGCGGCTGTCTCGTCGATCAGCGGACCCATGTTGACGCCCTCGGCGGTTCCATCACCCAGCTTGAACTGCTTTACCGCCTCTGTCAGACGACTGGTAAATTCATCGTAGATATTCTCCTGCACCAGCATTCGATTGGCACAGACACAGGTCTGCCCCGCATTGCGATACTTGGAAGCCATCGCCCCCTCTACTGCCGCATTCAGGTCGGCATCGTCAAATACGATAAAGGGTGCATTGCCACCCAGTTCCATCGATGTGCGTTTCATGGTCCCGGCGCATTGTTCGACCAGCTGTTTGCCAACTTCGGTTGAACCCGTGAAGGTAAGTTTACGGACTATGGGATTGGTACAAAGTTCATCACCGATCTCGCCGGTTTTACCCACCACGATATTGATCACACCGGCAGGAATACCAGCCCGGTCAGCAAGTTCCGTAAAGGCCAACGCCGAGAGCGGCGTCGCTGTGGCCGGCTTACATACCACCGTACAACCAGCCGCAAGCGCGGCTCCGATCTTGCGCGTTAACATGGCGTTAGGGAAGTTCCACGGCGTAATGCACGCAACCACGCCTACCGGCTGTTTGACCACCACGATCCGTTTATCATTGGAGGGCTGGGGAATGGTGTCACCGTAAATACGCTTGGCCTCCTCGGAAAACCATTCCAGGTAATTCGCGCCGTAGGCTATTTCCCCTGCCGCTTCCGACAGGGGTTTACCCTGCTCGACGGTTAGAATCTTCGCCAGGTCATCCTGTGCTGCCATCATCAGGTTAAACCAATTACGCAGTAACGCGGCTCTTTCCTTAGCAGTGGTTTTGCGCCACGCGCGCTGGGCCACCTGTGCCGCTTCAATGGCGCGCCGTGTTTCCGCCTGGCCGCATCGTGCGATCTCGACGATCGTCTCACAGTTAACCGGATTCGTTACGGCAATAGTCTCGCCACTGTCGGCAGACACCCATTCTCCGTTAATGAATGCCTGACTCTTCAGTAAACCTGGGTCGTTAAGTTCTAGTGCCAAGGGTTCCCCCTAATTTGATGTTGTAGTTGTAATCGCAGTTATAGACAGGATATTCGCACTATTGCGGTGAGTGCAAATGGGCGCTCGTGTTATCCAGACTGACGAAGGTCGAAACGCGCGCCCGCTGAGACATAACCACCATCACAGGTAATCACTTCACCAACGATATAGTCAGATGCACGCGATCCCAGCATGATAGCAAGACCGGCAATCTCCTCGGGCAGACCAACGCGTTCTCTTGGATTCAATTCACGCGCCTTGTCCCAGTCCGTATTTTCGACGTCGCCTCCACCACCGAAACCCCTACTCAGCATCACTGTCGGAAAAGGACCCGGCGCAATCGCGTTTACCAGCACATTCCGTTGATTGAGATGGGCCGCCAACATACGGGTCATCTGATGGACAGCTGCCTTTGAAGGTCCATAAGACGAGACGGAAGGAAATGGCGAGACTTTTACTCCATCAACGGAGCCTATGTTAATTACCTTTGTCGGACTATTGTCGCTGGCAGCTGCCTCAAGATAGGGGAGCAGACGCTGAGTCATGAAGAACGGACCTTTGACATTACTTTCCATCACCCGGTCCCAGCTCTCCTCGGGAAAATCTTCTAGGGGGCCGCCCGCAGCCATCCCCGCATTATTAACGAGCACATCGAGCCTGTCTTCCCGACTGGAAAATTCGGCGACAAAGCCGTCGATACCCTCAAGCGTCGAAAGATCTGCGGGAATCGACACGCACTGCCCGCCATACTCCGTTCGAAGCCTTTCTGCCGTAGCATCACAGACATTGGCGGTGCGTGAGGAAATATAGACCCTGGCACCATTGGCCAGAAAGCCGCTGGCAATCATTTCACCAATGCCTCGGGACCCTCCGGTCACGATGACAACTTTTCCTTCAACCGAAAACAGGTCATTAATTTTCATGGGGCTCCTTACAAATTACGTGAATTGGGTTTTATATATTGCACAATGACATGGTGCCAGGTGATAACGAAACGCTTTGCCTGGGCTACGTTGCTGGGCTACAGGGACCTATTTATAACCTCTAGCGCGCAACAACCGATTCACCCCCATATTTATAGTGTTTTGGTGTACGATTGAGCTACGAACAGGCTGATCTGGCCTTTTCATAAACCATAAACCTAGGGGGTAACATGGGCACTATAATTACATATCCACGAGAAAAATTTAAGAACGGCCAACCGTCGTTCGCTGATATGAAAGACGAGGAAGACCGCGAGATTCTCGCCAGGGTGTTGCTGGAAAACGTTCGTAACTGGATCGACAGCGACGAAGAATTCATGGGCAACATGGCAGGAGGAAGTAGCGCAGCACCACCTCCCGTTCTTACTGAAGAAGAATGTGCAGCAATGGCTGAGGCCGGTGCGGGCACAATGGGACACACCTGCATCATTGATGACATCGCTGATCTGGACCTTTATCGAAAGTACATGTATCCACCACTAAGGATGCCGGAAAAGCCGCAACTGATGGTGTCCTATTGGGACATGAACCATGAGCCGGTTAACTTCATCGAAGGCCGAATTATGGTCAAGGCACTATGCCCGGATGGAATCGAGTCCTGGCTGGTGATCAACGTCCCTGTACCAAACTTCTATACCGCGGTGGAAGGCAACTGCTGGGGTTGGCCCAAATACGTGTGCGATGAAATGACTGTTGCAAAGGAACATTCTGAGTGCGTCTACGAAGGCATGCCAAGCCTGACTATTGATTTCGCACCTGGTGGCCTGGATGACACTACCGTGCAACAACTAAAGGAAAATGGTACTGAAATGGGCAATACGGTTTCATTCCATATTCCCACAATGAGTGTTGGTAGAAACACACTGCTTCGACAAGGCAGTGGACCGAGCGACGTAGGTAAGGGTCTGTATTACGCTGAATGGGAAGCCGGCATGTGCAAAGTCTGGGGAAGACCAGAAGATCAGTGGTCCGGACTGCTTCCGGAAAATTGTGAAGTCCCTGGCGTCTGGCAGCGTGCGATTCGAACCGGCGCGCACCAGGGTGGCAGTATGCGCAAAGTCAAACCACTCATAACTAAATAACAAATAGGGGGTTATTAACGATGGGATCACTAACTACTTTCCCAAAAGATAGATTTGTAGACGGCAAGCACGTCCCGCTGGATGAAGAGAATGTTATTGATCGAATGATCAGGGCCAGGGTTGCATGCCACAACGTGGCTAACTGGATAGATAGCGACGAGCCGGTTTCTAACATGGGCAGGAAGCAGGCTGCAGACCCTGTAATACTTTCGCAGGAAGAACTCGAAGCGAAGGCCGCGGCTGGCGAAGGAACATACGGCCACACCGCAGTTGTTGAACCTGCCGATCTCGAGCTGTATGAAACGTTTATGTACCCGCCACTTCGGATGCCTGAAAAACCTGAAGTTATGGTGTCTTACTGGGATATGAACGACGGTACGGTAACTCGCTTCATGGAGGGTCGCATTATGGTCAAGGCCTTATGTCCAGACGGCATCGAGTCCTGGCTGGTCATTAGCGTCCCCGTGCCAAATTTTCATACCTGCCTGGAAGGCAACCGTTGGGGTTGGCCCAAGTATGTGTGCGATGAGATGACCGTCGAAAGAGATCACTCTGAATGCATCTACGAAGGCAAGCCAAGCCTTACCATGGATTTCACATCCCACGACTTCGATGAAGCAACTATCAAGCAACTCGAAGAGAGGGGTACTGAAGGCGGCAATACGATTTCCTTTCACATGTCCATTCATAGCGCCGGTCTGCCAACCCTGATGCGACAAGGGTCGGGTCCAAGAAGTAAAAATGAGGACGGGACCTATTACGCTGAATGGGAAGCGGGGATGGTCAAGATCTGGGGAAGACCTGAGGACAAATGGTCCAGACTTCTACCGGAGAATTGCGAAGTACCCGGCGTGTGGATGAGAAGAATCCGCACGGGTGCCAATGTCGGTGGCGGCATGCGAAAGCTGGGAGCCGGCTAGGGATCAGGATTCAATTACGGTCCAGGGTGATGCCTGGTTTAGCGCGTACTCGGCGACTACTTTTTCGTCGAATTTAAAGCCTAAACCGGGTGTCTGGTGCAGGACTAGATCGCCGTATTTCACCTTAAGCTGATTGTCGATCAACTTTCTAAAGTTGAGCACCTGATCGTCCGGAAAGAATTCAACGTAGCGTGCATTGGGCGTGGCAGCAACCAGTGGTGCGTGGGCATCGTGAAACCAGTGGGGGGAAACGGTTACCCCGTATCCCGCCGCTAGTGCTGCAATGCGTCGCCATTCGGTGATGCCTCCACAGACCAGGGCATCTGTTTGAAGGATCTCCGCGCCACGCTTGTCCAACAGTTCCTTGTGATACCAGCGCCCATATGCGATCTCACCGGTCGCGACCACAATAGGTGTTAGCCCCACCAGTTTTGAGTGACTATCAATGTCGTCGGGGCCAAACGGTTCTTCGATCCAGTAAGGGTCATACTTTTCCCAGCGCCGGATGTATTGCAGTGCTGTCGGTACATCGGTCCACGCATTATTAGCATCAAGGGTAAGCACAATGTCCGGACCAACGGCTTCCCGTGCGGCACGCACGCGATCTTCCTCGTCACTAAGGGACAGTCGTCCGACTTTCATCTTCACCGCTTTGAAGCCCTGCTCTACATATGTGGCCATTTCCTCACCCAGCATGTCTGGCGTCTTACCATCGAGGTAATAGCCACCACTGGCGTAACAGGGGACGGTATCCGTCACATTCGCGCCCATAAATAGATGCAGGGGAAGGTTTACACTGCGGGCATTCAAATCCCATAGGGCAGTATCCAGGATCGAAATCGCACGAACCACGCTCCCTGCCCTGCCCTGTAACAAGGATTCCTGATACATATCCTGCCAGAGGCCTTCAACGCGGAGTGATTCCTGCCCGATGAGCTTTTTCGCCAGCAACTCCTCCACGGCAACCCTGGCAATGTTGCCTGCGGCACTACCGACATAACAGAACCCTATTCCCTCAATACCTTCAGTAGAGCGTACCTTGACAAGGCAGTAGTCACGGGCAGAGACGGTACGAGTTGCAAATGAAGTTACGTTGTCCAGGGCGACCCGGGCAATGCACACAGAAACCGATTGAATTTTTGGCATGGTGTCCTCCTAGCTAAGAACAGGGAACCTAAAGTACCACAATCAGGCGTGCAGGATTGATCAACGTACGCTCGTCACAGACTCCTGAAGCGCATTTAATTCCGCTGTGACCGCACCTGGTGAGCCAGTACCTCGCGCCAGCAGATTGTAGAAGACCGGGACAACAAACAGGGTCAGTACCGTCGCGAGCGAGACGCCGGAGAAGACTACCACACCCAGCGTGATCCGCGACTCGGACCCGGCACCCGTTGCCAGTATCAATGGAATAGAACCCATGATCGTCGAGAGCGCTGTCATCATCACGGGTCGTAACCTGATATCCGCAGCATGCACAATCGCTTCTTTGAACGCAATGCCCTGGACGCGCAACTGATTCGCAAACTCCACGATCAGGATGCCGTTCTTGGTGGAAATCCCCACCAGGATGATGAGCCCGATTTTGCTGTAGATGTTGAGCGTATCTCCCGTTAGATATAGCCCCAGCAGGCCCCCGAATGTGGCAAGAGGCACCGTCAGCATGATTACCAGCGGATGAATAAAACTCTCGAACTGGGCGGCAAGTACCAGAAACACCACCAGCAATGCCAGCGCGAAAGCAAACATCAAACCACCTTCCGACTCCAGCAGTTCCTGTGATTTTCCCTTGTAGCCAATCTGCGCAGTTTCCGGTAGCTCTGCACGAATCATATTTTCCATCCACGTCATGGCTTCTCCCAATGAGAGCCCGGGTGCCAGATTTGCTGAAATGGTAATGGCACGAAGACGGTTGTAACGGTTGAGTTCACCCGCATCCGCGCCAGACTCAACACGGGTCAGAGTGGACAACGGAATAAGCTCGCCACTTCTGTCCGATTTAACGTAGATGTTGGTCAGATCTGACACGGACGCCCGTTGATCGTCCCTCGCCTGCAGGATCACATCGTATTCCTCGCCGCCGTCTATATAGGTGGTCACCCGTCGTTCACTCATCATGGTCTGTAGGGTTCGCCCGATAGTTTCTATGGATACTCCCAGGTCTGCTGCGCGTGCTTTATCCACCTCGACCACCAGTTGAGGTTTAGTCTCCTTATAGTCCGACTGCACCCGGACGAATCGGCCGTCTTCCGCCATTCGCGCCAGCACCTTGTCACGCCACTCTGCGAGCTCCTGGTAGGTACTGCCACCCAGCACCAGTTGCAACGGCTGGCCGCCGCCACGCCGTTGTAACCCGGATCGCATAAACGGGAAACCACGAATACCCGGCGCATCCGATAGTCCCCAATTAAAGTAATCCATCGCTTCCCGAGTGGACATCTGTCTCTCAGACCAGGGCGGCATAATCACCAGCGCAACCGCACTGTTCACCGAATCTGCTGCCCCCCAAGGATGGTACAAACAACAGCAACCGCTGGACGTCGTCTGACTCGACCAGTTGCATCATATGATCTTCCACCGGTTTGAGCTGCTTCTGCATGAATTCGTAACTCGCTCCCTCGGGGCTACTCATCATGGCCATGAACGAACCCTGGTCCTCCTCCGGCGCATAGGTGGACGGTAACACGGTAAATAGTCCATAGGTTCCCATTGACAGCAACACGACCACCAAACCCATCACTATAGGACGCGGTAGCAAAAATCCCAGGGTCTGGTGATAGCCTCGCTGCAACCAGTGAAAAAAGTCATCGACCTTACGGGTCAGAAAGCTTTCGTGTGCGTATTCCGACAGCATTTTCGAGCACAGCATCGTGGTGAGTGATAGTGCCAGCACACTGGAAAAAATAACCGCCGTGCCAATGGTGACCGCTAGCTCGGCAAATATCACGCCGATATTACCGCCCAGAAAAGTGATTGGAACGAACACCGCTATCAACACCACAGTAGTGGCGATGACCGCGAACGCCACCTGTCTGGAGCCATTGACCGCAGCCAGCAGTGGTGGCTCACCTTCCTCAATGCGCCGCATGACGTTCTCCAGCACCACAATCGAGTCGTCAACCACCAGGCCAATCGCCAATACCAGTCCAAGCAGCGTAATCAGATTAACCGAGTACCCAAAGATAGCGAGACCGATAAACGAAGAGATCAGGCACACCGGTATCGTCACTGCCGGAATGATCATCGCGCGGACGGTTCCGAGGAACATATAGATCACCAGGCTCACCAACAACAAGGTAATAGCAAGCGTTCGGTAGACGGCGCTAATTGCGCTTTCAATGTAGACGGAAGCATCCGAGCTGGGAAACAGCTTCATCCCCTCGGGTAAACCCTGATTGATCGCCAGTGCACGGGCATTGGTAGCGCGCAGTACATCCAGCGTATTCGCCGTCGACTGTTTGACGATGCCAAGACCGACATTGGGCTCAGTATTGCCGCGAAACTCGGCGCGGTAAGAGGTTGAACCCACTGCAACGTGTGCCACTTCACCCAGGCGAACCAGATGGGCATCGTTACCCCTTGCGATGACGAGTTGCTCAAAATCTTCCCTGGAAGTGTAGGCACGCTGCAGGCGGACCGTGAACTCCCGCTCATGTGAGTCGATCCTGCCAGCGGGGAGCTCAATGTTCTGGCGGCGCAGTGCTGACTCCACGTCGTTGACCGTAAGACCGCGTGCGGCAAGTGCGGTACGGTCAATCCAGATACGCATGGCATAACGCCCTGAGCCATTGGAACGGATATTGGCGACACCATCGATGCTCGTAAACTGATCGACCAGGTAACGCTCGGCGTAGTCAGTCAACTCCATTCTATTCATGGTTTCACTGGTTAATGACAACCACATGATTGGAAAGGAGCCGCTGTCCGATTTAGACACCTGCGGCGGATCTACCTCGTTAGGTAACGACCCCACGATACGCGCCACCTTGTCGCGAACGTCATTGGAGGCTTCATCGATGTCACGGTCGATCTTGAATTCGACCGATATTCTTGAACGGCCATCGGAGCTACTGGATGAAATGGAATTGACTCCCTCAATGCCACTGATCTGATCTTCCAGTACTTGAGTAATTCGCGTTTCGATCACCTGAGCCGACGCGCCGCGATAGACCGTCGACACACTAACCACTGGCGAATTGATGTCCGGGTACTCGCGAAGCGGCAGGTCACGAAAGGAGAGCACACCAAAGGCAAGGATCAGCAGGCTGATGACCGTGGCAAAGACAGGACGTCTAACAGATATGTCGGAGATAATCATGTCAACCTGCCGGATTTCGTGTAACGGGTGCGCCGGGCCGAATCTTGATAACGCCCTGGGTGATCACTTCCTGGCCCGTTTCCAGGCCAGATATCACCTCGATGATGCCCGGACGGCGACGACCGGTTTCGATCATGACGCGCTCCGCCCTGTTGTCGGCGCTTACCGTGAATACATACTCCTGGCTCTGAATAGGAATAACGGACTCTTCGGGAACCACCATGGCATCGCTCTTCCTTTGAGTCACTGTCACTGACAGCAACATACCGGGCCTTAACAGCCTGGCTTCATTATCGAGATTCGCCCTCACGCTAACCGCCCGAGTGACGGGATCTACACGAGAGTTGACCGTGGTGACCTGCCCTTTGAACGCCTCATCCGGATAAGCAACACTCCTCGCGGTCACTTCAAGGCCGGATTGCACGACCGCCAGGAAATTTTCCGGAATCGTGAAGTCGAGTTTAATGGTGTTAATGTCATCCAGTGTCGTCACTACCGTGTTCTGCGTGAGTAACGTCCCCGGACTTACGTTGCGAAAGCCCAGTATGCCGCTGAACGGCGCACGAATCAGACGGTCATCGAGCCTGGCCAGAATCGCCTCTAACCTGGCGGTCGCGGTTTGCTTCCTTGCCCGTTCCTCATCGAGTTGAAGTTCAGACGCAAGTTTCTGGTCAATCAGATTCTGGATACGCTGCAACTGCCGGGTGGTCTCGTCCAGGGTGGCCTGGGCCTCCGCCAGCATGGCAGTTTCTTCTGCTTTTGTGAGTTCAACCAGAATGGCACCGGCTTCTACATAGTCGCCGTCTTCGAAGTTGACCTTGCGTACGGTATCAGTGACTTTCGACGTCAGTGACACTGACTCATTCGCGAGAGCAGTACCAAGGGACTCAATCACCTCGACGATGGTTTGCATGCGAACAGGCTCGGTAACGACCACAGTTGGTCCACCGCCACCCCAGACCGCCGTCTGCTGTTGATTCTCCACATAAGTGGCTACCAGTAATCCGGCAACGCCCATTACGATCACCACGAACGCCATCAGAATCGGGTGATCCTTTATGTGATTCATATACCCTCACTTTGTGTATACCCGTACTGAGTATACAAGCCTTAAGGTCAGGGCGCCTGCAAGCGATAGGCCCGCGCAGCAGTACCACTGAACATCGCGGTTTTCTCAGATTCCGACAGCCCCAGGTGGTTCGCGATCTTCTTGAAGAGATTCCATAGCGTCCTGTAGGAAATACAGTCTTTATCGACAGGAAAGTTACTTTCGAACATGCATCGCTCGGGTCCGAAGGCTTCCATCACGTACTGATAATGAGGCAGGAGCGTCTCGAGAAACCTGTCGGAGCTCCAGGGGACGTCAGTCTGATGCATATGGAATGGTGGCTCCCAATCAAAGATACGCATCTGGGCGCCACCTACTTTCATCACTGCATTGGGGCACGCCGCGACACTATCGATCGCACCTTTCCAGGCGCTGATTTCTTCATCGTCCGCATTGGGATCAATTTTTCCGCCCAGATGATTGACGATAACTGTTACCCCGGGACACTGGTTGGCAAGATCCGCCAGACGCGGCAGGCGAGTAAAGTCGGGAGACCAGTTGTCATAGCTCAGATCGTATTTCTCGAGCAAAGCGAACCCGGCCAGGAAGGTGTCGTTCAGATCCGCTGGAAAAGGACTACGGATGCCGCGAAAGTTTGGACTTGCCTGAAGATGTGCCGTGAGAACAGGTTCAACCTCGGCACCCAGCCGCAGGTCTGCAGTAGAGAATATACCGGTACAAAGCCTGGCAGGACCGTAAAGACCCGACCGGCTCATGGCTGCGATACCATGCACGAATTCCGTCTCACCTATGCAGCGCATTTCTTCAGGACCGTCAGCCCGGTAAAAGGCGCCGCACTGGGCGAAAACAGTCTGCGAAATGTTGTGGCCGCTATCCGCAATGTCGCGGCTGATCTCTTCGCACAGGTAGACCACCTGACGAAAATGCGGGTCCTCCCTGTCCCGATGGTCCCACAGATGATGGTGGGGATCGATGATAGGCAGATCCGGTTCGAGCACCTCTTCCGGCGTTTCCTTTGCAATCCAGTTTTCTATATCGGCGTTTTCAACAATGCTCACGAAACTATCCTCGTTACAAATTCGATGAAAGCAATACTCGCATATTTCTCATGGGCTTAGCACGGACGTCATATGGCTCGTTTGAACGTTCTCGTAGATGCTATAGTCCGGGCTTTTAACGAAACAGGTAATTTTATCGTGAGATCGTCTTGGAAACTGCTTCTGGGCCTTGTGTTTGGATCAGGGGTGTTTGGACTACAAGTGTTTGGATTACAGGTTTTTGGCGCGGTGGCAGCTCGACCCAATGTGGTTGTTATCTTTGTAGATGATCTGGGGTACTGCGATACCGAGCTGTATGGTTGCGACGAGGTACCTACACCGAATATCAAACGGCTTGCTGAGGAAGGGGTTCTGTTCACAGACGGCTATGTGTCGAGTCCCGTTTGTTCACCATCACGGGCCGGACTGTTGACCGGGCGTCACCAGCAGCGATTTGGCCATGAATTCCTGCCGTTAGTCTTTGAAGAAAGCAAAGCGGGATTGCCCGTTGGCGAAGTAACCCTGGCTGACGCCATGAAAGAAGCCGGCTATGTGACCGGTATGGTAGGTAAGTGGCACCTGGGGTCCGCTGAAGAATTCCATCCAATCAACCGTGGCTTCGATGAGCACTTTGGTATGGAACCCGGCGCCACTGACTACATTGACCCGACCCGTGAGGATGTCAGAAGCTACGTGCCCCCTCAGGCACAGAAACAACCAACGGGAAAATGGGAAGGGCGAAGTGTTCGTACTCAGATCACACGCGGTATGGAACCCGTTATTGAGGAAGAATATCTGACAAAAGCTTTCACCCGGGAGGCGGTAGCCTTCATCGAGAAGCATCAGGAACGCCCCTTCTTCCTTTACCTGCCCTACACGGCTGTCCACGGTCCCCTTCAGGTGACGAAGAAGTACTACGACCGCTTTCCGCAAATCGAGGACGAAGCGCGGCGCATCTATGCGGCAATGACGTCCGCACTGGATGACGGAATTGGTGAGGTCCTGGATGCACTGGAAGAAAACGGACTTGAAGAGAACACCATGGTGGTTTTCCTGAGTGATAACGGTGCCGGGGTTGCCGAATACTGTACAAATGAACCCTTACGGATGGGTAAACAAACCATGTTCGAAGGCGGCGTCCGCATTCCCTACGCCATTAAATGGCCTGCGGGAATTCCCAAAGGAGCCACCTACCATTACCCGGTCAGTTCACTGGACGTGTTCCCGACAGCACTTTCTGCTGCCGGAGGGAAACTGCCTGAAGAAGGCGTTCTGGATGGTGTCGACCTAGTTCCTTATCTCACTGACGCAAACACCGGCAAACCCCATGAACAGCTTTATTGGCGAGCCGGGAAAGTCTGGGCAATTCGGGATGACAACTGGAAGTTGATCCATGCTGCTGACCGTAACTGGCTGTATGACCTCGACAAAGATATTGGAGAAATTAACAATCTCGTCGAAAAACGTCCGGACATGGTGGAACGGCTTACAACTCGCTATGAGAAATGGAACAAAGGGAATATTGAGCCACTGTGGCCCGCCTATGCAGCGAAGGATATGCCTGAATTTGCGGTGGATGGTGTTCCGGTCAGCTGGCCGTTCTAGGTAGCTAAGGTTATAGATAACGGCATAAATAACATTTGTTTTTATACTAGCCAACCACTATGTTGGCACTCCCAGAATCCACAAGATGAGGCATTTGATGACCTACGATATTGTAATCCGCGGTGGCACCATCGTTGACGGGACCGGCAGTGAGCCTGTTGCCGGTGACGTTGCGATAAAAGACGGAATGATAGCTGCGGTCGGAAATGTGGAAGGTGAAGGCAGGCAGGAAATCGATGCAACCGGCCACACCGTGACGCCGGGGTTTATCGACATCCATACGCATCTTGATGCGCAAATGAGCTGGGATCCTGACATGACGCCGGTCAGCTGGCACGGCGTGACTACTGCCCTGATTGGGAATTGCGGCATGACCTTTGCACCCTGCCATCCTGAACACCGCGAGTTACTCGCCGGCATGATGGAAACCGTAGAAGACATTCCCAAAGAAGCAATTCTGGGCGGCCTCGCCTGGGACTGGGAACACTATGGCGGTTATCTCGATTCCATCGAGAAACTGAACACGACCGTCAACGTTGCGGGTCTGGTCGGCCACGCGGCGGTTCGCTACTACGTGATGGGTGAACGCTCGTTTGCCGAGGATGCCAACGATGACGAGCAGCAACAGATGGCGGATATCGTCAGCAAGGCGATTGAATCAGGCGCGTTCGGTTTTTCAAGCAATCGTTACGAACCACACAAAGCACCAGATGGTCGATCAATACCCGGCACCTTTGCCAAGATCGAAGAGTTGGAAAAAATCGCCAGTGCTGTTGGTTCCAGGGATGCCCTGATGCAGTTTGTGGGTGTGGATTTCAAGTTACTCGAAGCCGTGGCGGACACGGCGGACAATCGTGTGCTGTTCAGCTTTGGCACCGCTCAAGACGAAGGCGCCGGTAAACGTTCCGCCGATGCACTGGACAGGTTATGTGAGGGTCGTGACATTACAGGGATTTCTCACGTACGGGGTTCCGGCTTTATGTTCGGCCTACAGTCCGCATTGCCAGCTCAGGGGCCCACCTGGGAGGAGATTCGGAAACTTGATCTTCAGGGTCGGCTGGATGCGATCAACGATACCGTAACGGCTGGGAAACTCGTCGAAGAAGCAAGGCAGCAAGACGAGGCACCAATGTATCGATTGTTCTATCTCGGCTCGGGAGAGATTCCCGATTATGCCAATAAAACCAGTCTGAAGGAGGTTGCTGATGCTGCCGGCGAGCACTGGTCCGAGACTTTTCTGCGGCTGTCGCGGGAGACCAACGGCAAGGGCCTGTTCAACTTCCACTTGTTTTCCTCCAGTTTTGAAGAACAGGCGGGTTTGTTCCAGAGCCCGCATATGTACCCGGGACTTGGCGACGCTGGTGCTCATGTATCGCAGATTATGGATGCCGGATGGGCCAGCTTCACGTTGTCGCACTGGCATCGCCGCACGGGCTACTACTCACTGCCGCAGGCCATTCACAAGATGACCGCTGGCCCCGCCCGGGTGATCGGTCTGAAGGACCGAGGTGTCATCAGGGAAGGCATGCGTGCGGATATCAACGTGTTCGATGTTAGCGAGGTTGCTGAGCTGCAGCCAGAACTGGTCAACGACTTTCCGGGCGGCGCACCGCGATACATCCAGAAATCGAAAGGGTTCAAGGCGACAATCGTCAACGGTCAGATCAGTCTTAAGGATGGTGAACTGACGGGAACAAGAGCCGGCCAGATTCTGCGTCACGGCGCCTGACACGCGCTCAAACTGAAAAGTTAGCTGCCGACGCCGGCTCGTTGCCTAGTAACACAGCACCTTGTCAATGATATTGTTTAACGGCTCACCCTTCACATACCGTTGAATATTGTCATTGATAATCTCGGTCACACGATCGCCGTACTTCAATGTAAAGCCAGCAAAGTGGGCAGTGATCAGAACATTACGCAAGTCCCAGAGCGGCGAATCCTCAGGCAAGGGCTCACGCTCAAATACGTCGAGTCCCGCACCGGCGACCCAGCCTTCTTCCAGCGCCTGGATGAGTATCGGCTCATCCACCACTTCTCCGCGTGCAATGTTGATGAGGTGCGCAGAGTCTTTCATGGTGCGCAGTTCGGCCTCACCAATCATGCCACGGGTTTCCGGTGTCATTGCGGTAGTGAGTACGACCCAGTCGGATTCTTCAAGCAATTCATGAAGTCCATCGGGACCTAGCATTTTGTCGACGTGAGGAGAGCTTTTTGTTGGATCGCGTCTGAGGCCGATCACCTTCATATTGAGTCCACGAGCTTTCTCTGCGCACTTCTCACCAATAGCGCCGAGTCCTACAACTCCGATGGTCGCGCCATCAAGTTCAATCAGGCGACCACGGGGGTACCACTGGTGCTCCTGCTGGGCTTTGGTAAAACGAGGAATACGGCGAGCCAAAGCGAACATCAGTGCAAGAATATGTTCAGCAATTGGAATCGCAGTGACGCCAGACGCATTGGTGAGCAGTACATCACTCTCCGCGACATCCGGGTGACGCAATAACCAGTCAGCACCTGCACCAGTTTGTTGATGCCATTTGAAATTGGGAAGGGCAGCGAGTTCGGTGATGTGGTCATAAGGGAAACTCACCGCGGCTTCAAGGGTTGGGCCTAGCTCTGCTTTGCGATCTGCCCACTCATCAAGGGATTCTACCTCAACGAAGTCGACGCCCGGGTTAGCTTCCCGAATCGCACTGACATGCTTTTCCTGCAGATGAATACTGCCCGTATACAGAAGTATCGAGCCTAGTTCGCGTAGTGCCATAGAGTAGTGCCATAGAGATGCGCCATAAATTAGTACGTCTTTGTCTACCGTATGCCTAAGAGTAACGGATTACCGGCCTTACTATAAGGCCGGTAATGATCATTACTCCTCCGCTGGTAATCCGCCGACAGTGGCCAGCTTCACCCAATAGGAGTCGCCTCCACCGCCGCCAATCCACTTCTGGTACCAGCCATCGGTGACTGAATCTTCAGGGATGAGCCCGGCCCAGGGGTCTGATTGACTAACGTGGACCTTAACCTGACCCGCCTGCCAATCGAGAATCTTCGGTGGCTGTGCCCCGGTATCGATACCTGGCCCACGACCCTGCCTGGTACAAACCGCACCGCCCTGAATCCAATGCCAGGTCACCGTGTTACCGCCCTCAATCTTGCCGAAGGACTTCAGATACTCTTCATCCTTCACGGGTCCTGCGGTGAACTCCAGGGAATAGCGCTCCTCTACCTGGTACATGAACGCGGCGCGCGCCGTGTCTTCACCCCGGGTATAGGTGATCGAATCCGCCACATACTTGGGCCAACCCCAGATCACACCCTCACGGGTATGGTGCAGGAATGGTACCGGTGTGCTGAGGCACATCCAGGACTCAATGCCATCGGGACACAGTACCTTGATGGTGAACCGTCCTTCCTGGAAACGATTCAGCTTCATGCCCGACTGATTCATGTCGAGCAGGCTCACGCCTACAAGTGGTTTCTCGGGCATCGCTAACGGTGCTGGAATAAATGAGCGATAAAGATCTAGGTCTGCAGGCTCAACAACCGTATGAATACCCTGAGTACCGGCGCCGATGGCGATCAACTTTTCAAGCTCTTCATCAGTAGGCGGCTTCAACCTGGCGTTATGATTTCCCGGGCCACGACCCTGGTTGATGTAATAGGCTGAATCAGGATCCTCTACCCAGGCTTGGATGCCATCCATCCGGGTTCTTGACGTCGTTAGCCTAAGGGTTTCAAGTTTGCTGTCCAGGGCCGCATCGCCGGTACCGTATTTTGCAGTTTCTGAACGATCAGGTTTTACTTCCGGGTCAGCCAGCTCCTGGGGAACTGCTTCTATTTTGACGTGATCGTGATCCGGCGCACTTACCCTATAAGTGGTTTCGAGATGCATCACGTAATCTTTCTTAAGATCAACTTCTGGATTTGCTGCCATTTTTGGCTTCCTCTTGTCTTGTATAGCGTCCGTGTAAGCGTTTCGTTAAGACGGGTAAGTGGTTTCTAAAACTTCGGTATTCTGATGGGTACCGACTGACCATGATGGCGCGCCATGCCGCCCACCGTCGCCAGCTTGGTCCAGACAGAATCACCTTGTCCACCACCGCCTATAAATCGCTGATAACAACCGTCAGAGACTGAATCCTCAGATATTAACCCTGCCCACTTGTCAGACTGCTTGATATGGACCTTAACCTGTCCAGCCTGCCAGTCGACTATCCGAGGCCCCGGTCCGGTATCGAAACCCAGCCCCCTGCCTTGTCGCATTAACACAGCGCCACCCTGAATCCAGTGCCAGGAAACGGTGTTGCCACCTTCAACTCTGCCAAACGCTTTGAGCACCTTCTCATCCTTAACGGGTCCAGCGGTGAAATCCAGTGAATAACGAACCTCACCCTGATACATCACCTCGGCTCGCGCCGAATTCTCTTCCCGATCCAGGCTGATGTGATCAGCCACATACTTCGGCCATCCCCAGATTACGCCTTCCCGACATTGAAGGTTGTAGGGCACCGGTGTACTGATGACCAGCCAACTCTCCAGGCCATCGGGACACAGAGCTTTGATGGATAACCGGCCTTCCAGGAAGCGATTGACGCGACCATGGGTGTTCATGTCCAGCAAAGTAGCGCCCACAAGCGGATGCTTTGGCATCTTCAATGGGGCTGGTAAGAGTGAGCGATACACGTCGAGATCCGACGGCTCAATCACAGTAAAGACCCCTCGCGTGCCCTCGCCGTTCGCTATCTTTTCATCGAGCTGTTCAGGCGTCAGGTCCGGTACGATACGATGCCCGGGTCCTCTGCCCATGTTAACCAGCCAGTTAGCATTCGGATCATTGGCGAACGCCTCGACGCCATCCAGACTGATTCTAGAGCGAGACAGCTTAAGCTGTTGGGCGCGTCTATCCTCTTCCGATTCGCCGTCTCCATATTCCTCATTAAATCCGCCGAAACTATTTGGATTCGCAAGGTCCTCAGGTACAGAAACATTGGTAATATTGTTTGACTGAGCCTGTTCTTCAACTTCCGGGTTAACTGCCATTAGCCTACCCCCCCCTTTATTAGATATGCCTATGTGCTTGTTAGATGTACTTGTTAAATGTACTTGTGACAAATACGTGATAGATATACAGTAACTGCCCTTGGTAACTAGCCACAGAGCAAAATAAAAGTCAACACAACACGTGTTATGTATTGGTGGCACCTGGATTTTAGTTGCGCACAACTGTCGCGACATCCGCATCAGAAAAAGGGGGAAGTATGACAATCGTTGAAACCAAACACGGAAAATTGGAAGGCTCCGAAGACGGAGGGCTACATGTATTTAAGGACATTCCCTATGCAAGCCCGCCTGTTGGGGAAAAACGCTGGTGTGCCCCGGAACCACCGGAGTCATGGTCTGGCGTGCGCAGCGCAACCGAGTGGGGCAAGCAAGCCTGGCAGGGTGCGGCAAGCGGCGACGGCGCTACGGGTGTATTTTTCCTGGCAGAGGACAATTCTAAACGCAATGAAGACTGCCTGGTACTAAGCGTTTTTACCCCAGGCGCTGATGATAAGAAGCGACCCGTCCTATTCTGGATACACGGCGGCGGTTTTGGCGGCGGCACGGGTGCCACGCCCGCCTACAGCGGCGCAAATGTCGCGCGCCGTGGCGATGTGGTCGTGGTAACCATCAACTATCGGGTCGGTATTCTCGGATTCCTGAATCTGGGCGAGATTACCGGCGGGCGCATTCCATCAACCGGGAATGAAGGATTGCTGGACCAGACAATGGCACTGCAGTGGGTTCAGGACAATATCAGCGCCTTCGGCGGGGATTCCGGCAACGTTACTATCTATGGCGAGTCGGCAGGTGGTATGAGCGTCGGTGCACTGATGGCCTTCGAACCCGCCAAGGGACTGTTCCAGCGAGCCTGCCCCATCAGCGGCGCGACCAGCACCTGTATCATGCAGAACCGGTCGGTCGATGTCGCGGATCGATTTTTTAATGCGCTGGAGCTCTCGCCCAAGGACGATATTGATAAACTCCTCGCCATGCATCCGGAGGAACTCATGGCAGCCGCCGGCAAGGTGCGAACCCCCAATGGCGGGATGATTTTCTCCCCGGTCGTCAACGGTACCGACCTGCCCGACGTACCACTCGAATGCGTCAGAAACGGATCCGCCGATGGCATTTCAGTGTTGACCGGGACAACCCGGGACGAATGGCGACTCTTTACCATACAGAATCCAGCGACTGAGGATGAAAACGAACTGATCGCCGCGATTGGCATGCATTTGGACCGGCCCGAAGAACTGTTTGCGGGGTACAAAGAGCTTCGCGGCAAGGCTGGCGAGGAAACAAGTCCTATTGCGATTTACGCTGCCATCGAAACAGCACGCAAGATGTGGTGGCCCTGCATCCAGCTGTGCGAAATCATGGACGCCCGCGGTCAGGATATCTATCAGTATCTGTTTACCTGGCCTTCGGCCTACACCATGGATAACGGCAAACCACTTGGTATGTCTCACGCGGTAGTCTGCGGGTACATTTTCGGTAATCACGACATGAACGATGATGCCAGGAGCTTCTTTGGCAGTGGTCCGGCCGCCGATACACTGGCAGGTCATACTATGGACACCTGGATCAACTTTGCCCGAACCGGAAATCCGCAATCCGATGGGCTACCCAACTGGACGCCCTATAATTCACAAACGAGAACCACTGGCATACTGGGTGACCCAGTCGAGGTTGTAGATGCACCGTTTGAGGAAGAGCGTACTCTGTGGGAAGGTCGAGCACAGACCGCATTGCCGCTTGGGCCCGCGAGGGATGCTGCTTAAGCGCTAAAGCGTCATATCCAGGCGCCAATACTCGTCGCCTTCTTTGGAGATTTCGGCCCGGGACTGCTCGTTCCACTCGCCGCTACCAAGGTAGGCGCCCGTGTATTCATAGGGTTCCTCATCCGGGTAACGCTGGCGACGTGCATCGATGGCCAGGGGAATCATTCGCGAGCGGCGCAGCACACGTTCCTCATCATATTTGACCCACTCAGGCCCGCCCGTGCGAATAAACGCATGCACGTTAGTGGTTTCAGCACCAATCGCAGAATCGCGCTTGTGATAACCAAGTAGTAGCGTCATTCGCCGCTTGGGAGTTTTATTGGCATAGGATCCATGCAGCGAACTGCGACTGACAAGCATACAGTCACCCGGCGACATGGTTACCGGCACTGCCTCGGGAATCTGATCGGTGATCGAGGGAAACTTACCGCCCCCTGCAAGCCGCCAGTGCCGATGACTACCGGGTACAACCCACAAACCATTCGCTGGCGTACAGTTGGTACAGGCGATAGATAGATTAAAACCGTGTGTTTTACCAGAGCCATCCGGCTTCTCAAGCGCAGCACCATCTTCGGTCCAGTGGGTTCTTCCATCCTGATGCCAGTGAGTGGGTACACCGTTGTTGGCCACCTTGTACTGTATCGCTTCATGAAACGGAATGAAGTCCGGTCCATTGATGCTGGCAACCATCCTGAGAATCTGCGGATGGGCGTAAGCCCGTAACGCTGCATCACTCATCATAATGGTATGGGACAACAGTCTCACTACCGGTGGATCATCATCTGAGAGTGAATAGTAGGGCGAGTATTTGGATGGGCGACCTTTTTTGTCCAGCAAACCGTCCGGGACAACCGGCGCATTGTCCATCAACGCATCGAGTTCTTGAGTCAGATCTTCGGCTTCTTCCGATGACAAAACATTTGTTAGGACGTAAAAGCCATGCTCCTGGTAAGCATCCAGAATATCCCGAGACAGCTGACCGTCATCGTCAAAACGTAACGGGCCGCGATTGTTTAATGACCGGGCTCGTTCCTCCCCCGCGCGGACGTACTCATCCCAGTAGATATTTGCTTCACTCATTGTCTACCGGCTCAAAGGCGATAAGGTCTACGCCACCGTCAACCAGGTCGCCCTCACTAAAATAAATCTCATTCACGGTTCCGGAAACCGGTGCTTTGATCGCATGCTCCATTTTCATGGCCTCCATGATAACAAGGGTATCACCAGAACCAACCTGATCGCCCACACTTACCAGGACCTGAACCACAGTGCCATTCATCGGTGCTTTAAATCCACCCGAATCTTCAGCACGGACTTCTTCACCCACATCCGGTTGCTTAATCTGAAACTGCAGCATTGCCCCCGCTATGAATAGCACGACGCCAACCTCATGTTCGACCACCGTCGCTGTCTGCTGATGATCATCAACAGTAGCGATGAGCACGTTACCGGCGAGCGTTCCACTGATGTTCTTCTGGTACTCACCGAAGGTCACCTGATAGGAGGACGACCCTATCACTTCAGCCGAAATCACATGCTCCCCTTCGCCAATAACAATCGTCTCTGTAAACATTCGCGGGGAATTCACACGCCAGTTGTCGGTCGCATTCCAAGGCGAAGTCGGATCAGATTCTCGTGGAACTTGTGATTGCCGCGTACTCAAAATGTGATAGAGACAGGCAAGCGGCAACAGCGATTCAATATCCGGATCATCCAACTGAAACAACGCCTGGGTATTTCTTTCAATGAAGTCAGTACTCAGGTCTTCTTCCACAAAGTTAGGGTTCGTTGCCAACCTTCGAAGGAATGAAATATTCGTCGTTACGCCAAGAATGCGATAAGCAGCCAGTGCCTGATCAAGACGTCGCAGGGCACGCGGGCGATCTTCATCCCAGACGATTAACTTGGCGATCATTGGGTCATAGAAGACACCAATATCGTCTCCCTGAATAACGCCCGTGTCGACACGAACGTATTCAGACTCTGTAGGTTGTTCCAGCCAGGTCAGCCGACCTGCGGCAGGCAAGAACTCATTATCCGGATCTTCCGCGTAGATACGCGCTTCGAATGCGTGCCCCGTGATCGTGAGCTGATCCTGGGTGCAAGGTAGAGCTTCACCCAGCGCGACCTTCAGTTGCCATTCCACAAGATCCTGTCCGGTAATCAATTCGGTCACCGGATGTTCCACCTGTAGTCGGGTATTCATCTCCATAAAGTAAAACTCACCCGTGGTATCCAGAAGGAATTCCACTGTGCCGGCACCCCGGTAATTCACCGCCTTTGCCGCGCGCACAGCGGCCTCGCCCATCTTTTCGCGAACCCCGTCGGGCATCTTTGGCGCCGGCGCCTCTTCAATGATCTTCTGATGCCGCCGCTGCACGGAACAGTCGCGCTCAAACAGATAAACACCATTGTCCAGTGAGTCGCAAAACACCTGAACCTCCACATGTCGCGGCTGCTGCAGATATTTCTCCACCAACATGTCATCGTCGCCAAAACCTGACAGCGCTTCTCGCTTTGCCGCCGCGAGAGCGTCATCGAACTCAGCGGGGTCCATGACCTGACGCATGCCCTTACCACCGCCACCAGAGACGGCCTTCAACAAGACCGGATAGCCGACATCGTCCGCCGCCTTTTTGAGCACCGCCGCATCCTGCTCCGCGCCGTGATAGCCAGGCAGCACCGGCACATCGGCTTTCTCCATGATCTGCTTCGCCGCAGATTTGGAGCCCATAGTTTCAATCGCTTTAGCGGGAGGACCAATGAAGACAATATCGTTTTTGGCGCAAAGATCGCAGAACGCCGCATTCTCTGACAGAAACCCATAACCCGGGTGAATGGCCTCGGCGCCCGTCTGCTTTGCTGCTTCGATGACGCGGTTCATATCAAGATAAGACTCCGCCGGTGCCGATCCACCAATATGAATCGCTTCATCTGCGCTGGTGACGTGCAGCGCATTCGCGTCAGCGTCCGAATAAACAGCGACGGTTTTAATCCCGAGTTTATGTGCAGTCCGAATGACCCGGCAGGCAATCTCGCCACGGTTGGCAATGAGTATCTTCTTAAACATACTCTACATCCTGAATACGCCGAATCGTGTTTCCTCGATCGGCTTGTTAAGTGCGGCGAAAAGCGCAAGGCCAAGCACTCGGCGGGTATCAACAGGATCAATCACACCGTCATCCCATAATCGTGCACTGGCATAGTAGGGATGCGCCTGTGCATCAAAGGCGTCTATGATCGGTTTCTTGAATTCCTCTTCTTCGGCTTGCGGCCAGTCGTCACCCGACCTCTCGATTTGCGTGCGTCGCACCTGAGCCAGTACGCCGGCAGCCTGCTCGCCCCCCATTACGGAAATACGTGCATTAGGCCACATAAATAAAAAGTTGGGATCATAGCCACGGCCACACATGCCATAGTTTCCGGCACCGTATGAGTTACCAATTATCAATGTAAGCTTGGGAACCCGCGCGCAGGCGACCGCTGTCACCATCTTCGCGCCATGTTTGGCGATGCCACCGGTCTCAGCCTCTTGACCCACCATAAAGCCCGTGATGTTCTGCAGGAACAGTAGCGGGATTTTCCGCTGGCCACACAGCTCAATGAAATGAGCGCCCTTTTGCGCCGATTCGCTAAACAGGATGCCATTATTAGCAACGATTCCTATTGGAACACCATAGAGTCGTGCGAAACCGCAAACCAACGTCGAACCGTAAAGTGCTTTGAACTCGTCAAATTCAGATCCATCAACTACGCGGGCAATAATTTCCCGAACATCGAATTGCTTGCGGATATTCTTCGGCACTATTCCGTGCAGATCGCTCGCCGGGTACAGAGGTTCAACTGATTCTTTCACATCGACGGTCATTGGCTTTACGCGATTCAGATTTCGTACTGCCGTTCTTGCCAGTTCCACCGCATGATGATCGTTTCTGGCGTAGTGGTCTGTCACTCCCGACTCCCTGGAGTGAACGTCAGCACCACCGAGGTCTTCGGCGGATACCTCTTCACCCGTCGCCATTTTCACTAACGGCGGACCGCCAAGAAAAATCGTGCCCTGATTTCTAACGATAATGGCTTCATCGGCCATAGCGGGAACATAAGCACCCCCCGCAGTACAGGAACCCATCACCACCGCTATTTGCGGGATATTCCGGGACGACATATTGGCCTGATTGAAGAAGATACGACCAAAGTGATTCTTGTCAGGAAAGACCTCATCCTGATTGGGTAGATTGGCGCCGCCGGAGTCGACGAGATAAACACAGGGTAGATTATTTTCCTGGGCGATCTCCTGAGCGCGAAGATGTTTCTTTACCGTAATTGGATAGTAACTGCCGCCTTTAACGGTGGCATCGTTAGCGACAATCAGGCATTCCTGTCCCTCAACGCGACCGATGCCGGTTACAATCCCTCCGGCCGGTACGTCATCCTTACCGTACATCTCATGCGCGGCAAGTTGCGAGAATTCCAGAAAAGGCGAACCGAGATCCATGAGCGCATCGATTCGCTCTCTTACCAGCAGCTTGCCGCGAGACTTATGCCTCTCCCGGTAGCGCTCACCCCCACCGCCTTTGATGCGCTCAATCTGTGACTGCAGGTCGTCAACGATTTCCTGCATGTGTTCGCTGTTCTCAACAAACTCCTGGGAACGCGAGTTAACCTCTGACTTAATGATGCTCATGACGCAGTCCTGCTACGGCTATCCCCCACAAAGCAATAGGATATCCTAATTATGAGTGACCAGGGTCCTCCCTGAAACATTGCCGCTGAATATCGTGTCCACGGCTGTAGAAATGCCTTCCAGATCAATCTCCTGGGTCATATTGTCGAGATTATCCAGCTTCCAGTCTGACGCGAGTCGACCCCAGTTGGCCGTTTTTTCTTCGATCGGCAGTTCAACCGAATCTATCCCCAGAATGTTAACGCCCCGCAGGATAAACGGCAGCACGGTGGTTTGAAATGCCGGAGATGCAACCAATCCGCAGATCGCGACGCTACCACCGTAATTCAAAGACTTTACGACATTAGACAAAATATTCCCGCCCACGGTATCCACGCCATGAGCGTATGTCGTCGCCAGCATGGGTCTGGCATTTTCTTCCTGCAGTTCATTCCTGCCAATCACGTTGGCTGCCCCCAGGGATTTGAGGTAATCCACCTTGTCGGCCTTGCCGCTACTGGCGATAACTTCGAAACCTGCCTTGGCAAGCAGGGCCACCGCCACCGAACCGACGCCACCGGTTGCTCCCGTGACAACCACGGGACCGTCGTCCGGTGCGGCACCCATTCGCTCGAGTTTCTCGACACAGAGTGCTGCGGTAAAGCCAGCCGTACCAAGCACCATTGACTCTCGTAGCGAGAGTCCATCAGGCAGCGGCGTGAGCCAGCCAGCCGGCACCTGAATGTATTCTCCAAATCCACCTGGCGTGTTCATACCCAGATCAAAACCAATGCAGATAACTTCATCACCCTCTTTGAAATCGGAGCTCATTGAAGAAACAACTTGTCCCGATGCATCAATACCCGGCGTGTGCGGGTAGTTACGGGTTACACCGGGAAGGCACCGTGCCGATAGCGCATCCTTATAGTTGACCGAAGAATGGGCGACCTTGATCAACACATCACCTTCCGGCAGATCATCGGTCGACCTTTCGACAATGCTGTGCGTATAGCCGTCTTCTGTTTTCTCGGCCCAAAAGGCCTTAAACGTTGTCATCTAAACCTCCTACCCAACCATCTCTGGATTAGCTAATGTTTCCGGGTTCACGTTACCTTCCAATGCTTGGATAAGATTGCTCGCGGTCTCGTGGGACATTCTTCTTGCCGCCTCTATCGAAACACCCGCACTATGCGGACTGAGGTAAACCTTATCGCTGGAGAGCAGTGGATGATCGGCCGGTGGCGGTTCGATCTCGAACACATCAACACCTGCACCAGCGATCGTTCCTGCACTTAACGCATCTGCCAACGCCTGTTCATCGACGATGCCACCACGCGCACAATTAATAACGAAACTGTCACTTTTCATCTGAGCCAGTTCATCTGCACCGACCATATGTCGGGTTTCATCATTGAGCGGACAATGTACCGTCAGGAAATCTGTCTCCGGCAGCAGCGAACGAAAGTCACTCGCCGGTTCACAACCAGCCTGTCTGATCTCGTCGTCGGAAACATAGGGATCAGCGATGTAAACCTTCATATCGAAAGCCAGTGCCCGTCCCGCCAGACGCGTCCCAATGCGACCAAACCCTACGATCGTCAGGGTCTTTTCCGCGATATCGATTGCAATTGGCGAAGTACGAAAACCAAAGTCCGAGTTTCTCGCCGCCGATTCGTACTCCCTTCCTCGTTTCGCCAGGGACAGCAGAAAGAACATCGTGTGCTCCGAGACAGAAACCGCATTGGCGTGGATGGCAAGCATCATCGGGATGCCTCTCTCTGTGAGAGATGGCACATGAATATTGTCATAGCCCACCCCATGTCGGGAGACCGCTCTTAAGTCTTTCGCTGCTTCAAGTACCTTAGCGGTTAACTTGGCCGACCTAACGGCAATACCTTCTACACCGTCTACTGCAGCTATCAGCGCATCTTCGCTAAGATCTTCGGGGGTGACCACCTCGATATCGCTGTGATCATTAAATAGCGCCTGCCCAATCGGTTGCAGGGGCTCAGTCATTAATACTTTCAATTGCCTTTCCTACTAGAAATAACGAGGGCGGAGCATACCGAGGAAGCGTCCTTTCTACCATAGTTAGTACTTATCCTAAATCCGCTAGCGCAACGACTCGTTCAGAATATCCCGCGCGATGACGTGCTTTTGCACCTCGCTGGGCCCCTCTCCCACCCGCCTGATACGCATCTCTCGGAACCAACGTTCCAGCGGCAGATCTTTGGCGACGCCCAGGGCACCGTGAATCTGCATTGAGCGATCCACCACCCTAAAACTATTCTCGGTAGATACCAGTTTCGCAATAGCCGATTCGGTGCGAAACGATTCACCTCGATCCGCCTTCGCGGCAGCGTCAAAAACCAGCAGCTTCGCCGCGCGAATATCGATCTCATTATCCACCAGCATCCACTGAATACCCTGACGATGTGATAGTGGTGCACCAAAGGTTTCCCGAATCTTTGAATATTCCGTCGCCATCTCGTGCGCCTTGATGGCGACACCAAGACATTCCGCTGAATAAGGAATACGTTGACGGGAAAGTCGGTCATTGGCGATCGCAAATCCGCCGCCTTCTTCGCCAAGAATATTTTCATGGGGGACCCGCAGGTCTTCCATTTGAATCTCCGTGGCATATTTCGCTGAACGCAAGGTGTGCACCACGCGGCGAACGCTAAAACCTTCCCATTCTGTCTCTACAATAAATGTAGTGACGCCGCCCCGCCCCGGGCCTCCCGTGCGAGCGAACACCAAACCGTAATCCGCTCGATCGGCGCCGCTAATCCATAGCTTAGTGCCATTAAGTATCCACTCGTCACCGTCGCGCACCGCACGAGTCTGAATTGCCCGACCAGGATCGCTACCACCGGATGGTTCAGAGAGACCAAAGAATACTTTCTTTTCCCCTTTCAACATCGGGTAGAGGTATTTCTCTTTCTGTGTATCCGTTGCTTCAAATAGTTGCGCCTGACGAGCGCCACCAAACGCGTAGTAACACGGCGCGTAAAGTCCCGCCCGGTGCTGGCTGCATTCAATGGCAATGAGGCAGCGCGTAACAAGATCAATATCCGGTCCGCCATATTCCGGTGGCGTATCGAGCCCGTGAAGCCCCATCTCTTTGGTCTTCTCAACCAGTTCCGCGAGTTTCTCCGGTGGTAATTCATCTGCGTCCGGATCGAGATTATCTTCCAGAGGTACAATCTCTTCGCGCACGAAGCGTCGTACCATGTCGACAATCATAGTTTGTTCTTCAGTAAGCGACAGGTCCATCTACTTCTCCGTTCATTCTTTATTAAAAAAGCCGCTGAAGGCTCTTCACAAAAAGCCGCTGAAGGCTCTATCCTGCGGGACGCAGGCGCCCCAGCATCCGTTCGTCAATATCTGTGTTTCCAATGGGCAGTTCACCATGGTCATGTTTATAGGCTTGCAGAAGTTCCGCATGACGAGTGCGATAGGCCATGTTGATCTCTACGCGAAACTGGCTGGCGCCTGCGGGCGGACTGGCGATCGCGTTTCGCAATTCTCCTTTGAGACCAAAAAGGGTCCTGGCATCGGCAACACCAATATAAACAATATCGCCTGCTTCGTTGGCGAGTTGGTAAACACCAAGGTGGGAGGCGACCGTTTTTAAGGAATTCTCGTTTAGGGGTTCCCAGGGTTTATCCATACGGACTGGCATAATCTCAGGTTCCGGTAAATTTGGGTTCGCGCTTCTCGAGTCTTGCCAGAACACCCTCTTTCGCATCATCGCTCTGACGCGCCGCCTGGACCAGCTCATCAACATCGTCGTGTGGAATGTCATCGCGGTATTCGAGCTGCCGTATGATCAGTGACTTCATTGCTTTCAGCGAGAGTGGCGCGTTTGCCGACAATCGATCAACGATTTTCTGCATTTCCGTTTCCACCTGGCTCTGCGGCGCTTCCCGCGCGATCAACCCC
>CAJWQG010000007.1 GCA_913045175.1 uncultured Gammaproteobacteria bacterium | reverse complement strand
TCTCACTGGATACGGCGAGATTGGAGAGCTTGGTACCTGCACCAAGGTTGACGTTGTTCCCTAATATGCTGTCACCAACGTAGGCGAAATGTGGCGCCTTGGCATCATTCAACATGATCGAATTCTTTAGTTCGCTCGCATGACCAAGGACGCATCGGTCACCCATCAGACAGTCGCCGCGGATGTATGCTCCCTGGCGGATTTCACAGTTTGCGCCCACAACGGCAGGACCCACGATACACACACCATCCTCTACAACGGTTCCCGGACCCATAAAAACCTGACCATAGATTCTGGCGGTTTCCGCAATCGAAACGTCGTATTGCTCCACCTCGTTTTGAGATAACCAGGATTGCAGGTAGGTATCCAGACAAACTAATGGTTCCCAGACGGCCTGCGTGTCTGCGAAGACGTCTGAGTGTGCAAATTCTGTAAGGTCAAAAAAGCTTTCGGGAGAAAACATCAAATTGTTAAGAAAATCGCATGGATGACTATCGTAACACTAGATTCTGTCCCAAAAGTCCTTATTTTTGGTTCAATAGATCCGAAAGCCCATGTTCGATCGATGTTGTATCGTCAAGGACCGCCCGCACCCGGGTTCTTAGCGCATCTGTGCTCTATGGCTTGGCGATGAATTCGAGTCCTTCTTCTAGAATAAAGTTCGTATGTATACCTGACTCCGAATAACCGCTGGTGAACAATATTTTGATGTCCGGGCGCAATGTCTGCATTTCATTCATTACTTCCCTACCGCCCATTCGTGGCATCACGACATCCATAATCACGAGATCGATTTCATCCTTGTACAGTGCGAACTTGTCCAGAGCATCCTGCCCATCGAAGGCCTCCATTACGTTGTAGCCTGCTCCTTTCAGGATGAGTCTGGCCAGGTTTCTGACTTGTATATTGTCTTCGACGATGCACACCGTTTCGTGTCCGCCAATGATATTACGGTTAACAACTTTCTGTGGTGTGGGTGCTTCTGCGTCAGCGAGAGGAATATAAATGGTGAATATGGTACCGGTCCCTAGCTGGCTATCAATTTCAATCAACCCTTCGTGTTGCTTTACGATGCCGAATACCACTGCCAGACCGAGCCCGGTACCCGAGCCTTCGGGTTTTGTTGTGAAGAATGGTTCAAATATACGTTTGCGGATGTCTTCTGACATACCAGTACCGGAATCAGAAACTCTGATCGCGACATATTCACCTTCTTTTGCGTAGGTCTTATCTTTTACGAATTTGCCGTCCAGAATCTCCCGCGTTGCTTTGATGTTGAGACTGCCACCCTGCGGCATCGGATCTCGGGCGTTCACGGCGAGATTGATCAGGACCTGCTCAAGTTGCCCTGAGTCTGCCATGACGGGTAGTTTTTCCTGACCTTCAGTATCAGCATCGACCTCTATGTTTTCCGGGAGTAGTCGATTGATCATCAAATCGATTCCGTCAATCAGGTCATTGATGTCGATTAGTGTAGGTTCGATGATCTGTCTTCGACTAAAAGCAAGCAATTTTTGAGTCATGTCAGCAGCTCGTTCCCCAGCCTGCTTAATCTCAGAAAGGTAGTCGGTTAACTCATCATCTTCTTCAGCCGTACCAATGGCAAGGTCTGTATAACCCAGAATGGCGACGAGTAGATTGTTGAAATCATGTGCTATACCGCCGGTAAGCGCCCCGATAGATTCCATTTTTTGAGAGGCGTGCAGTTGTTGTTCCAGTTGCTTTCTTTCCTGCTCGATCCGGGTTCTTGAACTCACGTCTCGTACAAAACAGGTTCGAAAGGTTTCTCCAGAGATCTCATGGGTCGCGAAACTAAGTTCAAGCGGTATAAGCGTTCGATCCTTACGCAATCCCTTCACGATAACCCCATTTCGGGGTTCTAGAGATTCAGGACGATAGAGTTCGCGTAACCTCGGTTCTCCCAGGGACTCAGGCATGAGTAATGCGATATCCATTCCAAGTAACTCACTGCTCTCATATCCAAAAATACGTACGCTGGCGGGGTTTGCGAAATTGACTCGATTTCGTCGGTCGATTTTGATGATCGCATCCTGAGCGGTGTCGGTAATGACCTGGTAGCTGGTAGCCCGCTCGTTGAGTTCACCTTGCATTTTTTTACGTTCGGTAACGTCCCGTGCTACACCGATCAAGCTCGTGGGTTTCCCTGCATCATCGAGAATGAAGCTGGCTTTTACTTCGAGCCATACGTGATGGCCATCTCTGTGGACTATGGCGATTTCTAGTGTGGCGGGTGCGTCGAGATCCTCGTTTGCCTCTAGTTCTCGTTGGATCACACTCGTAACCTTTTTATACGACTCTGCAGAAAGGAATTCGTCAATGGGAATTCTTACAAATTGCTCTTCAGTGTAGCCAGTAATCTTTGTGCCCGCCGGGCTGATATATTGAAAGCGCAGGTCCATGCCCATGGTCTAGATCAAGTCGTTAATGTTGGTCGCGAGCAGTCTGTATCTCTCCTCACTTTCTATTACCTTGTGTTCCGCGATTCTCAGCTTCTCTGCCTCCTCCTGTAACTCCTGATACTTCGTGAGCAACGAATCGTAGTTTGTCGTGAGTTCGCGTGCAGTTTCACGTGCCGTAAATAGCCAGGTAAACGCTTTCCATAGCGGTGCTAGCAATCCTCCATCGTTGGCATAGGTGACCTCATAAACGGCGCCGGTTTCGGTGTGTTCTACTGTAACGCTTGCTTTGGGATAACCCAGGGTTTCTGGAAGGCCCGTCATCTGTCCTGCGAGGACAATCTGGAACGTATGACAAGGTTTGTAACGACCGTTCATATTCAAAGAAATACGGAGCGCAGGTTCTCCTGTGGTTACCAGGGACATGTCAATTGGAAAGGTCTTGGCCAATTCTCCGAGCGGACCAAACAAGGCCTGATACTGGTCTTTAACAGTAAACAGAAGTCGCCACCACGGTAGACAGTAATCTTAGGTTGGATGATCGCCACGAAAGCTCGCCTGCAAATATGAGATCTTCTTCAGTTAGATACTTTCGGAAGTTAGATACGAAGTTGGTATAGCTTTGCCAATCGATAAATTTACTAGGGTCCTTGAGATGCTCTACTGATAGGAAACCCCTCTGACGATTCGTCGGGGATCAATATTTCCCAAGGCGCAAAGATCAAAACACCAGAACAGATTCCGACATGATACATCCTGTCGTGAATTCACATCGTCCATGAACGAGCTCGAGTGATCGGGAACCTAATATTGGATAAAGTAGCGGTTGAGGTCAACTACTCCTCAGAACTCGCCTTGTTTGTTGCAAGCACCTCCTTGCTGCGCTCATAGAACTCTTGATAGAGCTTTAGGTCCGATGAGCCTTGTTGCGTTAGTTTATAGACTCCTCGGTCTATCCTCTGAAACCAATGGTAATGGTTGTCCGAGAGAATGTTCTGGGTTTTTGCGCTTGCTCCGAGCTCCCTTAGGGATTTTGGTGATCCGGGTCCTAGTTCCTGCAAACAGGTTGCGATGTAGATTGCCTGCTCTCGATAGGCCGTCATGAGCTTGGTTCTGGTGCTGCCGCCGACGTTGTAGTTTGCGCTGCGGTCCGCGATCTCTTCTATTAGCGCGCTCCTGCGTTTTTTAACTTTTCGGCGTTTGTATGGAAGAGGATCGAATAATTTAATGACATTAGGACCTAGCGCTGTGTCGGTGACGATTAGTAGCCCAAGTTCAAGTTGTTTGAGGACTCTCTGTACTCCCTTGAATCGGCGGTTATTGCCAGGATCCGGAATGGCTACGTATACGCTGTCAGTAATATGCTGCCGTTTCGTTGCCTGGACCAATAGCTGCATGTTAGCGCTGGTCTTAAGTTCGATGATGATTATTGCGTCGTCTCGGGTGGCGACGATGTCGCAATCCTTAACCTCGGCGTTGACCTCGTAACCATGGTGATTCAGATAGTCGCTGACAGGCTTGAAGAGATCGGTCTCACGCATTGATTACAATGCTTCGATAAGTTTCTGATGAAATCCGCCGAATCCACCATTACTCATGATGACAACATGTAACGGGCGGTGGGTATCAATGTATTTTCTGGTATGAGAAATGAGACCATCGAGGTCGCTTAATACATCGAGGTTGGTGTCGTTCAGGTATTCGGTTATGTCCCACTTTAGGTCGCCTGCTTGATGCCAGAAAACCTGGTCAGCCGCCGTGATAGCATCGCCAAGAACATCTGCATGAGTACCAAGTCGCATGGTGTGTGATGCCGGGTCTATGATCGCAAGCAACGTATCGCTGCCGATTCGTACTCGCAGTCCCTCCAGCGTACTTTTTATCGCGGTTGGATGATGGGCGAAATCGTCATAGATGGTTAACGAGTCGTCCTGGTAGATGTTCTCCATTCGTCGTTTAACACCGGTGAAATCGCTTAAGGCATCGCAGCCGGTATCAAGTTTGACGCCCGCGTGCCTGGCAGCAGCGAGCGCAGCAAGCGCGTTAGATATGTTGTGTATTCCTGAATGAGCCCACTTGATGTGACCTACCCTTGATCCGCCCAATCGCACGTCGAATTCACTTCCATCGGGTGAGATATCGCTTGCGGTAAGTTCAGCGCCTGATAGCCCAAAGGTTAATTGAGGACTCCAGCAACCCTTTTCTAGCACTTGCAGCACATTCGGGTCGTCAGATGGATGAATAATTTGACCGTTCCCGGGAATCTTGCGAATCAGCAGATGAAATTGCTCTTGAATTTGAGATAGGTCATCAAAAATGTCAGCGTGATCATACTCGAGATTGTTGATGACCAAAGTTTGGGGTCGGTAGTGTAGGAATTTTGACTGGTGATCAAAGTAGGAAGTGTCGTACTCATCTGCCTCGATCACGAAAAAAGGATTGCTGCCTATTCTGGCAGAGCTTTCCAGATTCGCTGGTATGCCTCCAATCAGATAGCCGGGTTCAAGTCCGGCATAGTCAATTATCCAAGCGATCATACTCGTTGTGGTGGTCTTGCCATGAGTCCCGGAGACTGCAATTACCCATCGATCATTTAGCAGATGTCGGCCAAGCCATTCGGCGCCGGAAACATACGGTAACCTCTGATTAAGTAATGCTTCGACGGCAGGATTGCCTCGAGGTAGACCTGCATTTCCGACGATAACCAGGTCGACATCCGGCGGTATGCTGTCGGATGAGTAAGGCGAGTCGAGTTCGATACCCGATTGCTCCAGTTGGGTGCTCATGGGGGGGTAAACATTCTGATCAGACCCTGACACCTGGTGACCAGCCTGCTTGGCTAACAGAGCGATGCTGCCCATGAGCGTGCCGCAGATTCCCAGTATGTGAATATGCATTTCGCGGTTACAACGCCGAGGGTCGGATAAACTGTTGTATCTGTTGGGGAGGTGGAAATGCCATGAATACTGCGGTTGCGATTAAAATCATAATGACCAACCCTATGGCGGATCCCTGCAGGATACTTATGTTGGCGGCTCTGTGATAGATGTGCCCGATAATTACCAACCACCATCCAAAGCAGACTAACGCTACTGACTCGGCAAAGAACATCAGAATAGAGGTTTCAGTGTACCTGATGAGTATAAAGGGGACCTGTATAACCACCATGAATATGCCGGTGCCTAGCAAAGCGGTGTACGTCGCAATGAACCGTCCCGACAAATTCATAAATGATAGTAGCAAGAAAGTAACAACACCAAAGATGGTTGCGTCTATTAGACCAATACCCAATACCGATGCAATGCTCTGACTTGGTCTTGCCAGCGACCCTCCTACAACATCTGCCAGTAGATAGAAGATCAATGCGAGGACAAGGATTAATGGCTGCGATGGAATTCTATCGGGACCAGATCTAAGCAAGCACATTTGCCAGAAGTATTTGAGTATCGGAAGCATACTAGTGTCCCGCCTTATTCTTGTGCAATAGATACGACATTCCATTGATTTCCCAATATTCGCCATTTGGATCACCCATATCAAGGGGCGACTCAATTCTTGGCAAAACCAGTATCGATGGCTCTGATTTTGGGCATGAGAAAACCGAGAAGTATGACGCTGATAAAAAGCAGGACACCGCTGGTTGCCAGACCCGCTTCGATGCTGACTACCTCTGAAATGTATCCTATTGGTATTAGGCCCAGAGGCATAAGTCCATGGGCCATCATATCAAAGCTCATAATTCGTCCACGCATGTGCCGGGCGGCCTGTAGTTGGACTACAGACCTGTTCATTGACATGGCAAAGGTGGAAAGAAGGCCATATATCGAAATCACTAGCATTGCCTGAAGAAATGTCCCCGTTTGCGCCAATGCCGTCAAAGCTAGTCCCCAAAGGGCTACCGTCGCTAAGAGCCAGTAGCCTTTGCGGCGCAGGCTTCCCATTTTGGCCACGGTCAGAGAGCCGATAATTGCGCCAAGCCCCATGCCTGCCATAAGTAATCCAAGATCATCGGGTCCGCCCGAAAGCACGTCGGTATTGAATGCGGGTAAAAGTGTATTGACAGTTGAACCAAAGATAAAAGAGATACTGGTTAGTAATATGAGCCCGCCAACTATCGGAGACTCAAAAAGATAGCGTATGCCTCCGATGACATCTTTAAGGGGCGACTCTCTAACTGTATCAACTGGTCCTCCCTTGTGCCGAATAAACAGGACTGTTATCCCGGAAACGAAATACAAAAATGATAATAAAAAGAAAACCAGGCCTACCCCGAGTGTGGACGTTGTATCGCCGTCAGCGATGACGGCAATCATGAACCCGGCGAGGGCGGGACCCAGTATTCTGGCGAGATTCCATGCGGTCATGTTGTAGGACATGGCATTAAACATGAGTCGCTCCCCAACGACTTCGGGAATAAGGGCGGTACGGGAAGGCATGGCCAGTGCCATAACTGTTCCGTTAACAAATGCCACCCAGACGAAGTCCCAGAAAGTAACTTCGCCGAAGATAACTATTACGGCCATGGTGAGAGAGGCAGCACCATTTATCATTGGTGAGAAACCAATGATCGGTTTCTTGGGAAAGCGATCCGCTATGACTCCCCCGGTTAGAGAGAAGATGATCGTCGGTATAGTTTGTGCCAGGCTAACCCAGGCAAGGTCCAGCGCTGACGCGCTCATTTCATATACCAGCCAGCCCTGGGCCACTGTTTGCATATTCATAGCGAAAGCGGACGTGGTTATACTTATCCACAGGAAAAAATAGTCGCGAATTTTCAGGGAGGCAAACAGCGATTGATCTTCGCTGGGGGTGAGTTCGTTAGTGGCGTCGTTCAATTATGACCATCAGAAAACGCTCAAGTATATCTGATTCATAAAAGCTTGGCTGAATTGAAAAGGTGGCACCGGGTTCGTTACTGAGGGCTTTCTGCTGAAAAGCCGAACCCGGTGCTCACCGGGCCACCGAAAGTATTTATTGCATAGGTGTAAAGACGATTGCGGTGGTGTCCCTCGGCAGGACTTGTGGGCTCTGCTGTGCCAGAGATTCAATGAGGGGCCAGATCTTTAGTCGATCAGTCCCTACAGGTGTCTTTGCAATGGCGTTCAACTGCGATCCTGCTATCGTTAGTTGAACGACCGGTTCTTCCTTTAAGTTCAGATACCAGTCGGGCTTGTAATGACTCGATTCGTTGCGAGCTGCGACAACGAAGTTGCCACCATCTTTACGAAAGTTTAGAACCGTTGATTCGGCGTTACCGTTGTACCGGTTCTGCGTAATCAATAACAATTGTGTATCTTCCTGATACGCTGACTGAGTATTCATTCCTGTCTCCAATTCCTGTCGTATACAAGTGATGTACACAAGTGGTGTATGCAAGTCATTACAATAGTGGTCACAGTAAAAATTGGATTCAGGCGGCTAAAGATCCTTTCAGCTGGAAGGTCTGTTTTGAGGAATAAGATGCAGTGTGTGTGTAAGGGTGTGATCTGGATCACACCCTTTTAGTGAACTACTAGAGGCGCACGATGTTGAGTTTCCGGAGAAGAACTAGCTCGATGCTGTGATGGCGGATTGATAGATCTCTTTTAGCGCCGAGGAGTTGGTTATGTCATGAATTTCCCATCGGCGAGCCTCCAATTCTTTCCTTGCACGATCAGACATCTGACCCAGAATCCAGAAGGATCTTTGCGCGTTGGAAGATTTACTCATTCTGTCGATTGTCGCAGCCGAGGACTCGGTCCAAAACAGGTAATCGATCGGTAGCATGACCAGATGCTCATTGTTGACCGTTGTAGCTTGTGGCAATGATTCGTCAGCGACGATACTCATTAACGGAGAGTGTGAAGTGTGATACCAGGACAAAAGGCTTACCGCCGACAGCAGAAAACGGCTTTCTTCAAATGATTCGCTGGCGCCTATTTGTTCAACTACCTCTACTAGATTGTCGACGCCGGCAAGCCCCCTGGCTGAACTACAGAAAACAGTTTGAAGTGTTGGGGTGAGGTAGGGTGCTTGAATAAAGCCTTCCACAGCCTCACTTTCGATACCCATTTCTTCAAGACAGTTTCTGTTGTCGACTTCTAACTCTGCCGCAGTTTTCTGATAAATCTGACCGTCTATTTCACCGACGATATCGATCGTAAGTGATGCGCCAAGCGGAAGTGCCAATTCCACCGGCAACCCGCCAATGAACTGAACCACAGACATATCAGCGACAGCCGCACGGAGTTTTACATTGGTCGAGTATGGGTCTGTCTTGAGCTCCGAAGACCAGTTTCTTTCATTGTTGGACAGAAGATAGTTGGAGCGACGGAATTCTGTGGTGTCGATCTCGTTGTCACCTGTTATGACTTTTTTTGTCGCTCGCACTCCACGTTCAGTACTCCTAGCAAATCCCGAAAATAGCCTTTTTACACCGGAAGGCAGGCCTTTGAGCGTCTTGACAGGGCTCTTGAATACAGAGACTACCGATTCTACTGACTTTATTCCGGTCGCTTTGAGTGCTTCAAGGAATACGCTCGTCTTGGACATGGTCTCCAAATAGGCCAGAGCGTCGATTTCCCGAATTAGTGTGCGCAATTCATTTGTCCCCGTGGCCGTGAATATACCGAATTCGGAATCTATGCCGTAGATATTGAGAAGCCCGTTGTTAGAGACAGTGGTTTCGACCACATGATTTGGGCCCCGTTGGAGATTTTCAGGTGTAACTGCTGCAGCATCCAAACTAGATACTTGTTCAAAATCTGCAGACACCGAGAATGCAATGATTGAAGTGGCTATCAGGAAGGCTGATCGCATTGGTTAATCCCTTTCCATACGACAAGGAGGGCTATGCTGCGCCTTCTTCGTGCACGATGTCAAAACACTAAACTCGAATTGAGTAATAACGCGACGTGGTTCTCCGGTTCAGTGTGGCAGTAACTCGGTGATTGCGGACGTAAGCTGATGATTTTCGATGGGTGACGTGAGTACATTGATTCCCAACTCGGTGTAGTTATCCATCTCCTGTGTTGTGATGAGTATGAGTTGTGTGGTGAGTGGCGTATTGGCGAGCAACCTGTGTACGTCTTCTTGCAGGCTCACAGGTTGAATTGCATTTAGTACGATGATGGTCACCTCTACCTCAAGAAGCAGTTCCTCCGCTTCGAGGGTTGAAGTTACGTGAAAGCAGTCGGTAAGACTCTCCTTTAAGTTCTGGTCGAGCCCGATGGCTAGGACAGGTTGCACTATTAATCATTCCTGATCAGACCCGAACATAATCCGCTTTGCATATCGCAACGTCATTGACGTAGATCAATGAGCTGATGTGAGAGAACGTCCAGACTCCTATCCATTGTTTTGGTAATGATTTTACAGGGACCAGATTCTTCAAAAGGACGAATAGATCGTTTCAGGGTGCGATCGTTTGTCTGGAATCCGGTCCCTTTTTATTTGGCTGTTGCTAATCTGCGGGACAATCTTCGTGAGCCACGTGACAGAGGTCAGTTTGGCTTAGTATTTTTATTTCTTTGCCCTCGACATGGAGTAGCCCACTATTCTGCATGCGAGTGAACACCCTGCTAACTGTCTCTACGGCAAGCCCCAGGTAGTTGCCGATATCAGTCCTCGACATTGGCAGCCGAAAGCTTACCGCAGAAAGTTTGCGCAACTCATAGCGGCGAGAGAGATTTAGCAAAAAGGCCCCGATGCGTTCTTCTGCCGTCTTTTTACTGAGTAACATCTGGAGTTCCTAGTCTTCTCGAATTTCCTTACTTAGAATCCGATACATATAGGACTGTAGATTTGGAATCCGGCTGGATAGTGATTCCACCTGGTTGTAAGGAATTTCGCAAATAGCGGTCGTTTCGAGCGCTCGAGCGGAATTTACATAGTTACCAGTTTCGATCGCGTCCAGTCCGAGAATTTCTCCAGGGAGGAAGAACCCAATAAGGTGCTCCTCTCCCTCATCATCAATACTGAAAGTCTTAATCTCACCAGAGCGAACGGCGTATAAAGCAGAAAATTTTTCGCTCTCTTCAAACACGTACTGGCCGCGTTGCAGAGGTTTTCCACGCTTCACTTCCGTGTCCAATTCGTCCATTTCCGATTGCGAAAGTGAATGTGGGATGCAAAGTGCGTTCAGACCGCACTGTTGGCAGGAGACGACGTAATTTGAATTCATAGCCTTTTCCATGGAGCCCTTCACCTGTAATAGTGGGAACAGAAATCACATATTCAAGGTTCTTTCCATTATAGGCTCTTTTTATATACCTTTGATACATTGTCTGGATGGAGCCATATGCCGCTTTTTTAGATAAAATGCTTGCTCCTAATCTGGGATATTGATATGAGTAAAGCTGACCGGGCTGTTGCCTACTGGCTATCCAGCGTTTGTGTTGTAGTTTTCTGCATGATCGTTGTGGGTGGTGTGACCCGCCTGACCCACAGTGGGTTATCTATGGTGGACTGGAAGCCGATTCTTGGTGCCATTCCTCCCATTAGTGAGGATGCGTGGCAGGATGCATTTGATGCGTACAAGCAGTATCCGGAATACCAGAAGGTGAATCAGGGTATGCAGCTCTCTGAGTTCAAGTTTATCTACTATTGGGAGTATGGACATCGTCTGCTTGGTCGAATAATTGGTCTTATTTTCTTTCTACCGCTGATGGTGCTGATTTCCTTGAAAATGATCAGCCGAAAGCTGGTTCCCAAATTATTTATCGCCTTTGTTTTAGGAGGGCTACAGGGGTTACTGGGTTGGTACATGGTCAAAAGTGGACTGGTTGATATTCCCAGGGTCAGCCACTTTCGTTTAGCTGCTCATCTTCTGTTGGCGATGTTTCTGCTCGCCTATCTGTTTTGGTTTCTGCTCGATGTTTGCCAGGTACAGACCGAATCGGTATCCCGAACGATGAGACGATGGTTGGTTATAGTTGCCGTTTTGTTTGGTATTCAAACGATGTACGGTGCTTTTGTCGCGGGGCTTCGTGCCGGATTAGGTTTTAATACGTTCCCATTGATGGATGGCCGTTTTATGTCGGAAGCAGCCATGATGATGAGCCCTCTCTGGGTGAACTTTACGGAGAATGGGGCAATGGTACAGTTCATTCATCGATGGATTGCTGTTCTGCTGTCTTGCGCTACCATCGCTGGAGTTGCAGTCGTGAAAGGCAGCTCTGCGAGATTGTTCGGTGGTTGGCTATTGCTATTGATTTTACTTGCCATCCAGTTTTTGCTTGGCGTTATGACACTATTATTTTATGTCCCGATTTCTTTAGCGAGTCTCCATCAGGCCGGGGCGGTGATCGTGATGTTGGTCCTTGTTTATCTTCTTTACGTGTGTCAGCCCGTCAGATGAAAGTCTGCCTGGGTCAAATAGATACCACCCCGGGTGACTTTGAAGGAAATTTGGCGAGAATTGTTCGCGGTATTGACAAGGCTGGCGCGGACGAATGTGATGTCGTCGTGTTTCCTGAACTCACGATCCCCGGTTATCTGAGTCAGGATCTTGTATACGATCCCGCGTTTATAGATCGAAATCTTGCTGCCCTGGAAGAGATTGCTAGCTACACGACAACAGTTCATCCTGGATTGCATGTGGTGGTTGGGTACATCGACAGGAACGAAGGTTTTGGTAAACCATTTTTCAATATGGCAGCGGTTGTCGCAGCCGGTTCAGTCGTTGCCCGCTACACGAAGCAACTACTACCGTTCTACGATGTGTTTGATGAGTTGAGATACTACGAGCCTGGTGATCAACTGACGATACTGAGTATCGCGGATCAAAAAGTTGGTATCGCGATCTGCGAAGACTTGTGGAACGACAAGGGAACTGATGATTACAACTACGAAGGGAATCCACTAAGCCAGTACCGGGAGCAGGGTGTAGAAGTGATTCTGTCGCTTAATAGTTCACCTTATGTCCACGACAAGGGATGGCAAAGGCTGAATCTGATTGAAACCGGGAAGGACAACGGCTCACCAATTACAGTGGTCTACGTAAACCAGAGAGGCGGACAGGACGAGCTCGTATTCGATGGACAGAGCTTTGTGCTGCGTGAAGGTCAGCTACTTTATCTCGGTAATGAAATCCACGAGGACTCCTATGAGACTGTTGACCTGGATAAAACAACGCCATTAGTGGCTGACGTTAACGAGTCAAAAACAGATATCCCATTTGTTGCACTGTTTGATCTGTTAGTGCTTTGTCTTCGTGATTATGTTGAAAAATCGGGATTCTCTCAGGTGGTGCTGGCTTCAAGTGGGGGAGTGGATTCCGCAGTGGTTTGTAAAATTGCGTGCGAAGCTGTCGGGGCTGAAAACGTTCATGCGATCCGGATGCCTTCAATATTCAGCTCTGTACACTCACGCGACGATGCATTGGAGTTGCATGAGAATCTGGGGTGTTGGGACTATGAGGTGCCAATTGACCATCAGCCTGTTTTGGAGATGTTGAACGCTAAATTTAAGGTCCATGACGATAGTAATAATGTTGTTGAGACGGGCACCTATGCCGAGGTGGCGGACGAAAATATGCAGGCGAGGTTGCGCGACCTTTACGTTATGCACTTTAGTAATGCCTATGGTGCTATGCCTCTATCAACAGGCAATAAGACGGAATCTGCTTGTGGATACTACACGCACTTCGATATGAATTTCAGTTTTGCCCCGATAAAGGATCTGTACAAATATCAGGTTTTCGATATTGCGCGACGATGCTCGGACATTCCTGCGAACATCTGGATCAAGCCGCCGAGTGCCGAGCTGGCCAAGGACCAAACCGACGAGAGTAGTCTCCTGCCCTACGCAGTGCTTGATCCTATTGTGCGTGCCCATGTTGAGGATTACGAGAGTGCTTTTTCTGGATTCGAATCCTGGATTGAGCGACACAGGGGTGATCGGATTTCTTCTGATATCAACGTGGTTGATTCCTGGTTGACCTCGGGCAGAGCCGAGGTCGAATTCCAGAAGATTCTGAGCCTGATCGGGAGAATGGAGTACAAGCGAAGGCAGACTTGTCCAGGAATCAAGGTGTCTAAGGTAGCCTTCGGTATTGGCAGGCGAATCCCAATCGTCGAAAAATGGTCATAGTTGCCGGTCCATTAGCTGCCTGCGATTGTTATGCGCCTTGGTTGTACTTCGACCGCTTTTGGTAGGCTGACTTCGAGCACGCCACGTTTGTATGTCGCCTTAGCCTGTTCTTCATTGACATCGCAGGGTAGAGGGATTGATCGTTGGAAACTCCCGTACGCCCGTTCTGTGATGTGGTAGTAACCATCCTTTCTTTCGTTTGCGTAAGATCGTTTGCCTGAAATACTAAGAATCTGTCCGTCCACTCTGATGTCGAAGTCCTCGGAGTTCATTCCAGGTGCTTCAAGTGTCAATTCGATAGCGTTCTCCGTTTCCTGCACTTCATGAGAAAGTACACTCTAGGTAGATCTCGCAGGGTTGTCGTCCTCACTTGAGGTAGGTGAGAAATGCGTAATCGAGTTTCTCGCCTTATGCCATAATTCCTGCCAGCCCTCGGTCAGGTGGTCTAGTGATTCCCGTACGTTGTGCGTGATGTTGTTCCAGGTTGCCACGTTTATTCTTCTTCTACAGTAATTTATAGTGGTTTGGCCTGTGCACTGCGAGGGATGCTAATTTCCAGAACGCCGTTATTGGCGGTAGCGGTTACGCCATTTTCATCCACTGATTCCGGTAACGAAAATTGTCTTAGGAATGATCCTCGTGCCCGTTCTCGACGCCTGTATTCCTGGTCGGACGCGGTGCTGCGTTCACCTTTAATTGTAAGTACGCCGTTGTGCAAAGTGATGTCGACGTCGCCAGGATCCACTCGGGGAACGTCTGCATAAACGGTAAAACCATCTTCGTTCACTCTGATATCGACCTGGGGTCGCCAGTTTGATGAGTTGTTATCAACTGACTCATAGCGGAACAGTGGTCGGTCGTCGAAGACTCGCTGAGTTCCCGGTGCAGGTCATTGAGTGCGTGAAATGTGCTCATTTTGTGTCGTCCTTATTCATGTGATTTATCGCCATTGGCTTTTCTATGGTCAATCAGCACAGATTCGAGTCCCTGGGGTAAATAAACTGGAAAAAACGGCTGTGGTTGCTTTTTTGATAAACATCAATTACCCGTTACTGTTTCGGGTAGTAGATTAAAAATAAACCTATCGAGGTGATGTAGCGTGAACCTGGAAGAACAAAAGAACATCCTCAACTCTTTGCGTGAGGAACTAGCTGGTCGAGTCGACCGGACTCACTAGCATATTCACGAACGTGAGGAGCGGGTGAGTGGCAACTTTTCTGATCAATCCCAGGAAATGGAGAATCAGGAATTGGTATTCAATCTTGATGCTGAAGGTCGAGAGGAATTACGTCTTATTGATGAGGCTCTGCAACGGATAGCCGAGGATGCCTACGGGGTTTGTCAGGAATGCGGTAAACAAGTACAGGAAGGACGGATTAAAGCAGTTCCCTACACGCGTTACTGTATCGACTGCGCAACTTCTCAGGAGGAGTAGCCATGGATCTTAAACAAGTACTGGTCGTCATTGAACCTGAAAGCGAAAAACAACCAGCCCTGGAGAATGTGCTTTTATTGGTCAAGTACCAGAATTTCGATATTACGCTGATATCCTGCGATTACACCCAGTACCTGGTTGAAGGCTACTAATTCGATGCTGTGGATCTGCCAGCGCTCCGCGCGGAATACCTGGCAGAGCGAAAAGAAGCTTTAGAGAGTTTGGCAGTACCATTGCGCGAGAAAGGCCTCAACGTTGAGACCAGGGCGATATGGGGGCATCCGGGATACGAGATGATAATCAATGCAGCCAGCGGTATGGACCTGGTCATTGTTGATACGCGTCGCCATGCGGCATTGTCGAGGTTGTTTCTGACGAATGATGACTGGCAGATGGTTCGTTGTTGTCCAGTACCGCTTTTGTTGGTGAAAGAGAAACTGTGGAAGGAGAAGCCTACAATTCTTGCTGCCGTTGATCCCATGCATACGCGCCACAAACCTACGGGCCTTGATCATAAGATTCTCAGGGTTTCAGATGAGGTCGCCAAGCTACTGGATGGCGAAGTGTTTGCGGTGCATTCATACAGTCAGGTTCTCCTATCAGGTGCCTATTTAAAAGATGCGAAAACGCAGCACGAAACAGCGTTTAAGGAACTGCTGGCGGATTTCGATATCTCCAGTAGCAGGCAGCATCTGATAGAAGAGGCGCCGGAGTTTGGCCTGCAGCAGATTGGACAAGACGTAACCGCAGATCTAGTGGTTATGGGCGGGATTTCTCTTAGTTTCGTAACCGATATTTTCATTGGAAATACGACCGAAAAGGTACTTGATTACATTGAGTGTGATGTGTTGGTGCTCAAGCCGGATGGATTTAAGAGTCCTATCAATAGTGAAAAACAGGGGTAAGACAATGAGCGACTACAAAAGAATATTGTTGGCCGTAGATTTATTTGGCGATGGCGGCCAGATTATCGAACGTGCCAAGAGTATGACCGAGGCGAATAATGCGGACCTTTATCTGATTCATGTAAATGAACCGATTACTGCAGCCTATAGCGGGAATGGTTTGGGCTGGGGGGATCAGGTTATGGCACTGGAGTCATCCTTCAGGGAGGAGTCTCGCAAAAAACTTAATGAATTGGCCGGGCATTTGAAAGTCCCGGATGACCGATGTCTTTCCCTTCACGGCAGAGGCGCGACGGAAATTCATAGGGCTTGTGAAGAGCACGACATAGACCTCCTCGTGATGGGCACCCATGGCCAGGCTGGTTTACAGCTACTTCTCGGCTCTACCGCCAACAGTGTCCTTCATGGGTCATCCTGCGACGTGCTAACTGTTCGTATACGCGACTAAGAAGCCCAGTGGGTGGTGGTAGTAGGCCACACCGATCATATAACCGAAAACCGAAATGGCGAGTACAAATGAGGCTCCTCGTATTCGCTTCGTCTTGCCTCGCTTTAGGGCCAGGTTCCCAAGCAGAATGTAGACGATTAGGAGCGCTAGCTTGACCGTCAGCCAATGGTCAGTAAGGGGATATTAGTGGATCATTGTGGTGAGTACGATTGCTGATCCCAGAAGCACAGTGTCAATCACATGGGGTGCTATGCGAACGAAAGCATGTTGAAGCATGGGGCTTTCCAGCAACATCCATAAACCGCGAACCAGAAAAAATGTTCCGGAAAGTGTGACGCAGGTTATGTGGATGGCATGAACAAGTGGGTAGCTAATCATCATCTGAGAAATAGAGTAGGCAGTCCTTTCGCGCGATGTAAGGGTCGGTGGTAGCCATAAAGATGGTCATGGGTTTCTTCGTGGTAAGAAAGCCGTCTTTGTTCTGAAAGTATTTGTCGACTTCCTGGGTGCCAACACCAGTTCGTATTCGAAACATGCCTAGACCTCCGGGTCCCAACCATCCGAGTGCAGTACCGGTTTCTATGACATGGAAGTTTAGCTGATCTATGGTATCAAACATCGTGATGTCTCCCTCATCCACCACGCTGCTGGAGTAATGAAGGTGTGCGTCTTCATCTATCTCCAGTCTTAGGGGATGATTAATTAGTCGCAATGGACGCACAGGCTCCGCGAATAAATCGGATGCTGTGATAAACGTTTTTAGGGCTTCATAAGCCAGCTCATCGGCGTTGGGGTCCATTACGCCGCCGAACTCTATCGTGAGCCATGGCGTTTCGTCATCCCCGTGTTCGATTAATGTGTTAAGAGATTGGTCCATCACTATCAGATTTTTGGTAAACATTGGGGTTAGCTGATGGATGGTTTTGGTATTGCGTACTGAGACGGCGAATGGCTCGCTGTGAGCGGAAGTGTTGTGCGCGTCTATAACGGCCTCCACTGATTTGTTCTTTAGACTTCTGACTATATCGCGGGCGAGATCGTCCTGATGGTTCGCTGCGAATCCGAAACATCGATTCAGGTCCGATTCCCATGGCAGAAATCTATGGGAGAGCAACGGCGGGTGCCGTGCTGCATTGACCGATGCAATTACGATACAGGTGTCGGTCGCGGGCTCCGGGTTTTCCTTAAGCAACTTGTGAACGGCCTTTAATCCCGAGGGCTCATTGCCATGGAGTAGCGTGACGATTGCTCTGCATCGCGATCTATCGACACCTCGGATATATATTTCGGTGGGACCACCCAGCGCACGAAGAAACTCAACGTGGCTATCGCCGTAATCGCCAGGTTCGTGATGATCTATGATGGAAAGTGATGAAGGTGTCTACTGCATATAGAGAAGCTTATGTCTGGTTCTGCTGTTTGAATATTATAAACTAATGCCATCCTATGGCGGTTGTCCTATGCGTTTAGCTGAACCAGCTTTTAGTATTGGTGTCGAAGAAGAATACCTGCTGGTCGATCGTACCAGCAGGGACCTGGTTGTGGATCCACCACCGGAGTTAATGCAAGCTTGTATCAAGAAAAGCGGCCAGGATGTGTCGCCAGAACTGATGCGCGCGCAAATCGAGGTTGGTACGTCTGTCTGTAGGAACGTTCAGCAAGCGGGTGACGAAGTTCGTAGGCTGCGTAACATCATCGCGGAAGAAGCTTTTCGGTTTGGTTATGCGCCGATAGCGGTCTCAAAACATCCCTTTGCCAAGTGGCTCGAACAGAAACAGACCGCCCAGGATCGATATTCAGCGCTGACACAGGAGATACAGGCGACAGCTCGTCGTCTATTGATCTTTGGCATGCACGTTCACGTTGGCATTGAAGATCAGGAATTGCGAATTGATCTGATGAATCAGTTGAGCTATTTCCTACCGCATATGCTCGCATTGTCCTGTTCTTCGCCATTTTGGGAGAGTGAGAACACGGGTTTGAAGTCATATCGGTTGACAGTTTTCGATGCCCTGCCTCGAACGGGACTTCCGGAACAATTTGAGAGCTACGCGGAGTACGAGAGACACGTTTCAGTGTTGGTAAATGCAGGTCTTGTAGAAGATGCGAGTATGGTCTGGTGGGATCTGAGACCGAGCGCCCGGTTTCCGACGCTTGAAATCAGAGTTATGGATGTCGCTACAAACGTTAAACACGCACTAAGCCTGGTCGCGCTAAATGTGTGTTTATTACGTATGTTGTTTCGCGCTTGCCAGCAGAATCAGCGGTGGCGCGTGTATGCCAACATGCTGATAAACGAAAATCGCTGGCGTGCCATGCGCTACTCCTTCGAAGAAGGCCTGATTGATCTGACGAAGGGTGAAGTTGTGCCCTATGGGGATCTTTTGGATGAAATTATCGATTGTATAATGCAGGACGCCGAGGCTCTCGGATGCGTTGAAGAAATATTTGGGCTAAAAGATATCATGAGCGAGGAGACCAGCGCTCACCGTCAGGTAAATGTGTTTGATCAGGCCATTAAGGCGAGACTCAGTCATGAGGAAGCACTGTTTAGTGTCGTTGACTGGTTGATCGACGAAACTGTGAACGGAATCTAAGAGGCCAGCATAGCTGGGCAGCGCGAGGAGATAAGACGTTGGCAAACAACATATTTTACGCACAGTCAGGCGGGGTAACGGCTGTCATTAATGCGACTGCTTGTGGTGTTATCGAAGCCGCACGCAAGGAGCGAAAGTTAGGCAAGGTGATTGCTGGACGAAATGGCATCATTGGGGCGCTTAGTGAAGAGCTGATTGATACGTCACAGGAAAGCAAAAAAACGATCGCAGGATTACGGTACACACCCAGCGGCGCTTTTGGGTCTTGTCGCTATAAGCTCAAGTCTATTGAAGAGAGTCGTGCGGAGTACGAAAGGCTGGTGGAGGTATTCGAGGCGCATGATATTGGATATTTTTTGTATAACGGTGGCGGTGATTCTCAAGATACCGCGCATAAGGTTTCTCAGATCAGTGCTGAAATGGGTTTCCCAATCACCTGTATCGGCATACCAAAAACCGTTGATAACGATTTGCCGCTAACAGACAACTGCCCTGGATTTGGCTCAGTTGCTAAATTTGTTGCAGTATCGACATTGGAAGCAGGACTTGACGTGGCGTCCATGGCGGAGACTTCAACTAAGGTTTTCGTCCTGGAGGTCATGGGCAGACATGCAGGATGGATCGCTGCGGCAGCGGGGCTTGCGAAAGATGAAAGAAATTCACCACCGCACATTATTCTCTTCCCGGAAGTCGCATTCGACACACGAAAATTCCTGCGAAAGGTCAAGGACACTGTTGATCGTGTTGGCTATTGCGTGATCGTTGCTTCTGAAGGCGCACAATATAAAGATGGTACGTTCGTCGCGGATGCAGGAATAAAGGATGCTTTTGGTCATACTCAATTGGGTGGCGTCGCCCCGAGTTTGGTGGACTTCATAAAGCAGCAGCATGGTTACAAGTGTCATTGGTCTGTGGCTGACTACCTGCAGCGTGCTGCGAGGCATATCGCTTCGGCAACGGACGTTGAGCAAGCCTACGCAGTGGGAAGAGCGGCAGTGGAATTTGCTGCGGCAGGAAAGAATGCCGTGATGCCGATCATTATTCGGCAGAAAGGAGATCGTTACCGGTGGAAGATTGGCGAAGCGCCCCTGGAGAATGTAGCAAACGTGGAACGCAAAATGCCCAGATCGTATATTTCGAAGGATGGTTACGGTATTTCCAGTCGTTGTCGAAACTACCTGTCACCACTAATCGGAGGCGAAGATTTTCCGCCGTTTAAAAATGGGTTGCCCGTGTACGTAAGGCCGAAGAATAAATTGCTGAGGAAGAAGTTACCGGTTTTTGAAGTTCAGTAGATCACCCTTTCGGGTGATCTACCGCTTCGTTGGTTTAACCGTTCTATTGCAGTTTACAACAGAGGTGCGATAACCAGACTAACGATCGCCATGACATTGATAAGAATGTTCATGGATGGACCGGAAGTGTCTTTGAAGGGGTCGCCTACGGTATCACCTACCACTACTGCGGCGTGCACCTCAGAGCCTTTTCCACCAAGATTACCTTTTTCAACATACTTCTTGGCGTTGTCCCATGCACCACCAGCATTAGCCATCATTAAAGCAAGTAGTACACATCCCAGAAGCGCACCTGCCAGCATTCCGCCGAGGCTCTGTGCGCCTAAGCCAAAGCCGACGACTGCAGGCATTGCGATCGCGATTACGCCTGGAAGAATCATTTTCTTCAGGGCAGCGTTGGTCGCTATTTCGATGCATTTAGCATGATCCGGGTCGGCTTTGCCTTCCATCAGACCTTCTATTTCCCGAAACTGACGGCGTATTTCTTCGATCATTTCCATGGCGGCATCACCCACTGATGTCATCGTGATCGATGCAATCAGAAACGGCAGTACACCGCCAATGAATATTCCAACCAGTACTTTGGGGTTAGACAATTCGAGCGAGAATTCAGGATTGGCGAGAGTCATTGTTTCCACGAAAGCAGCGATTATCGCGAGGGCCGCCAGTGCTGCTGCGCCGATGGCGAAACCTTTGCCGATAGCGGCGGTGGTGTTACCCACTTCATCCAGTCCATCGGTAATTTCTCTGACGTCTTCACCAAGGCCACCCATCTCTGCGATACCCCCGGCGTTATCTGCGACAGGTCCATAAGCATCCAGTGCCATTGTCATGCCCACTGTTGCCAACATTCCAACGGCGGCTATGCCAACACCGTAGAGGCCCGCTAGCTCAGTCGAGATATAGATGATCGCTGCGATACCAAGAATTGGTATAACGACAGACTGCATGCCGACTGCAAGACCCGTGATCATTACCGTGGCTGTACCGGTTTTACCGGCTTCCGCGATTTTCACCACTGGACCTTTTGCAGTGTAGTACTGCGTCACCAGACCAATCAGAACGCCGCCCAGGGTACCCGCGATGATCGAGTACCAGACGTTAATGCTGATTCCCATTGCCTCAACCAGAAAGTAAGACGCTATGATGAGAACTGCTGCTGAAGCATTGTGCCCCATGTGTAAAGCTTCCTCAGCAGATTTACTCGACATACTACGTACAAGAATAATTCCTAGTATTGAGCAAATAAGGCCGATACTTGCCAGACTAAGTGGAAGTGCCATCAATGCAGGCTGACCAGTCTCGGGTGCGAGCGCAGCGATGCCGTGTTCTGCGGTCACTGCTAGTGTCGAGGCGATCGCGATGGTTGCAATCATCGAGCCGCAGTACGACTCGAATATGTCAGATCCCATTCCGGCAATGTCACCTACGTTGTCGCCCACGTTGTCGGCGATTACACCAGGGTTCCTTGGATCGTCTTCGGGAATCCCTGCTTCAACTTTACCAACCAGATCAGCGCCTACGTCGGCACTCTTGGTAAAGATTCCGCCTCCTACCCTGGAGAAAAGTGCGACACTGGATGCTCCCATACCGAAGCCGTGTATCGCGTGTGCGGTATGCGGATCACCACCAAAATACCAGTAAAGTGATCCGAGGCCGATCAGGCCCAGGGATGCAACGCAAAGTCCCATGATGGATCCACCATAGAAGGCTACTGCCAGTGCGCCAGATTGCCCCGTTGCCTGGGCTGCGGCAGTTGTTCTGACATTCGCCTTGGTGGCTGCGAACATACCTAAGTATCCCGCTGCTGCGGACGTAATGGCGCCGACGGCAAAGGATAATGCGGTATTCATTCCGAGGGGAGAGATCAGAATAATGAAAAATAGTGGTACTGTGAACAAGAGAAGCATCGTGTATTCTCGATGCATAAATACCATTGCACCTTCGTGAATCGCATCAGCGATCTTCTTGATCTTATCATCGCCTTCGTCGTACTTAGTCATGAGTACATAGATGATGAAGGCACAAACGAGTCCCAGCACACCAAATATTGGTGGCACGTTAGTCAAGCTGCTCATAAAGTTTTCCGGTTGGGTTGTTGTTTTCTGCCGGGCCAGGCCCGACACCTAATTAAGGCGGCCTAATGGTACAAAAATGTGGGCGAATAGAAAACCACTGGATTAACCATCTTCTAGTAATCGTCGAAGATCGATAATTGCCGCGTTTGCCCTGGATATGTGCGAGCCCATGACAAGCGAGTGATTGGCAACCAGCCCTAACCCGCTACCATTCAGGATAATTGGGCTCCATAGGGTTTCCTGGGTAGGCTCAAGTTCTCTGATTATGTGCTGAAGGCTGACCAGTGCATTCTTCTTATCCAAAACGTCCTTAAAGTCGATCTCAATGGCTCTAAGCAGATGAATAAGCGCCCATGTCGTGCCTCGCGCTTCGTAGAAAACGTCGTCCAGTTGTGTCCAGGGAGTCTTTACCTGGGCGTCGCTGACCGTTGCGGTTGACTGGGTAGCCGCTGCGTCACCCGCCAGAGAGATGTCAATCTGGCGTTTGCCAACGCTGGCGCTAAGTCGTTGTGAAAGACTGCCTAGTCTCGTTTCAACTTCTGAGAGCCAGATCCTCAGGTTGTCTGCGCGGGCATAAAACTGCGCATCTGCTTTATTCGTATTGCCAAGTCGAGTGATGTAGTCCTCTAAGGCTCTTGTGCCTTTGCGATATTCGGACTCGGTCTCTGGTAAAAACCAGCTGTTGTTGTCGAAATAGAACTGATTCTCAGCAGCCACAAGACCAGCATCTTCAGTCGATTGGGATTGTGATCGAGATAGGTTGTTTCGCATAGTTCTAGCCATATCTCTCAGCTGTACCAGCACGCCAAATTCCCAGTTAGGGACGTTATCCATCCAAGTACCAGGAGGCATGATGTCGTTGGTAAGGAATCCGCCACGCTTACTCAGAAGCACGTCGGATATCTCAATCATGACTGCCACCGTTGTGCTACCGGTAACTCGTTGTACTTGCCGTTCCGCCAGCATTTGGTCAGTGACTTCTGTTACGTTAAAAAGCGCAGGCTCGCTGTCCCATATGAAGCCAAGGACACAGATTAATGCGAGAACCAACCCTAGTGCTATGGCGCTAGCGCGGCCAATGGTGGAGGCAGCACTTGATGTTTCTATCTGATCGGCTACTTTTGTTTTGAGGTCTTCCATGTTTGCCATGGTGATTTCCGGAGAAGACGTAGCCGGTAATCTACCATTGCACCCCGTGGGGCACTAGCGTTTATTGGTCTTATGTGGCGTCAATAATAGTTCAGCGTAACCTGAGGAGAATTACTTATTTCAAACGTGGCGCTGACTCGATTGTGAGCGAACTCGTTCAGTTGCTGGTAAATCCAGCGTCCCAGACTATCGCTTGGGGCTCTTATAATGACATTGGCTTCTAATCGATTAATTTCTTCGGCAATTTCCAGTAGCTGGCTCTTTAGCGATTCAGATTTATTAACAAGCTGATTTTTGCTTATTGGGAAATGCGCCACTCGGAGCGCCGTTTTGCTTGCGACATGGGCTTCCACTGCAGAGATATTTGGATGTGTATCGTCGATAGACTTGGCTTTGCCAATATAATCAAAAGCACTTTCGAAATCGCCAGCATCTGATCTATCCAGTGCCCAGGACAAATATCTTTCTACTATGTCGCTAATACCATGATTGGCTGCAGCATTCTCGTTATCGATCGCGAGGGCCTGCAAATACCATAGATACGCGTTGTCATTGACTGGCGTGGTCAAGCGATCACGAGAAAAAGCTTCCTCAGCGAGGAGTAGGAATTCTTCTATTCTGTTTGCTGTTCCTGGTTCATCTATGGGTTGTGTTTGAATGATCTCGTTTGGCGGGTTTGTTGAGCAGGCCGAAACTACACAAGCACCAATGATTAAACTAAAGACACTGAACAGGAAGTGTTTTAAATTGTCTGACACCATAGGTATAGATATTGAGCATCTAGAGCAACTATGTCCATCAGCTCGTTTATTAAAGTTCTGGTCGTTATTGTATCCTGCGTGAGTTACGCGGCAATGCCTGCAATTGGGCAAGAATTGTTAAAGCCGGTGACACCGCTGGTTGCCCCTGAAATCCTGCCCGTAGATGAAGCGTTTAATATTTCTATCCATAAAAATAAAGGTTCGATTGAGGTTCACTGGCGGATAGCACCCGGATATTACTTATATCGCGATAAATTGAGTTTTTCGGTCGATCAACCGCCGAAAATGGATTCTGGGGTCAACAAGGTCGATGAGTACTTCGGCGAAGTTGAGGTCTATTTCATGGAATTGGTGGTTAACTTGCCGATATCTAGTGAATTACTAGAAAACGAGCAGTTACTTGTAGGTTTTCAGGGGTGTGCGGAGGCCGGTTTCTGCTATCCGCCGCAGAAACGATCGCTTTCTCTCTGATATACCCCATAAAAAACTAATAACTTCTAAAAAATGTCGCTAAAATAGCTACTATTTCGGGAAATGTGTAATTATGTCTAAAATTCTAGTGCTACATGGGCCGAACCTCAATTTGCTCGGACTAAGAGAACCTGATTTATACGGTTCTGAGACGTTAGATACGATAAATCACACCCTACGCGGTATCGTGGAAGGCGCGGGGCATGAATTTGACGCTTTTCAATCAAATGCGGAGCATGAACTGGTCGACAAGATTCAGTCTGCTCGCCATGACACGGCATTTATTATTATCAATCCGGGCGCGTTTACACACACCAGTGTTGCGCTGCGGGATGCATTCCTCGGTGTAGAGATACCTTTTATTGAGGTTCATCTTACGAACGTGCATAGCCGGGAGGAATTCCGGCGGCACTCGTTTCTGTCAGATATTGCAGTTGGGTCAGTCGTTGGACTGGGGGCTGAAGGGTATGCTCTTGCCGCGCAGGCGGCTTTGACTAGGTTTTAGGGGTCGGCTATGGACATTCGCAAAGTAAAGAAATTGATTGAACTGTTGGAAGAATCTGATCTTTCTGAGATCGAGGTTAAGGAAGGAGAAGACAGTGTAAGGATCTCCAGGCAGACCGGATATCAAATTTCTCCGCCGTCAGTCCCGGTTGCTGCTACTGTCGTAGAGGCCGGGGCGACAGTACCCTCGACTTCCGTGAGGCAAAACCAGGGAAGCATAGTTTCGGCGCCAATGGTTGGCACCTTCTACCGGGCGGCGTCTCCTGGTTCACCACCGTTTGTGGAAGTGGGGGATCGAGTCAAGGCGGGTGATACTCTGTGTATTATTGAGTCAATGAAGATGATGAATCAGGTTAAATCTGAGTATTCAGGTACGATCGAAGCGATACTAGTCGACAATGAACAGGCGGTGCAGTTTGATCAGCCCCTGTTTACAGTGGTGTAGATTAACCATCGATATTTGATCCAGTGCAAAAAGTTCTGATCGCCAACCGCGGGGAAATCGCGCTTCGTATTGTAAGAAGCTGTCGAGAGGCAGGTATCCAGACCGTGGGCGCTTATGCTTCCGTCGACAAGGATCTGCTGCATCTAAAATACGCTGACGAGATTGTTTGCGTTAGCCGGGATGACTATCTATGTCGAGAGAATATCATCGCTGCTGCTCAGGTTTCGGGTTGTGATGCGATTCATCCTGGCTATGGTTTCCTGGCTGAAGATGCTGAGTTTTGTCGCATGGTGGAGGAAGAAGGACTGACTTTTATTGGTCCAACTTCCCAACAAATCGCTGAGATGGGCGACAAGATCAGGGCCCGAGAAACCTTCGAAAAATTGGGATTAAATCCCGTTCCTGGCTCTGGGGGAGAAGTACTAGATCTTGATGCTGCGACCAAAATTGCACAGGACATCGGATACCCAATGCTCATCAAAGCCGCCTTTGGTGGCGGTGGTCGAGGCATAAGAGTTGTTACCAGCGAAACACAGTTTGTAGAGGCTTTCGCGGAGGCAAAAGCTGAGGCTGAATCAGCTTTTGGAGATGGTGCAGTCTATATAGAAAAGTTTCTTGATAATGCCCGGCACATCGAAGTTCAGATTCTTGGCGATGGGGAAGGGAATGCGATTCATTTAGGCACAAGAGAATGTTCAGTTCAAAGGCGTCAACAGAAAGTCATTGAAGAGGCTCCCGCCCCAAACATTGATGCAGATCAGATCGACGCACTTTGCGCTCGGGCGGTCGCGGCGGTAGCAAAATTCCACTATAGGAATGCAGGCACGCTTGAGTTTCTTTACCAGGATGATGAGTTTTATTTTCTGGAAATGAATACACGGATACAGGTAGAGCATCCTGTTACGGAGGCGGTCACGGGACGTGATCTTATCGGCTTGCAACTGCAAACTGCAGATGAGGGGCGCATGTCATTGACTCAGGATGAGATTTGCATTCGGGGTTGTGCAATCGAATGTAGAGTAAACGCTGAGGACGACCAATATCGACCAAGTCCGGGATTGGTATCGAACGTAACCTTTCCGGGGGGTGCTGGTGTAAGAGTTGATTCGCACCTCTATGCTGGTTATGCGGTGCCGCATCAGTTTGACTCACTTGTTGCCAAGTTGATCTCTTGGGATTCGGATCGATCAGGTGCCATCCGAAAGATGAATCGTATGCTCGGTGAGTTCCAGGTTGATGGTATTGCTTCCAACAAAAGCAAGCTGGTTGAGGTAATTAATCATCGAAAGTTCTTACAGGGTATGATCAATACAAGATTCCTGGATCAACTATCTGAATGATCTGGCATAACGTTACGGCGGCCGCTTCACGGGATGACAGCTCTGCGCTGGAGCAGTGTTTTTGGGATTTGGGTGCGGTCTCGGTTACCGTTGTAGACGGTGGTGATGCTCCTCTATATGAACCTTCCCCTGGTGAAACACCCCTATGGCAGACGGTCCAGGTCCGTGGATTGTTTGAAGATGACGTTGACCTTGCGAGGGTTCAAGACCAGCTAACGGAAGGTAAGTTTACGGTTGTGGATTGTGAGCAGTTAGCGGATCGACAATGGGAACGAGAATGGCTGAAATATTTTGAACCCATGCAGTTCGGTGAAAGATTGTGGGTATGTCCTACGGGGATGCAGGTGACCGCAGAGCCTTCTGTGGTAGTTAATTTGGACCCTGGTCTTGCCTTTGGTACCGGAACTCACAGTACCACGCGACTATGCCTTGAGTGGTTGGATTCTGCTGATGTAGTGAATCGTCGTGTTTTGGATTTCGGTTGTGGATCGGGAATCCTCGGCGTAGCCGCATCTCTCTTAGGCGCTGCCGAAGTGGTCGGGATAGATAATGATCCGCAGGCACTTGTGTCAACGCGTGAGAATGCCGCCAAGAATGAGGTCATGATGACCATCGGGTTGCCGGGAGAGATGCCGGAAGGTCAATATCATATCGTGATTGCCAATATCCTGGCCCAGCCTCTGATTGAACTAAGCGCAATGCTGAAGAATGCAATGTCGCGAGGTGGTGATCTTATTTTGTCTGGTATTATGGAAAGTCAGCAAGATTGGGTACTCGAGGCATACGGGGGGCTGGACCTCGTTGAGATTCGTTCCCATGAAGGTTGGTTGTTACTTCACTTGCGCGGGACCAGCTAGAACAGATGAGCCAGATTACTCGGTGTCCTAGCTGCGAAACTTCATTTCGAGTTACAGATGAACAACTCCGCATGGCCAATGGCGCGGTGCGCTGTGGCTCCTGCCTGGCGGTATTTCAAGCTGACTTGTATATGGAGCAGCCCGAAATAGAAGAGTCCGAGATAGAAGAGCCCGTATTAGAAGAGCCCGTCGAAGAAGAAGACCACGGTGAGTTCCATTCGGATCAATCCCAGGCCGGAGAGGAGACACCAGGTGACGTGGGCGATCAATCTATCACCATTGAGAACGAAGATGGATTATCGGAACAGGAAGACGCTCGGGAGAACGAGCAAGAGCATCAGGACACTTCAGATCAGGCACCGGAAGAGGATCAGCAGCTGCCAGATGATGTGATCTATCTGGGCTACGAAAATCCTGAAGAAACAGATGAGCTAGCAGATGTTGTCGCGAGTTACTGGGATTCCTTTGACCTATATGCAGATTTTCTGCGCTCATCTGAGCCCCCCGTTGACCCCCCTGTTGAGACGCTGGAAACAGCGCCGCAATACGTCGAGGTCGAGGATGTGTATGTTGAGGACCCGGATATTATCGTCGGTGATCTCGAACCGACCACGCGGGTTTCTCTTGGTTGGGCTGCGTGTGCAATGTTGTTAATGGTTGTGGGCCTGGCTCAGTATTTTTACTTCAACTTTGAACGGTATGTAGCTGATGCACGATACCGAGGCTACACTATGGATTTATGTAATTACTTGGGCTGTAGTCTGCCTGACTTTAGTGACGCGGCATCCTTAACGACAGGAGAACTATCTATAAGGACTCACCCTGATGTGTCGGAGGCCCTTCTGGTTGACGCGATAGTCAGGAATAGCGCGGTATTCAGACAACGGTTTCCGGGTGTGAAGCTACAGTTTTTCGATCTGCGCGGTCAACAGATCGCGGTTCGAACATTCTCGGCAGAAGAGTACCTTGCAGGTGAATTAAGAGGGCTACACTACATTCCAGCCAACACGGAGGTTCGGTTCGCATTGGAGATTGTTGATCCAGGTGATGTGGCCGTTGGATACAATATTTCTGTCGTCGTTAGGTAGGGATTATCCTAAAGTAATTGTATGATGCGCACTTCAGAATGAAGCTCGTACCTGTATGTTGACTATCGGACCTCACAGCCATCCAAGCAGGGTCATTGTTGCGCCAATGGCAGGAGTTACGGACCGTCCATTTCGGAATCTATGTCGCCAGTTCGGAGCTCATTGGCTGGTATCGGAAATGATAACCAGCGACACTCGTCTATGGGGTAGCAAAAAGTCTCAGTACCGTCTCGCGTTTCACGATGAATCAGAACCGCGGTGGATTCAGATCGCTGGCGCTGATCCGGTGATGATGGCAGATGCCGCCCGAAAGAATGTGGAGCTGGGTGCGCAGATCATAGACATCAACATGGGATGTCCAGCAAAGAAGGTTTGCAACAAGCTTGCCGGGTCTTCTCTGCTTCGCGATGAACCGTTAGTGGATAGTATTCTTCGTGCAGTGGTCGGAGCCGTCGATGTGCCGGTAACACTCAAAATGCGCCTGGGTTGGTCCAGGGAACAAATCAACGCACCTCAAATCGCGCGCTTGGCGGAACAAGCCGGAGTTGCCTTAATCACTGTGCATGGGCGAACGCGAGCGGATCGTTTCAACGGGTCAGTTAATTATGATGCAATTGGAATGGTCAAGCGTGCGGTATCAATTCCTGTCATTGGCAATGGCGATATCGAATCAGCCGAGTTTGCCCGGCAATTAATCGAGAATTATGATCTTGATGGCGTCATGCTTGGTCGCAGTGCACAGGGCAGGCCATGGTTTCCTGCGCAAGTCGATGCATTCCTCCAGGGGGATCGGTTGAGAGCGCCAGCCTATACTGAAGTACTGACAACCTTGCGGGATCACGTGATCTCGCTATCGAATTTCTACGGGGAATACACAGGGGTGCGAGTGGCGAGAAAGCATGTAGGTTGGTATCTGTCTTATCTGGTCGATTCGGATCAGCCGCGCCAGGAATTTAACCTGTTGGATTCGCTGCAATCACAAACAACGTTTATCGAAGGACTGAAAGTAGCAGCCTAAACTGAGGGCTTTATGACGATTAAGATTCCCAGTACAACTTTGGCAGGAACGGTACACGATGCGGTTGAGGAGTACCTCGAGCTTGTGTGTGATCAACCGGTGACCAATTTGTATGATTTGGTGTTGGCCGAGGTGGAAGCGCCATTGCTTGAATGCGTGCTTAGGTTTGCCGGGTACAATCAGTCTCAGACCGCTAAGATACTTGGGATGAACCGCGGGACATTGCGGAAGAAACTAGTACGTTATCGTTTGATGTAAATGTTTGGAGACCCAAATTGGCTGATGTAAAAGTTTCTAACGCACTCCTTAGCGTGTCTGATAAATCGGAACTGGTGCCCTTTGCAGAGGGGCTCAACGTGATTGGTATTGGGCTCATGTCTACGGGTGGTACCCACAGTTTATTGACCGAAAGCAAACTTCCGGTTCAGGAGGTAGCTGATTACACGGGATTCCCTGAGATGATGGACGGTCGGGTAAAGACTCTGCATCCAAAGGTTCACGGTGGATTGCTGGGTCGACGAGACCAGGATCAGGAGGTTATGCAGACCCATAATATTAGGCCTATTGACCTGCTGGTGGTCAATCTTTATCCGTTTGAGAAAAGGGTAGCCTCGCCTGATTGCAGCTTTGCAGAAGCGATTGAGAATATTGATATTGGCGGACCGGCGATGTTGCGTTCGGCCGCAAAGAACATGAAAAGCGTGGCTGTGGTTGTAGACGTAGCCGACTACAAATCGTTACTAGAAGAACTTGTCAGCAACGATGGTCAATTGAGCAATGAGACTCGATTCGGATTGGCAGTTAAGGCGTTTCAACATGTTGCACATTACGATGCAGCGATAGCGGACTATCTGGCTGGTGTTACCAGCGAAAATCTTTGATACGGAGGACCAAATGAAAGTGATGGTGACCGGAAGCGGTGGTCGCGAGCACGCGCTTGCATGGCGCGCGAGTCAGTCCAGCGATGTAGATACTGTATACGTGGCACCGGGCAACGCAGGCACCGCTCTGGAACCAGGTCTTTCGAATGTAGACATCGACGTCATGGATATTGCGGGGCAGGTTCAGTTTGCCAGGGACAATGACGTGGCACTGACGATCATAGGTCCGGAAGCGCCGTTGGTAGCAGGTGCAGTTGATGCCTTTAAGGAGGCTGGCCTGCGCTGCTTTGGCCCAGGAGCGGCCGCCGCACAACTGGAAGGTTCAAAAACGTTTACCAAGGACTTTTTGTCCAAGTACGGTATTCCCACGGCCGACTACGGAAGCTTTGACGATCCGGATGAGGCGATCGACTATGCACGGACGATGCAGCCCCCTATCGTTATTAAGGCCGACGGGTTGGCCGCTGGCAAAGGGGTTATCCTGGCACCAAATCACGCAGAAGCTGAATCAACAATCCGCGAGATGATGACCGAAGGCGCATTCGGAGAAGCGGGATCACGTGTCGTGGTCGAAGCGTTCCTGCCGGGGGAAGAGGCCAGTTTTATTGTCATTGCCGATGGGGAGAATTTCGCACCGTTTGCATCCTCACAGGATCACAAACCCATTTTTGAGTGCGACAAAGGACCTAATACCGGCGGGATGGGTGCGTACTCTCCGGCTCCCGTGGTAACCGAGGTTGTACATCAACGAATCATTGAAAGAGTTATTCGGCCCACGGTAGATGGGATGCGCGCGGAAGGATTTCCGTATACGGGTTTTCTCTATGCGGGCTTGATGATTGATGAAGCAGGCAATCCGTTTGTTATTGAATACAACTGCCGCTTTGGAGACCCGGAGACACAGCCGGTAATGATGAGATTGGAATCGGACCTGGTCGAGCTCTGCATTGCCGCAATAGATGGGGAACTTGCCGATAAGCAGATTTCGTTTTCGGATGATACAGCGCTTACGGTGGTGATGGCCGCAGGCGGTTACCCAGGTGACTATCGCAAAGGGGATGTGATTACCGGGTTGGACTCGAATATGGACGGCAAAGTATTCCATGCTGGAACGGCGCTTGAAGGAGGTGGTGTGGTCACAAATGGCGGACGAATCCTTGGCGTAACGACATTGGGCACTTCGGTGGGGGAGGCGCAACGTAAGGCATATGAGATTACTGAGCAGATAGATTTTAATGACAAGTATTGCCGTTTGGATATCGGTTATCTGGCGATTGCGAGGGAGTCTAACTAGTTTCTGTCCACAAAGTCCTGATTCTGCGCGGGGAGAAGCGACATTCCAAAGGAAATGGTTAAGAAAACAATTACTTGAAAAGAAACTAGAGGCACGATGTTGAGTTTCGAGACAAGAACGAGCTAGACGGACCTGCCTCCGTCCACATTGATAATCTGACCAGTGACGTAGGGTGCATCATTAGCGAGGAACAAAACCGTGCGGGCAATATCTTCAGCTGTTCCCTGGCGCCCTAATGGTACTTTGCGGAGGATTTTTTTCTTCGCGGCCTCGTCCAATGTTGCCTTGTCTTCTGGCCAGAGAATCGTTCCTGGTGCGACGCCGTTGACTCGGATGTTTGGTGCAAGTTCCTTTGCGAGAGACTGGGTGAGCATGGCGAGTCCTGCTTTCGCAATGCTATAAACAGGGTAGTCCTTCAACGGTTTGTCCGCGTGGATGTCTACGATATTGACGATATTGCCGTTCGACTTACTCAGTGCTGGCCTGAGGGCCTGACTTAGAAAGAAGGGCGCTTTTAAATTGGATCCAAGCAACTCTTGCCAGATATCTTCTGTGACGTTGCCAACAGTCGTGGGATAGAAAATCGATGCGTTGTTAACGAGGACGTCAATACGTCCCCAATGCTGAGTGCACTCCAGCGCTAAAGACTCCCAGTCGTTAGTCTCGGTGAGATCGGCACGCAAGAGTGCAATGGAACCGTTGCGGATCTGGTTTAGTTCTTTCTGCAACGCTTTGGCTTCAGTCTCCGAGTTCATATAGTGCATGACCACGTTGTATCCGGCCCCATGAAAACTTCTGGCAAGCGCTGCGCCGATCCTTCGCGCAGCACCTGTGATTAGTGCAACCGGAATCGTCATTTGAGCGCTGCTATTCGGTTGATTTGGGCGGTGCGTATGGCCTGACCTATGGCCGCGCCCCTTAACTTGCTATCTACAGACGCGGCGGAAATCTCTGCTGCCGCAGCTACGTATGTTAACCACAAGCCCTGTGCGTCTAACGTCTTGCCTTCGGCTTCGGCAACCATTCTCGCCAGTTTGCATGCCTCCTCAAATCGTTCCCGGCGACGGAAGGCATCCATGTCATAGAGATTGGAAACAATTTCGTCTGGACTGAGGTTTTCAAGCTGCTGATTTCGAATTTTGATCGTTAAAGCGGCCAATTCTTGATAGATCCCGGGGAACTTCCATCTGGAGGTAAGATGACCAACATCATCTTGCGCAAGACCAGATGCAAGAATAGTGAATGCATGTATTGGATTGTTGTCAGCAGACCAGTTTTTCAGTCGAACGAGGTCGTTTTTGTCGAGCTCTCGCCAGAGAATATCGTGAGCGTTGACTTCAATCAGTGTCTCGAAGTACCGAGAAGGATTGTCCGTAGACAGGGCTTTTTCGGTTTCCAGATAGATTCTTTCCGGAGAAAGGCTCTGCAGTTGATTCGCCTTTACCATGTCGGACATCAGGAATTTCGTGGTCTCGTCGATAGTAAAACCAGGGAAGCGTGCGGCGAATCTGGCGATTCGGAGTACACGTAGAGGATCTTCTGCAAATGCGGGAGACACATGACGCAATACTTTGTGGCGCAAATCCTCCTGTCCCCCAAAGGGATCAATCAACTCGCCATTGCCATCCTGTGCGATGGCGTTGATGGTGAGATCTCGGCGAAAGAGGTCTTGTTCTAAAGTTACTGATGGTTCAGCGTTACATTCGAAATCAGTATGTAATGGACCTGTTTTTCTCTCCGTCCTCGCCAGGGCATATTCTTCTTTGGTGTCCGGGTGCAGGTAGACTGGAAAGTCCTTGCCTACCTGGCGATAACCCTGGGCGAGAAGCGTGTCCGGTTCCGCGCCCACGACGACCCAGTCACGTTCTACAACGGGCAGTCCTAGGAGCTGGTCACGTACTGCGCCACCTACGAGATATACGTCCATTGAGTGAGTCCGAGGCAGGGTGATGTGGGTATTATAGTTGATAGGATCCAAGTGCAGGGGTCGAAAATAATCTGCCGTCCTCCAGACGCATCGCCGTGAGTGTTCGACCCCAAACGCAACCGGTATCCAGCGCGATGATGTTTTCCTTTTCAGTCACGCCGTCGAGTGCGGCCCAATGACCAAACAATATCTCCTTTGAGTCTTCGGCAGGAAAATCAAACCAGGGGGAAAAACCATCCGGCTGGATATTTGCTTTGTGCTTTAGCTCCATGGCTCCGTTGTCTTTGCAATAGCGAAGTCGGGTGAAATAATTGGTAATCGCCCGAAGTCGATCGTTACCAGTCAGATGTTCTTCCCATGTGGAAGGCTCATTGCCGTGCATCTCTTTCAGAAATGAAACATAGTCGGGGCCGGACAATACTGACTCTACTTCGTTGGCGAGACTTAGTGCCTTGTGCAGATCCCAGATGGGTGGGATGCCAGCATGTACCAACGTGTAGCCTGTGGTTTTGTCGTGGTAAAGCAGTTTTTGCTGTCGTAGAAATTCCACGATGTCGTCTCGTTCAGCGCTGTCAAGAATGTCTTGAATTGTGTCGCCCCGGACACCTGGGTGGATGTTATTCGCCACCGCAAGGAAGTGCAGGTCGTGATTACCCAGGACGATGACCGGATCGTTTAGCTCGAGGATAAACTTCATGGTCGCAAGGTTTTTAGGGCCTCGGTTAATGAGGTCGCCCACGAACCAAATCTGATCCACTTCCCTGTCATACTGGCACTTGAGAAGAAGTTTCTCGAACTCGTCAAAGCATCCCTGAATATCTCCAAAAACATAGGTGCTCATCGCTGACGAAGCTCCCAGAGAAGGTTGGCACAGTTAATGAACTCTTCTAGCCCAAGTACTTCCGGCCGTAGATTGGAATCGATGCCTAACGATGTGAGCTGCTCGACATTTAACAAGGGCTTAAGCGAGTTGCGAATGGTTTTGCGACGTTGATTGAATGCCGTTGTGACAATTTCTTGCAGACACTGAAAGTTTTTCGCCTGGCGGGGCTTTTGGTGAGGCGTCAGTCTTATAATTGCTGAATTTACTTTGGGTTTTAGCGAGAAAGCTGATGGTGCGACTTTGAACAGTTTCTCGGCCGAACAATAATATTGACTCATCACTGACAGTCGACCGTAATCCTTGCTCCCTGCAGCTGCACAGATTCTATCTACTACTTCCTCCTGTAGCATAAACACCATGTCCTGAATCTGTTCGGTATATTCATAGAGCTTGAAGAGCAGCGGGCTGGAGATGTTGTACGGCAGGTTGCCAACGATGCGAAGGGAATTTCCCAGGGAACCATAGTCGAGCTTGAGAGCATCTGCGGTCAGAATATTAATTTGAGTACCATATCGCTCGCCCAATTCGCGGACGAGATCGCGATCTATCTCTACCAGTTGGAGCCGACATCCACTTGCAGCAAGCAAATCTGTGATAGCTCCATGACCAGGACCTATCTCTATTACGTGGTCGACTGGACGGGGGCTTACTTCCTCGACAATTCGACGGATGATGTTGGGGTCTTTTAAGAAATGCTGACCAAAGCGTTTTCGAACTGTCACTGGTGACCTCTGATAATGCTCAGAAGCTTCTAGATTCTGATATCGACAAACGCCTCGTCTCTAATCTCCCGTAGCCAACTGGCCAGTTCTTCTTCGAACTTCTGACTGCGAAGATAGTTTTCTGCCATGTTTCTCTGGAATTGCTCACTGAAATCTTCAATTCGTCTTCCTGTTACTTCGAGGAAGTGGTATCCGTGAGATGTCTTAAACACCGGGCTTACAATGTTTGGTTCCAGGCTATTCATCACTGCCTCGAATTCCGGAACGAAGATTCCGGCGGTCGTCCAGCCCAGATCACCACCACTGAGCGCAGAGCCTGGATCCTCGGAATGAAGCCTTGCTATTCCGTCAAAGTCTTTGCCATTGATCACTTCGTTCCGCAGATTCTCTGCCAGTTCCCTGGCTTCGTTGTCTGATCTTATCTCGCTGGGTTTTACCAGTACGTGTCTTGCCCTCGTTTGAGGAACCTGGCCCTCGGCCTGGGCACCGCGTTTTTCCGACAAAGTAATAAGGTGAAATCCGCTGCCGCTCTTGATCGGGCCGCGGGTTTCACCAACTACCATTTCCTGGGCCACGTCTGCGAACATCGTGGGCAGTTGTACAGGTTTTCGCCAGCCTAGGTCGCCGCCTCTTAGTGCATTTTGACCAGCGGAATATTCTATTGCCAGGGCCTGAAAACTTTCACCATCGTTTACGCGTTCTATCAGTGAAAGGGCCTGGGAACGAATTTCAGAGATCTCTTCGGCGCTTGGTTCTTCCGATATTGCGAGCAGGATATGCGCCAGTCGATATTCATCGGCGATCACGGCTTCCCCTAGTTCGGACGCCAGAAAGTTTTTCAGTTCCTGCTCGGAGATTTCTATTCGGTTGTTAACAAAGCCCTGCTGCAACTGGCTGATGATCATCTCTCTTCGAATTTGTTCTCTCATGTTTGCGTATGAGATGCCGTCTGCTTCAATGGCAACTCTAAAATCGCTGAGACTAAGCTGATTTTGTGCCGCGATTCCCTGCAATGTCTGATTCAGCTCACTGTCACTTATTCTTACGCCAGCTCTGTCACCCATTTTCAGCTGCAGCGTTTCGACAATCAGCCGCTCGATAACCTGGTCAGAGATTACGTCGTCAGGAGGAAGGCCACCGTCTTCATTTCCTGAAAATTGCGATTTTACCGACCTGATTCGTTCCTCCACTTCCGAATAAGTGATCACGTCTTCATCGACGACCACAGCGATTCGATCAAGGATAATGCGTGCGCCCTGAACGTCGGTAAATAAGAGGAGGAGGATGCAAAAGATAAGTGTTCGATTCATGTTTTGAGCCTATAAGCCAATTTGATTCTCCCGGCGGCGGTATCCCGGAATGGAGTCTTCAAGCAGCGTATCCAGTCGTTTTCCTAAGGTCGACACTCCTTTGAGTTGAAACTCGAAAAAAATGCCTGTATCTGCGCGATATTGTAGTGCACTAATAACCTGAGTCCCACCAGCAGGGTCGTCCACGACCAGACTAACTGTTCGGGGTTGCTCCTGAAAACGTCTGACCGCCAAGCGAGTTTTCCAACAGCAATCATTGTATTCGACACCGATGAGAGACTCTATGGTTTGATTGTTATCCCAGCCAAAGTTCCATCGACCAATTACGCTCCATTTTCCCTTTAAAGGCCAGATAAATGACAGGTCAGTTTCCTCTGCATTTTGGAAACGTAATGGTTGTTGAACGTCGGGGTTAGTATAGGAGTAATTGAAGTTCAGAATTCTCCGGCTACTGGCATCTCGATACTTGATTGACAGTCTTCCCCGGTTTGAGCGAGAGTCACGGGGTTCCCATTCGTATGAACCGCTTAGGCTAAATTGTCCAATTCGTAAGCGTGCCTGGGTAAATAACGGCGAAGATCCAGACTGCGGATCATCCATTCTCCCGGGCTGAAAGATTACCTCGCGGTCGGATAAATAGACAATCTGCCCAACACTTGCTTTAAAAAGCTCTGCCCCTGAATTCGCTTTTAACAGGGTAGAGGTCAGTCCTACACTGATCTGCTGAGCGTCGCCTATTCGGTCGTATCCGGAAAACCGGTTCCATCTGAACATGGTTGAAAATCCAGGCGTTGATGCCGCAGCGTCGAACTGGGGAAGATTGTCCTGTAGGTCTTCGTCTACATATAAAAAGTAAAAACGGGGTTCGAGGGTTTGGAGTAGGTCTAGCCCCCGGTAAGAAAAGAATCGATCGAATATTAACCCGGTATCCAGGGAAGCAAATGGTGTTGTTAGTGAAGGCGATGTGGGCGCTCCTGTCGGAACATCATCAAGATTGTATTTGCGGTAAATAGCACCGGCTTGAGGTCTTACGTATCCCCAGGAGTTTCTGAAAGCTGTACTGACCTTGGTATCTATGACCATCCGGTTTCCGATAGTAGCAAGCGGTCCGGTAAGGCTGTCGTTATCCTTGTCGAAGCGTGACAGTTGTCCGCGCAAAGTAAGGTCAAACAGGGAAAGTTTTTCATTTAATCGAAGTGTGAACTGGGGAAGGGCCGAGTACTGCCGGGTGGCGTTACGATTGAGGCTCTGATAACCCCGAGCGAGTAGGCTGGCACTCCATCCTTTGCCTTGATAGCGCAGTGTCCCGATGCGGGTAAGTGCGGGGATATTCGTTCCAAGGGAACGGAAGTTGCGATAGGTCTCCTGCGTTGATGCATCAATGTCGCCGCCAATGTCGCGCAGATAATCAACGTCAGACAGGGCACCAAAGCTTATTGCAGTCCGCCACCTGGGTGTCCAAAGGCCAATGTGATTGAAATAGAGTAGCCAGCGATTCTGGCTTTCCTGATTGCCTAGCGACTCCTCAAGTTTGTCATCTCCATGCAGGTACGCGATATCGATGAAATTGCTGGAAAGCTCATTGAGGTAGCGCGTCTCAAGATCGTGTATCAGTCCTCTCTTCCAAAGACTTCGTAAGGTGTAGGTTGTGTCGTAGTTAGGAGAAAGATTGAGATAGTAGGGAATGGAAATATCTGTGCCACCTTCGCCATCGTGGCCCAAGCCGGGCATAAGAAAACCAGAGTATCGTTCGTCGTTCAGAGGGAACCGTATATAGGGGAAATAGGCTATGGGTACGCCTTTTATTCTTACCGTTGCGTTTCGTGCTACCCCATAGCCCTGGCTTCGCTTCAGTTCGATATGCTTACCTTCAAAGGCCCACAAATTACTTCCCGGATCGCACCGGGTGAAGGTGCCATCGGTAATCTCGAGGGTATCGTCGCTTTTCTTTATGATCTTGCGCGCCGTCCCACGCATACGGTTTTGGTGCAGCAGAAATGTAGTGTTGTCCATTACGCCGGTGCCGGCGAAAAGATTTGCGCTAGCGTGGTCTCCATTGAGGAGAAGGCCGGGTTCGCGTATCGATAGAGGTCCATCCGCGGTGGCGATCTCGCTAACGCTATCTACTGTGATATGGGCTGCGTTTATTCTCCTGCCCTGACCATCGACCTGAACGTGGCCATTGAACGTGGTCGAGTGATCTTCCACGTGCAAGGCGTCATCGGTGGTGACTATAATTGTCTCGCTGGTCCCGCCTTTCGGAGTTCGAAAGCCAGGTGGCGCTTCATATCGACCGTCGCAGTACCAGGGAACGGTTGGATCTGATTGGTGTTGTCTGGGTATCCAGTCTTGTTCCGCCGCAGATTGTTGCTTCGTATCAGATAGGGCGAGAACTGGATGAAACAGAAGAACCGTAAGAATGGCGGATGCGGTTTTCACACTGAAATAGGTTAGGAAAGATGTCGGATGATAATGCATTAATCCAGGGATTGGCTAAATATTTAGGCAGTTATGTCGGCTCGTGACTCAAGGAAACGTGCGCTCGATGCCTGGGCGCGGGGCTGTTTGCAGCGATGTGGCGTGATGCTGTCGGAGGATTTCACATTAGAGACTGCCTCCGATGACGCTAGTTTTCGCCGATATTTCAGATATGAAGGTGACCCATCCTATATTTTTGTCGATGCACCACCTGAACAAGAAGACAGTCGTAAATTTGTTTCGATCGATCAAATGATTCGCGATGTTGGCCTTAACTCCCCCGAGATTTTTGAACATGACTTTGACAACGGATTCTTGATGATGGAGGATCTTGGTAGCACGCTCTACTTGGATCGATTAAACGTCGGCGATGGGTCGGAAATTGAACGTATGTATAGCGATGCATTTGACGCGCTCGCGGGCATGCAGCAGATTAAGGCTGAGTTACCGCTTTACGATAAGGCGAAGCTGCTCGAGGAAATGAATCTGTTCCCGGACTGGTTCTTGTATCGTCAGCTGCAGATAGAAGACTTTGCCGAGGCTGGACTGGAAGGAGTCTTTGAGTTGATGCTTCAAAATACAGCTGAACAGCCTCAGGTATTTGTTCATCGCGACTATCATTGTAGAAACCTTATGGTTACCACCCATGGTAATCCCGGGATCATTGATTTTCAGGATGCCGTGTTAGGTCCTCTGACCTATGACCTCGTTTCGTTGTTAAAAGACTGTTACCACCAATTTTCGCAAAGTCAGATCAGTAAATGGGTAGGACAGTGTAGGCTCCGATTGCAGGCTGATGGTCGCTTGGATTCAGGGGTATCGGAGAGCGAGTTTTTTCGTTGGTTCGAACTGATGGGGTTTCAGCGTCACCTTAAGTGTGCGGGAATTTTTTCCCGACTGAACATCAGAGATTCCAAGCCCGGATATCTGGCGGATATTCCTTTAGTAATTGGCTACATGATGGAGTTGGGCGAGCGATATCAGGAACTTGCGCCATTTTGCGGGTGGCTGGAAGAAGTGATCGTCCCGCGGCTTTCATCCAGTGAATTTACTCGCGGATGAAAGTCATGCTGCTGGCGGCAGGAGAAGGACAGCGATTGCGGCCGCTCACGGATCAGGTGCCAAAACCGCTCCTGAACGCTGGTGGTCAAACGCTGATTGGCCGCTGGTTACAGAAATTCATCGACGCTGGTTTTCATGACTTTGTCATCAATACCTGGCATCTCGAGGACCAACTAATCGCTACCCTTGGTGACGGAGCTGATAGGGGTATATCCATACAATACTCGCGAGAACCCTATTTGTTGGAGACCGGAGGAGGCATAACTCGCGCGCTTTCCTTGCTTCGTGAGGAGGAATTTGTCGTGGTCAGCTCCGATATCGCCAGTGATTTTGATCCGTTGGCGCTTCCGGCTTCATTGGGTGGTGCACTCGCTCACCTTGTAATGGTAGACAATCCCGACCATCATCCTGAGGGGGACTTTGCGCTTGATCCGGAATGCCGCATTAGATTCGGGGACGATGAAGGGCGATTGACTTATTCCGGGATTGGACTATTTTCTCCCGCGTTATTTGATAATGCCCCTGAGGGTGCTTTCAAACTGCGCGTACTCCTGGATTGGGCAATTGAACAGGGTTGCATGACGGGCCAGTATCACGATGGATTCTGGTTGGATGTCGGCACTATAGGTAGATATGAAACTCTGGTGCGGCATTACACTAACAATGGCGCTAAAAACGACATCGTCTAGGGGACGTTAAAAAATCGATGCAACAAACCAGGAGAGAGCAGTGGACCGTGTAATTGCACCATCAATCTTGTCGGCAGATTTTGCGCGTCTTGGTGAGGACGTAGAAGCCGTCCTTGCTGCGGGCGCCGATATGGTTCACTTCGATGTTATGGATAACCACTACGTGCCGAGTCTTACTATTGGGCCCATGGTGTGCCAGGCGTTACGCGATTATGGCGTTACTGCGCCAATAGATGTGCACTTGATGGTAAAACCGGTGGACCGAATTATCAGCGATTTTCTGGATGCAGGTGCCAGCTACATTACCTTCCACCCTGAAGCCACAGAACACATTGATCGCTCGCTGGAGCTGATCCGTTCGGGTGGGGCGCGCTGTGGTCTGGTGTTTAATCCCACAACCTCACTCCATTATTTGGACTACGTTATAGACAAAATCGATATGGTGCTCATTATGTCGGTTAATCCTGGTTTTGGTGGACAGCAGTTTATTCCCGCTTCGCTGACTAAACTGAAAGAGGCGCGAAAAATAATCGATCAGTCTGGCCATGATATTCGTCTCGAAATTGACGGCGGCGTAAAGGTAGAGAACATAGGTGATATCTGTGCTGCGGGTGCGGACACATTCGTTGCGGGTTCCGCAATCTTTAATTCAGATGACTATGCGGCGACTATAGCGGCTATGCGTTCCGCGCTATCCTGAGTTGTAGTATTCGCCAGGTTTCATTAAGCTTGGCGCGAAATATAAGAGTTATCTCGATGAGTCGATTATTTCGAGTAAGCAACAGTCTCTTGCGAGACTGGATATATCTCTCCTGGCGATGGTGAATCACACACCGTAACGCGGGGGCTGGTCTGTGCAGCCCAATTTGCTTGAATTTATATTGATGTATCGGAGATAACCATGACTCCAGAAAACTTTGCCCGGCTAGTCGCAGAGGGCTACAACCATATACCCGTGATCAGAGAGCTATTTGCGGATCTGGATACGCCGCTGTCCTACTATATAAAAGTCGCAACCGGGCCATACAGCTACCTATTGGAATCTGCTGCACAAGGTGGCGAGAAATGGTCCAGGTATTCGGTGGTAGGTCTACCATCCAGCCAGATTCTCAAGGTTAGTGGCGAGCAAATCACAATGGAGGTGGACGGTGAAGTTACCGAACGTTCGACCACCGATGATCCGTTAGCCTATATCGAATCCTTTAGACAACAGTTTAGATACCCGGAGCTTCTCGATCTGCCGACCTACACCGGCGGCCTAGTAGGTTACTTCGGCTACGATACGGTGCGCTTTGTTGAGAAGAAACTTCGCGACACAGATTTACCCGATACCATTGGCTGCCCCGACATTGTGCTGATGGTTTCAAATGATGTCATTGTTTTTGACAGCGTTGAGGCAAAGATCCACCTGATCACCCATATCAGTAATGAAGGCACGCTGGAGCAGGCAGAAGCCCGACTGGATGAAATGCAGTCAGCGATAGCTAATCCCATTCCACAAGGTATTAGAAAACCAGCCATGGGTCCAAGGATTCATGAAGCAGACTTCGTGTCCAGTTACGGAGAGCAGAAATTCAAAGACGATGTTGAAAGGATAAAGAAATACATCGTAGAGGGTGATGTGATGCAGGTCGTAATATCACAGCGGATGTCAGTTACTTTCGAGAGCGATCCTCTGCATCTGTATCGAGCATTGCGTCGGCTTAATCCTTCTCCGTATATGTATTTTATGGACCTGGCGGATTTTCAGATTGTTTCGTCTTCACCAGAGATACTGGCGCGACTCGACTCAGGCGAGGTGACCGTGAGGCCGCTGGCTGGTACCAGACGCAGAGGCCGGGATGAGGAGGAAGATCTTGCTATGGAAGCAGAACTCCTTGCCGATCCCAAAGAGATTGCCGAGCACCTGATGTTGATAGATCTTGGACGCAATGATATTGGAAGGGTGTGTAACCCTGGCACCGTGGAAGTTAGTGAAATGATGGTGGTGGAGCGTTATGCGCATGTGATGCATATTGCTTCTAATGTTTGTGGTCAGGTTAGGCCGGAGGTCACCGGTATCGACCTGCTACGAGCCACTCTGCCCGTCGGGACGCTAAGTGGCGCGCCTAAAGTGCGTGCGATGGAAATCATTGACGAACTTGAGCCAGAGAAACGCGGCGTATTTGGTGGCGCAGTTGGCTACATGTCGTGGAATGGAAATATGGATACGGCGATTGCGATACGTACCGCCGTGATTAAGGACAAGAAACTCTATATCCAGGCTGGTGCAGGAGTGGTTGCCGATTCAATCCCCAACCTGGAATGGAAGGAGACGATGAACAAAGCGCGTTCCATATTCACTGCCGCTGCGATGGCGGAGTCGGGTTTGGATGGATCTTTGGCCCAGGAAAACCCACGAGAGTTCAACGAGGAAGAGGCGAGGGGAAGCCTGGGAGTAAAGTCATGATAGTGATGATTGATAACTACGATTCGTTTACTTACAACGTGGTGCAATATCTTTACGAACTCGGCCAGGAAGTGTTGGTGAAGCGTAATGATGAAACGACAGTGGAGGAGATATCGGACATTGGGCCAGACCAGATCGTTATCTCACCTGGTCCCTGTACGCCAAATGAAGCAGGCATATCAATGCAGGTTGCTGAAAAATTTGCAGGCAATATCCCGATACTTGGCATTTGTCTCGGACATCAAAGCATCGGTCAGGTTTTTGGTAGCAAAGTTGTGAAAGCGAGAGAGGTAATGCACGGCAAAACATCAGACATTCACCATAATGGCGTGGGGGTGTTCGCCGAATTGCCCAGTCCCTTTACGGCGACACGATATCATTCTCTGATCGTTGATGAGGTGCCAGAAGGGATGGAAATGACCGCATGGACCATGAAGGATGGCGAAGTGGATGAAATAATGGGCCTTCGTCACAAAGATTGGCTGGTTGAAGGTGTTCAATTTCACCCGGAATCCGTGCTGACCGAACATGGTCATGCACTGTTGTTGAATTTTATAGAGCAAGCACAATAGAAAAAGGGGAAAACAACATGGATATGCCTACGGCGATAGCCAGAGTCATTGAAGGATACGATCTTAGTCGCGAAGAGATGACTGAGGTCATGCAACTGATCATGACCGGTGAGGCGACCCCCGCACAGATTGGTGGTTTCCTGGTGGGTCTTCGAGTGAAAGGAGAGACAGTTGGAGAAATCACAGGTGCCGCGACTGTCATGCGAGAGCTGGCGACACCAGTAGAAGTTGGTATAGAAGGACTGGTCGATACCTGTGGCACCGGTGGCAGTGGTTCGAATAAATTCAACGTATCTACCGCAAGCGCGTTTGTGGCGGCAGCAGCTGGTGTTCGAGTTGCCAAGCATGGTAACCGTGGGGCAAGCAGTAAGAGCGGTAGTGCTGATCTTTTGGAGGCGGCGGGCGCGAACATTACTCTCACGCCTGAACAGGTTGCCCGTTGTATTGATACTGTAGGTCTTGGCTTTCTGTTTGCATTGTCGCATCACGGAGCTATGAAGCATGCGATTGGGCCGCGAAAGGAAATGACTGTTCGCACCATATTTAACCTGTTAGGACCGCTCACTAATCCCGCGAAAGCGGAACGACAACTTTTAGGTGTTTATGACAAGAACTGGGTGCGACCAATTGCTGAGGTGCTCGATAAGCTTGGGAGTAAGCACGTCATGGTTGTTCACTCGGAAGATGGGCTTGATGAAATCAGTATTGCAGCGCCCACGAACGTGGCGGAACTAAAAGACGGCGAGATCACGGAGTATCAGGTAGAGCCCGAGCAGTTTGCTTGCAAGCGACAATCTATTGATTCTTTAAAGGTAGAGAACGCCGAAGAAAGCCTGGTATTGGTGCGCCAGGCCCTTGCGGCAGAGAATGAGGGGGCAACGGACTTCGTTGTTTTAAACGCTGGCGCCGCTATATACGTCTCGGGTGCCGCGAGCTCGTTAGCTGATGGAATTGAGATGGCGAGGGATGCAATAGGTTCTGGGCTCGCGACGGAGAAAATGAAAGACTTTGCGGACTTTACGCAGCAGGTCTCGGAAAATGGCTGATGCGCCTGATGTGCTCAAGCGGATAGTTGCAAAGAAGCAGCAGGAGATTGAAGTTAATAAAAGCCTGAAGTCTGAGGCTGCCGTTGAGCGTAGCGCGCGAGAAAGACTCGATCCCCCAAGAGGCTTTATTGATGCAATCAGGAAATGCGCGAGTAGTGATCAGATTTCGGTTATCGCTGAAATAAAAAAAGCTTCGCCGTCCAAAGGCGTAATCCGGGAAAACTTTGTTCCCACGGAAATAGCCAAGAGCTATGCGGGGGCAGGAGCAACCTGTCTGTCTGTGCTAACCGACGAATTATTTTTTCAGGGGAGCAACGATTATCTTCAGCAGGCCCGTGATGCTTGTGGCCTGCCCGTACTGCGCAAAGATTTTACCGTTGACACCTACCAGGTCTATGAGGCAGCGTCGATTGGTGCGGACTGTATCCTGCTTATTGCAGCTATTCTCGATTTACATGAACTTAAATCGCTGTCGGAACTCGCCCGTGATGTGGGTATGGATGTCCTGTTTGAGGTTCATAATCAAGCCGAGCTAGATAATGTCCTCGCGCTGAAACCATCGCTGATTGGAATAAACAATCGGAACTTACACACTTTTGATGTATCGCTGGATACTACTCTCGATTTGTTGGGTAGCGTTCCCGATGACGCGCTTATCATCAGCGAGAGCGGTATTTCATCAAGGGAAGAGGTGCGGCGTTTAAGTGATGCGGGAGTTACTGGCTTCCTGGTTGGGGAATCGTTTATGCGGGAAGATGATCCGGGAGAAAAGTTACGGGAGCTGTTCTCTTAGGCTCTCGAATTTCAGAACCTCGAATTTCCTATCGTGTATCGAATACCACCATGGTTTTGCCTTTGACTGATACCAACCCCTGATCCTCAAGGGTTTTGAGTACGCGCCCGACCATCTCTCTGGAACATCCGACGATGCGGCCAATCTCCTGACGGGTAATCTTGATTTGCATGCCATCAGGATGAGTCATGGCATCAGGTTCCTTACATAAATCGAGCAACGTGCCGGCCACGCGGCCAGTAACATCCAAAAACGCAAGGTCACCAACTTTCTGAGTGGTTTTGCCAAGGCGTTCAGCTAGCTGGCTGGCTGGCGAGTTCGTATAGCATGCCGGCGTCTTCCTTACTGAGCTCTGCGAATTTAGTGTACCCAAGTTCCGCCACTTCGCACTCGGTTTTGGCTTTCACCCAGGCCGTGCGGGTTCCTTCGCCGAACATGGCCATCTCACCAAAGAAGTCTCCTTCGTTTAGGTAGGCGATGATGATCTCTCTCCCGGAGTCATCTTCAATCAGGACTGTCACCGAGCCTTTCGTGATGTAGTAGATTGATTCACTTTTTTCTCCCTCGTAGATGATGGTGCTTCCCTTTGGATACTTACGCTTATGTGCGTAGGAAAGGAATTCATCCATATTGCCGAGGGTCGGTGATGAAAGAGTCAAACTAACCATATTTCGGTTTCTGTAAGCGGTTAAAAGATAGATTACGTCCAGCATCTTATGAAAACAAGCAGTCTGCGACGGGCTAAACTGGTCCAAAGCTCCTGAAGTCGCTACCATACTGGCTTTCCAACAATGGCGGCACCAATGAAAGCAACGGTAAAATGGATTGACGGTGTCCAGTTTCTTATTGAATCGGGTACAGGACATGCCGTTCTGATGGAAGGCCCGGAGAGTGAAGGTGGACGAGGGATTGGTATTCGACCTATGGAGTTGATGCTAATGGGCCTGGGTGGCTGTACCAGTTTCGATGTTTTGTCTATTCTAAAGAAGTCCCGGCAGGGCGTGACTGATTGTGTTGCTGATGTTGAAGCGGAACGAGCCGAAGACATTCCAAGCGTATTTACTCGTATCCATGTTCACTTTACCGTGACAGGCAAGAATCTTAAGGAAGCACAGGTAAAGCGCGCCGTGGATCTCTCCGCTGAGAAATACTGTTCAGCTTCGATAATGCTGGCTCGTGGGGGTGTTGATATTACCCACGATTACGCAATCGTCGAGGGCTAACATGTCTGGACTGGGTAAAACCAATGGTATGCGTCACGTGGCACTCTACGTTGTCGATCTGGAAAAGACGGAGTCGTTTTACACGGAGCTATTGGGTATGGAAGTTGAATGGCGGCCAGACACCGACAATGTCTACCTAACTAGCGGGAACGATAATCTTGCGTTACATCGACGGCCTGAAGCTCAGAGTGATGAGGGACAACGTGAAGATGACGCGAATGAGAGCGTGCTGGATCACATTGGCTTTTTTATCAACGAAAAAGAAAGGATAAGTGATTGGTTCACGTTCCTGACCGACAATGGTGTCAAGACGCTCACCGAGCCGAGAGATCATCGCGACGGTGCAAGAGGTTTTTACTGTGAGGATCCATCAGGCACACGGGTACAGCTAATTTATCATCCTCCAATAGCGAAAACCGATTGACCTAGAACCAGTAGGTGGTCTTCGTCATCACCTGGGCAGCGCCACGCATAATGCGTCGCAACATCGGCGGATAGTTATAACCACCAGATTGCATCGCTTTGTCAGCGTGTCGACTTTCATCGTCTTTCATTTTTTCCAGAATCGCACGAGATTTGGCGTCGCTGGATGGCAGCCTCTTAAGATGATCTTTAAGATGAGTCACCACGCCGTCTTCTGTCGCGGCGACGAATCCGAGATTGACCTTGTCGCCCAACGTGCCTGCTAGTGCTCCGATGGACAGGGATCCGAGATAAAAAAACGGATTCAGATAACTTGTGTGTGAACCAAGTTCCTTAATTCGTTGTTCGCACCACACCAGATGGTCGGTCTCTTCGTCAGCTGATTGCTGCATTATTTTGCGAATATTCTGATTGCGCGTGGTCATTGCCTGACCTTGATAGAGTGCCTGGGCACACACTTCCCCGGTGTGATTGACACGCATAAGACGCGAAGCGATTTGACAGTCGGCTTCCTTGAGCGCAGAGCCTTCACCTGGCGCTGGAGATTGCCTCTTGCCGGTACCCAGGGAGCCCGAGCTGATCCGCAGTGCGCGATCAATGTCGCAGATAACTTTATCTAGAGCAGATAACGCCATGGTTAAACAATACGGGTGGAAAACATGCTTTTAAATGAGGTGGCCAAGCTGTTGGCCTCCAAGAAGGTGCAAGTGGATATGGAAAACAGTCTGACCACCTTGTTCATTGCAGTTCATTACCAATCGATAGCCTGACTCGTCTATACCCAGCTCATTTGCGAGCTTCTTTGCGGTCATGATGAGGTAGCCAGCCAAAGCTGGATCCTCAAGATCATTTACGGTGCTCACGTGCGTGCGAGGAACAACCAGTACGTGCACAGGTGCCTGTGGTGTGATGTCGCGAAATGCGATGACAGTATCGTCTTCATAAATCACGTCGGCGGGGATCTCTTTACGTACGATTTTGCAAAACAGGCAGTTATCTACCGCTTTATCGGCCGCTTCGTCTGTCATGGGTAAGCTTACGCCGAGTCGTCCGGTTGATCGAGAACGTAGGCGCCCAATTCCGCGCGTTTACCACCATCGCAAGCCATGACGTAAACACCTTCAGGCTTTAGCTTATTGAGGTTCTTTCTCAACAGTAGGAGAGGAATGTTAAGGCTGCCGGGGATCTTGTTCTCTTCGACTTCTTTTGGATTGCGAACATCAATGATATAGGTCTTGACCACCAGTGACAAGATTATGGCTGATGAGTCAAGCATTCTTGCGACCAACGATATTTCACTTAACAGTGAGACGGTGACTGGAAATGCGGAAGGAACTGCAATAGAAGGCGGAGACGTCAAAGTTACGTCTAGCAATGGGGATATTGCCACCAGTAGTATTAATAGCGACGGCAAAGTTGGAATCATCAGTGTCGAAGGCCGGATTGACCAGGATAAAAACACAACTATTTTTGCATTGGGTACCGCACAGGCAGTGGGAGATGAACCAGCTGATGGTCTTATATTGTCTGCAGAAGAAGGCATTGCCATCGCCACGGTGGATGCGGCTCAGGATGTAACTTTGGTTATTACCAAACCTAGGTCTGATGTTGCAGAAGGTGATCCTGTCCCGACTTTCTCGCGTGTCAACGATCCGATAACCCTGGGGCAGGGCGACAGCAATCAAGATATCAACAGCCGGAACGGATCTATCGTGTTCCTCGCGCCGATTGCTAATGTGGGCAGTGCTGTGGCCGACCAGAACTTCGTGCAACGAGCTGGCAGTGGAATATTCTACGGGCTTGAAGAAGGGCAGTTCTTCTCGGATGACATTGGTAGTACGGCGATTCTTGCTGAGATTCCGAACGACACTGTTAACAATCTTGGAAAAGTCACTACTGAAGCCACTACGCTTGCGAGCAATGTTGATGCATCCAGTATTCCTACGATCCCACCGATCAACATCGAGGCGTTTCAAGCCAACCTTAGTAGCGCGACAACATCTCTAGCAAGTGCTGGTGAAACCAGCGCTTCTTCAAGTTCACGATCAACAGCTGCATCCCAGAGAGACGATGAAGAAAAAGTTGAAGAGATCGATGAAGTGGCGTTCCAGAACCTGAAGAACTATGACGAGAACCCACAGGGTCTTCGCCTGCCGGATGACCAATCCTTCGCTTATGATGATGATGGAAATATCTATTTTATGGTAACGCTTGCTAATCCAAAAGCAAAAGGTGGATACGAACAAATCACCCTGTATACGTTGGAGCTGAGTGCGCAGAACGATGACAAGTTAGATAGAGAGCTTACGGCCTCGCTTTCCGACCGCTATGAGTTCGGATTTGAACCTTCTTTTTACAAATTGCCTTCTACGAGTGGTAACGAGTAGTCTGGGTTAGCGAGACCGCTCGATCGATACGCCTACATTTTTCGCATTGCTGACTGCCCCAGGTTTGCTGAGTTTCAGACTAATCCGGGAGACAGGGAATTCTGTAAGTACCAAATCCGCTACGTACTCTGCAAGCGTCTCAATAAGGAGATATGAGCTTGACTGGACGAAACTGGTTACCCGATCACTGACAGTTTTGTAGTCGATGGCATCTTCGATAGTGTCTTTTTCTGCCGCCTTAGTTACATCCGTTTCAAGTTTTAGATCAAGAATGACCTGTCGCCTGATGTTACGTTCCCAGTCATTGACGCCGACGATGCAATCAATCTTGAGTTGTTCGATATAGATTGTATCTTTCAAGCGGACTCCAACTCATCCATAGGCCACCTGGGTCGTACGTGGATATCTAGTGATTCTGATTGACCTGCGAGTAAGCGTTGCCAGCCCGCGTAGGCGATCATCGCACCGTTGTCGGTACAAAGCTTTGCCTCGGGGTAGAAAAGTTGGTAGCCGCGCTCGCGGGTCATCTTGTCCAGAACGCTGCGTAGATGTACGTTTGCACTAACGCCACCTGCTATTACAAGGCTGTTCAGTCCTGAATGCTCTAGTGCTCGTTCACATTTGATCCTGATGGTATCGACAACGGCATCCTCGAATTCGCAGGCGACGTCGGCGATATCCTGTCGTTCAAGATGATCCAGGTCGTAAATGGTATTGAGTACAAAGGTTTTCAAACCACTAAAGCTAAAGTTGAGTCCCGGCTTGTTGGTCATAGGTCTGGGAAACGTAAACCGATTCCTGTCGCCATCCTTAGCGGCTTTTGCGATCTCGGGACCTCCCGGGTACCCTAGTCCCAGCATCTTGGCGACCTTGTCGAATGCCTCACCCGCAGCATCATCGACAGACTCTCCTAATAATTGATAATCCCCTTGTTGTCGACACTCCATGAGTTGAGTGTGTCCACCGGAAACGAGGAGTGCGACAAAAGGATACGACGGAGGTTGCTCAGCCATATTCGCCGCCAGCAAGTGGCCTTCCATATGATGAATACCAAGCGCAGGAATTTCCCAGGCAATGGCCAGAGATTTTGCGATGCTTGCGCCGACGAGTAGCGCACCGATTAGTCCTGGACCGGCCGTGTATGCAATCCCATCGATATCCCGTGCGGTACAACCGGCTTTTTCCAAAGCCTCGTGGATCATGGGCAAGGTTTTACGAATATGATCGCGAGAAGCTATTTCCGGGACGACGCCGCCATAGCGTTGGTGCAATTCAATCTGGCTGAATAAAAGATCAGCAATTAGTCCTTCATCAGAATCGTAGATAGCGACGCCGGTTTCGTCGCAGGAAGTTTCGATGCCAATTACCTTCATTCGTACCTGTTAGCTACTCGGACAGTGGAAATGACGTATCTTACTGATCTTTTTACGATTTCTCACAGAATTACGCATTGTTTTGACTTTGCAAACCGGTGGAATTGAGGCTAGAATGCACGCCCTTTAACACTGGACCAATACATGCCTTACGTCAAAGTAAAAGAAAACGAACCGTTTGACGTTGCGTTACGTCGATTTAAACGGTCCTGCGAGAAAGCAGGTATTCTAGGTGAAGTTCGTAAACGAGAGTTTTACGAAAAACCTACTTCCGTTAGGAAACGTAAGGCAGCAGCAGCAGTGAAGCGTCACGCAAAGAAAGTTCAGCGAGAATCCCGTCGTATGGAGAGGTTGTACTAGTTCTTCGCTGGGACCTACCCCTTGAGCTCCGAAATCCAAGCCAAAATTGTCGATGAAGTAAAATCGGCTATGCGTGCGCGCGAAAAACAAAGATTGGGCGCGCTCCGTCTAATATCTGCAGAGTTTAAACGAGTTGAGGTTGACGAACGTGTTGAGCTCGATGACCAACGCGTGTTATCGATCCTCGACAAGATGACCAAACAGCGCAAAGACTCACTTTCCCAGTATGAATCAGCCGGTCGTGATGACCTGGTTCAGCAAGAACAGTTTGAACTGGACGTAATTGGTGAGTTTATGCCTGAGCAGCTTGATGAAGCTGAACTCACGAGTCTGGTGGATGAAGCGATTGCTAGCACTGGTGCAGAGTCGATGAAGGACATGGGAAAAGTCATGGGTGTACTAAAAAGTAAGGCTCAGGGTCGCGTGGACATGTCAGCAGTTGGGGCTTTGGTAAAGTCAAAGCTGGGTTAGCCTCCGACACGTGTGCTATTCATGCACTCTGTCCTTGCAACATGAAATGGTGAGTGCCATTCTCATGTTCTTCAGTTCCTTGAAAAACCAATGTGATTCCTCAGGAATTTATTGACGAATTGTTAGCGAGAACCGATATCGTTCAGATTATCGAACCTCGTGTCGCGCTCAAAAAGAGGGGGAAGGACTATCAGGGTCTTTGTCCTTTCCACAACGAAAAGTCTCCCTCATTTACCGTCAGCCAGGACAAGGGCTTTTATCACTGTTTCGGGTGTCAGGCCCATGGTAGTGCCTTACATTTTCTACAGGAATACGAACGAATGGATTTCGTGTCTGCTGTTGAAATGCTGGCGGCCAGGGTTGGTATGGAGGTTCCCCGACAGAACGATGGCCTTCCCAAGGAGGTGCATCGAGAGCGCCGAACGATCTATGAAATACTGGAACGTTCATCGGATTTCTACAAGGATCAGCTACGAAACTATCCGAGTCGCGCGAGGGCTGTAGATTATCTGAAGTCCAGGGGACTATCCGGCGAGATTGCACGAGATTTTTGTCTGGGCTATGCACCTGCAGAGTGGGATAGCCTGCAAACGGCAATGGCGACCAGCAATTATGACCGAGAGTTGCTCATAAAGTCGGGAATGCTGATAGAAAATACCGATGAGGATCGAAGCTATGACCGCTTTCGTGACAGGGTAATGTTTCCCATTCGAGACCTGCGTGGGAAAACGATAGCATTCGGTGGGCGCATCATTGGTGACGGCAAGCCCAAGTACCTGAACTCACCGGAAACTCCGGTTTTTCACAAGGGTCGGGAGTTATATGGTCTATACGAGGCGAGGCGCCGTACTGCCAGACTGGAGCAGGTAATAGTAGTTGAAGGTTATATGGATGTTGTGGCGCTTGCTCAACATGGAATTGACTACTCTGTTGCGACCCTCGGTACTGCGACGACTTCAGATCATATCGAACGCCTGTATCGTCTGGTGTCAAAAATCATATTCTGTTTCGATGGAGATGACGCAGGACGCAAGGCTGCGTGGAAGGCGCTGGATACAGTGCTGGGTTTTCTGCAGGACGGTAGGAGTGCAGTATTTCTATTTCTACCGGACGGTGAAGATCCCGACTCCCTGATACGTAAAGACGGCAAAGAGCGCTTCGAGGAGCGCTTGCAGGAGGCTACGTCGTTTACAGACTTTTTTTACAGTCATCTGGAGATTGGTCTCGATATGTCTACGCCGGAAGGTAAAGCGGCGTTGAGTAAGCTGGCGGTTCCTCTTATTCATAGAATTCCAGAAGGGGTATTCAAGCAGTTGGTGATTGATGGTCTGTCGGAACGGGTCGGATTGGACGTAGAGAAACTTATGTCTGCATCAAAGGGTTACCAACAGGAAAAGCGCGCCTATGTTGATGATGCCCCCACTAGCTCCTATGCAACCGAACCGAAGGCAATGGTTCCCCATCGTGATGATCTGGATAGTCAGGTTGACCAGGCGATTAGCATGTTGCTTATTCAGCCGGAGTTGATAGACCTGTTTGAGCCACAGGACTACGCTCATCTGGCGTCTGACCCGACTACACATTTGTTGGTGAAATTAGTGGAATATGTGTCAGGGCAGGATAATCCTGAGCCCGCCAAGATCCTTTCTCATTTCAACGGAACGCCTGACTTTGAAAGAATCCAGCGATTGTCGAACAGAGAGCAGTTGTTGGATGTTTCTCAGTTTGCAGACGAATTCCAGGGCATCCTCAAGAAACAACTGACCCGTATGGAGGCCGAATCCAAAAAGCGTGGGATTGAGGAGCTTCTTCGTAAGCCGATGTCCGCTCTATCGGAGGAGGAGCGGGAGATTATTCGAAATCATCATCAGAAAAAGCAGCAGGGAGCCTCATAGAAACTGGAGAAACCTCCATAATTAACCCGTGTAAGTCTCACTAATTTACGGAAATCTGGAATGATGGTATTTCACTCGCTATAATGGCCGGCCTTGTCTTTCACATGGGTGTTTCAAGAGGGGTTATGTCAACTGGATTAGCGCAGCAGGAATCACGTTTAAAGGAACTAATTAGTAAGGGGAGAGAGCAGGGTTATTTGACCTATGCCGAGGTAAATGACCACCTTCCCGATGACATTTCTGATCCGGATCAGATCGAAGATATTATTGGCATGATTAACGACATGGGCATTACAGTCCATGAAAAGGCACCTTCAAGTGACGACATGTTGGTCAATGATGCTGAATCGACCGATGAGTTGGCGGCCGAGGAAGCTGCTGCCGTCCTGGTAGCGGTCGAAAACGAAGCAGGAAGAACAACGGATCCCGTACGTATGTACATGCGTGAAATGGGAACGGTTGAATTGCTCACCCGCGAAGGCGAAATCGTGATTGCCAAACGGATCGAAGAAGGGATTCGAGATGTGCTCCATGCGGCGGGTCAGTTCCCCGGCACTGTTGAATATATCCTCGAGCAGTACGATGCAACCTTCGAGGAAGATGGCGAATTATTAGATGTATTGATTGGGTTCCTCGACCCGGCAGAGCACGTTGCGCCGGCAGCGCAGGTTGTGCCTGGACAGCCAAAGGAAGAAGACTCTGAGTCTGAGCAAGACAAGGGACCAGACCCAGTATTAGCAGCGAAGCGTTTCGAAGCGTTGCAGAAGCAATTTAAGAAAACGCATCGGTCAATCAAGCGCAATGGTCGTGGTTCTGAAAAGGCATTGAAAGAGCTAGATGCATTAGGTGACGCATTTCAGTTCTTTAAGTTCGTACCCAAGCACTATGACAATATCGTTCGAATTCCACGGGAGATACACGCCCAGGTTAGGCGCCAGGAGCGTCATATTATTAATACCTGTGTTCGCCGAGGAAAGATGCCACGTAAAAAATTCCTTGAGAAGTTTACGGGTAAGGAAACAGACCTTAAGTGGGCTCAAAAGCAGATCAAGGCGGGTTTTGACGGGCTGAAGAAATTTGAAGATGAAATCGTCCGAGCACAGAAACGAATAAAACAGGCCTCGGAAGAGTGCGGCCTGGAAGTGAGCGAGATAAAAGAAATTCATCGTCGAATGTCGATCGGTGAAGCGAAAGCTCGTCGTGCTAAAAAGGATATGGTGGAAGCTAATCTTCGTCTGGTGATTTCAATCGCGAAGAAATATACCAATCGTGGATTACAGTTCCTGGATCTCATCCAGGAGGGCAATATTGGTTTGATGAAGGCGGTGGATAAATTTGAATATCGTCGGGGCTATAAGTTTTCGACCTATGCCACCTGGTGGATTAGGCAGGCAATCACACGCTCTATCGCGGATCAGGCAAGAACGATTCGTATTCCAGTACACATGATCGAAACCATTAACAAACTTTCTCGTATTTCTCGGCAGATGTTGCAGGAAAAGGGTCGCGAGCCTACGCCGGAAGAACTCGGCGAGCGCATGGAAATGCCTGAGGATAAAGTCCGACGTGTGTTGAAGATCGGGAAAGATCCTATCTCGATGGAAACGCCAGTTGGCGATGACGAGGATACCCATTTGGGCGATTTCCTCGATTCAGATTCCAGCCTGGGAGAGAGTTCTTATGTTGGATCTCCTGTGGTTAGCGCAACAGATGAAGGGCTGCGTGAAGCAACCAAAGGTGTCCTCTCGGGTCTTACTGCGCGAGAAGCTAAAGTCTTGAGAATGCGATTTGGTATTGATATGAATACCGATCACACACTCGAGGAAGTGGGTAAGCAGTTTGACGTTACGCGTGAACGAATCCGTCAGATTGAAGCCAAAGCACTGCGTAAACTTCGTCATCCGACACGCTCGGATCACCTTAAGAGTTTTCTCGACGAGACGTCTTAAGTTTTAGCGTTTATCCACTATATCGATCACAGGGCCTATAGCTCAGTTGGTTAGAGCACTGGACTCATAATCCATTGGTCCCAGGTTCGAGTCCTGGTGGGCCCACCAACTTTGCGGCTTTGCGAAGCAAAACGCAAAGGGCGGCAGCGAATTCGCGATGCGAAATCGCGAGAGCCAATTGCACGGCTTTGCGCATAGCCCAAAACGTGCGACGCGGCAGCGAGTCCGCCACGCGAATTCACGAGAGCCAATCGCACGGCTTCGCCCGTAGCACAAAACCTGCGACGCGGCAGCGAATCCGCCACCCGAATTCACCAGAGCCAACGCACTCTGCTTTACGCGAAGCCAGCGAAATAGCCCCATACGACCACGTTAATTTCCCCATTGACGCCATCCACTAAACCACCTATTCTCGCGTTTTCGCACCTATCCATAGGAAGGTGACGAGAAGGGGAAGCTACATTTTTTTGAATATTTGAGCAGGACTTGATCTTAAGGACAGGTACCGAAGCTTGGTCGTCCGGACCCACCGGTTACTCTATCTGCCATAAGAATCATGCTCCTCAACATCGAGGTGAACACATGATTAGTGTGCAAACTTTTACTAAACGTAAGCAACAGAATCGTAAGATTTCCATGGTGACGTGTTACGACTTCTGGAGTGCGAAAATCATCAACCAGTCCGATATAGATTGTATCCTAGTCGGAGATTCACTGGCTGTGGTTATGCACGGTTTTGACTCCACGGTGCACGCTACGCTCGACATGATGAAGATGCATGTTGCAGCCGTAGTCCGTGGTGCCCCAGACAAATTTGTCGTGGCCGATATGCCGTTTCTATCCTGCAGCAAGGGTATCAATGTCGGCATGGATGCGGTCCATGAATTGATGCAGACAGGGGCATCTGCTGTAAAGATTGAAGGTGCAGCCCACCAGGCAGATCTTATTGCCCATATTGTAGAAGCAGGTGTTCCAGTGATGGGTCACATTGGTCTTACGCCACAATCGATCCACAATCTTGGCGGACACAAAGTCCAGGGCAAGAGTGAGGGCGACGCTCAGAAGCTAATTGATGACGCTAAGCGCCTGGAACAGGCAGGATGTTTTTCCATTGTGTTGGAGTGTATTCCTAATAAACTCGGCGACTGCGTGTCACGGGCGGTCTCTGTTCCTACTATTGGCATAGGTGCAGGCCCTCATACGGATGGTCAGGTCCTGGTGCTTCACGACCTACTTGGCGCTGATCCTGACTTTTGTCCGAAGTTTCTAAGGCGATACGCGAACGTGAATCAATTGGTAGCCGGGGCACTCAATGGCTTTCATGAAGATGTGAGAAACCAATCTTTTCCGGCGCTTGAGGAAACATACGGATGAAAATTTGTACCTCGGTGACGGATTTTGTGAAGTCCCGGGAAGAATCCGGAAAATCCGTGGGATTTGTACCCACGATGGGTGCGTTACACGCTGGTCACGAATCACTGGTTAGAAAGAGCGTAGAAGAAAACGAGACCACGGTCGCCAGCATCTACGTAAATCCTACACAGTTTGATAATCAGAATGACCTGGCAGCCTATCCGGAAACCCTGGAGCAGGACCAGCGAATCTTTGAGTCTCTTGGTGTCGATCTGCTGCTTATTCCAACCTTCGAACAAATGTATCCAGATGGTTTTCGATACCAGGTTTTGGAAACGGAATTTGCACGTAATCTTTGTGGTGCTCATCGAGATGGTCATTTTACCGGTGTGCTCACGATAGTCATGAAGCTGCTAAATATCGTAAGACCGAATAGAGCTTATTTTGGAGAAAAGGATTATCAGCAATATCTGCTCATTAGGGACATGGTCGATACATTTTTTATGGACGTTGAAATTGTTCCGTGTTCAATTGTACGTGAGTCCGATGGTCTGGCTCTGAGTTCGCGTAATCTGAATCTGGACCCATGTGCGCGGAAGACGGCGCCAATTATCCACGAGCTGATTAATAGCAGCGCGACGGACCGGGAGATCTCCGATCGATTGGCGGAGGCGGGGTTCGACGTAGATTATGTTGAAACGAGAGATGGGCGACGATTCGTCGCAGCGAAAGTTGGAGAAAATCCTGTGGTACGACTTATTGATAACGTTGCGGTAGCGTCATGATACTCTGCCTTGATATTGGTAACTCCCAAATCTTCGGTGGGGTCTTCTCGGGTGACGACCTAAAACTTCAATTTCGCCGTACGTCCCAGTTGCGTAGCTCGTCTGATGAGCTTGGTGTATTTTTTCGAGCCGTGCTTCGTGAAAATGACATAGATCCTGAAAGTATTGATCGTGTTGCTATTTGTTGCGTGGTGCCTGACTTGCTTTACTCGCTTCGAGCGACTTGCCAGAAATATTTTGATGTCGAGCCGCTGATTCTCAGGCCAGGAACAAAGACTGGACTAAAAATCTTATATCGTGATCCCAAAGAAGTAGGTGCTGATCGCATCGCCGATGCTGTCGGTGCAGTTCGACTGTACCCAGAGCGAAATATCATCGTTGCAGACTTCGGTACAGCGACAACGTTGTGTGCGATTTCGAATAAGAAGGAGTTCCTTGGGGGGAATATCGTTCCTGGCTTGAATCTATCCATGAGGGCGTTGGAAGAGCGAACGGCACAGTTACCTTCAGTGGAAATAATTCCACCTGCCACAGCTATTGGTAGGTCTACAGTCGAAAGTATTCAGGCGGGTCTATATTGGTCGAATGTCGGGATGGTACGAGAGTTAATAACCCGGATCACCAATGAGGAATTCTCCAGCGAGAGCCCAGTCGTAATTGGTACTGGTGGTTTTGCGCAGTTGTTCAACCGCGAAAAGTTGTTCGATGCTGTTATTCCCGACCTCATTCTCACGGGCCTTAGAGAGGTTATTCGCCTAAACACCCAGGAGTAGACTCCTCGGTATACGATTTCCTCGGTATACTACGTTCGGACTCCGCTGGTCAGCGTTATTCATCTACGTATTCCAGGATCATGGTTGCATGCTTTTGCCGTGTTCCTTCTTTGCCTGGTAACTTATCTCGTTACACTTCCTCGTGCGATCACGTTGGAGGATGCTGGGCTTTTTCAGATGGTCTGCCATCTTGGCGGAATTTCTCATCCCCCGGGTTATCCTCTATTTAAGATCCTGTGCCAGCAGTTTGTCAATCTGCCTTTCTTCTCTGGGGGTGTGTTTGTTGGCAATATGTTGTCCGCGCTTTTTGCAGCGCTCTCTGCTGGGTTGTTCCATCACATTTGCTTTTGCTACCGGGGTCGACCTTTCGCCTGGGTGGCGTCTATGGCCTATGGGCTTTCCGCAACCTTTTGGTCTCAGGCGCTGATTATTGAGGTTTACTCGCTGGCTGTGCTGATGTTTCTTGCCTGCTGGTGGAGCGTCCAAGCATTCGTCAAAATCGGTCGCATTACGTATTTCTATTTACTCGGGTTGCTTTATGGACTTGCACTATGCAATCACTGGCCCTTGATGATTTTGTCAACGCCGGCCTTGCTGGTGTTGATGTGGCCCAGAATTGATGTGCTTTTGGCGGCCGCGCGAATGCCCACTTTTTGGCTGCTGTCGACCGTTTTCATTTTACTTGGTCTTACTCCATATCTAACACTGGTGCTTGCTGGGACTCCGGTAATAGGAGTCTATGGGGGCATTGAGTCGGTATCGGATTTCGTGCGTTATGTAACGAGGTCTATGTATGAGGATAGTCACGCGGTAGCAGGCGTCGCTGACAAAATCTCTTTTGCGGGCTGGCTGGGGAAAGAGACCTTGCTTCAGTCTGGGTACTGGTCTGCTCCGGTTTTGATAGTTGGGTTGTGGACAATTATCAGATCCTTCCCGATGGTTGTTACTCTGGCGCTGGCGTTTATGTATCTGGGTACAACCTATCTGTTGGTTGTCTTGCTCAATTTCGATTTTGAATTTTTCTATACAGCGATTTTTAAACCCTATCCAGTCATTGCTTATCTGGCTGTAGCGTTCTGCTTTGCAGCAGGTATCGAGAGAATTATAGAGGCTGTTAACACGCTTTCGTCCCAAGAGATACTGAAGAGAACGGTGTTCGTTATATCGATTGGTCTGGTTTTTGTGTCGAATTTTTCTATCAACAATCGAAGAGGTGATACTTTTGTCGAACACTACGGCAAGCAGGTTCTAGAGTCGCTTCCTCAGAATAGTGTGCTTTTTGTATATGGAGATTTTGAGGCTGCATTATTTGGCTACCTACAACTGGTTGAAGGGCTTCGCCCTGATGTTGAACTTAGAGAGTGGGAGAGTCTTGTTTTTAGTAATCGGCTTACATCTCCTTTTGCATCTGATGCAGAAAAAAATGAAGCCCAAACGGTTTTTATTGAATCCTCGAGTAGAGAGGATTATTCAATTCAGGACAGGTTAGAGTCTGCGACAGACCTTGGCTTATACTTTCGCTTTAGCAGAAACGGTTGGCGAGGCTATGAAGTGAGCGAAAAGACCAACCAGTTTCTTGTCTACTTGCTGGAGTTGTACGAAAATGAACTGATCACTGACCCTCATGAACGGTATCATGCTTATCACTTGTTAATCCGGCTGTCGCGGACCTACTTCAATTATGCGTTGCAGTCCGAGGCGAATAAGCAGGAGGTGACTTCGCAGGTTGTGGCCTTGCAAGCAACTTTTCCGGGTAGACTAGTTACGTTGGAGACGATGTTGCAGCAGAGTCTCGTAACGCCGGAGAATCGGAATGCTTTGCTGAAAATTGCAAGACAAGCCAAGTCAGACATCCCGGAGATGGTAACGAATAAAAGTCTCGCTGTGTTTTACGAGTAGTACGTTAGGATATTGATGTACGAGAACGCAGATGCTTTGCGTGCGGTTGATTACTTTGAGCGATCTATCGCAAGCTATCCTTCGGTGGACAATACCAGTATATGTCCTCTTAGAGCGATCGACGTGGCTCAGACATCTGTGATTTCAGAGGAATTCAAGGAAGTCGAGTGCCCTTAGTTAGTATTGTAGTTCCGACCTACAAAGAAGCAGAGAACCTGCAGGCCCTGTGTGAATCGGTTGACCAGGTTCTTGGCGCCGAGAATCTTGCTTACGAGTTACTGATCGTAGATGACCAGTCGCCGGACGATACGGTGAATATTGCGAGGTCTCTAGCTGAAAAATATCCATTGCGACTGATTCAACCAGCAGGTCGAAGCAGAGACCTTTCACTGTCAGTTTTGGACGGGATACGTGAGGCATCGTCGGATGTTGTCGTGGTCATGGATGCTGATCTGTCTCACCCCGTCACTAAGATTCCACAATTGGTGGCGGCGGTAGAGGAAGATACCTTCGTTGCAGGTAGTCGATATGCCAAGGGAGGGAAATTTGATCGAGGTTGGAGCTTCTGGCGATTTCTGAATTCCTGGTTTGCAACGCTTATGGCGTTACCATTTACCAGCTGCAGCGATCCAATGACGGGTTTCTTTGCGCTCCGTAAACAAGATCTAAACGAATTGAAACGATTTCGCCCGATTGGTTACAAGATTGCGCTTGAGCTAATGGTCAGAGGTGAGTTTAAGAAGATCGTAGAGATACCCATCGAGTTCAAGGATAGGGCTGTTGGGAAGAGCAAAATGAATCTACAGCAGCAGATTAACTATTTACGGCACTTGCGAAGGTTATATCTGTACAAATTTAGAGCTTGGGCGGAGTTCATTCATTACGGCGCAGTCGGGGCTAGCGGATTCGTAGTAGATGTTAGTTGTTACTACTTGCTTCAGCTTTTTGGAATCGATCATCGCGCGGCGCGGGCTATCTCATTCTGGCCTGCAGTTAGTTGGAATTGGGCACTAAATCGCATTACCACGTTTGGTGAACGGGAGCGTCGACCAAGGGCGCGACAATGGTTTGAGTTTGTCGCTACCAGTCTCATAGGATATAGTTTGAATTGGGGTATCTATGTAACCCTGACATCAAGTAGTGAATTCTTTGACCAGTATCGAATCTTGGCGCTAATGTCAGGGATTGTCGGAGCAAGCATCTTCAACTTTACGGCGTCGACACTTTTTGTGTATAGCGAAAAGCGGGGCTCCTAAAACCTACTTAGTTCTCGTTGTACCAAACAGAGACAATGTGTCCGGGCTGAGCGTTTTCCGTATTGTCCGTCAGGTAAGCTGACTGTTCGACGAATTTTATGTCGATGGTCCCTTCAACTTCCTCAAGCCAATCGTTAATTTCAGTTTCGCTTTCATGTACCTGAGACACACGCTGACGAAAAACTCTAACTTTCACCTCAATTCTCTTTGCACCTGGTGAGCTAACTTTCGCCTATACTCGATTGAGCGCAAACGTGGGAGACCCATGTGGGGCGAGGTGATGCAATGACAAGGAAAGTGTCAAAAGTATTTTCTAAGTACTTGCTTTACTGGAATATACGGACATTAGACGTTACTATCATTTTCCCTGAAGTCTGGAATTGGAAGTGGAAAGAAGAGATTTTCTAAAGATTTTCTCAGCAGCTAGTGTAGCCGCGATGAGTGGTCAGATGGCGATTCGGTCGAATGTTTCGCAACCGCTTGCACCACTGTTGTCCAATACCTACGAGGATATTGATACCAACGCGCTGGAACTGGCAAAGTCGATACAATATATGACGACACCTGCACCTGACTCCGGGGAAATTTTACGAGCGTTTGCGCGCCAGGGGAAAGCGATACTCGCAGACTCAGATAATTTGCAGAACTATCTGCAGAAAATGGAGAATTTTGAGAATTCCCATTATGAAGATGTGTTTTTAGCTCCACGTCAGAACGCATTGCTAGCGAGTACTTTTCGTCGGCTGGACAGGGTTCAGAATCTCGTAGGGCATGGTAATTTCAACGTCCTCAGTTTTGACGAGATGCTTAAATATGGTCGACGTTACTCCAGCGTGGGAGAGTTTCCAGTTGACGAAAAAGATTTTCTTGAAGATCTGTTTTCAGGTAATGCACGTCGATACGGTTTTTTCGGCGAGAAAGTCATCACTGAATTAACGTCTACGGTCGCGCCACGAGAAGTAAAGAAGATTCCTTACACGGGTCATTTTCTGTACCGAGGTGAATCCGAGGAACTCTACAAGCAGGTCAAGCGAGATTTGGGCGAGAGTATTGTCCTGACCTCTGGTATTCGCAGTGTGGTCAAGCAGACTCATTTATTTCTAGCTAAGACCGTACAGTCAAAAGGCAATCTGTCCCGAGCCTCCCGAAGTGTTGCGCCACCTGGGCATTCATTCCATGGTATTGGCGACTTCGATGTGGGCAAAGTTGGCTTGGGTGCAAAAAATTTCACGGCTGATTTTGCAGCAACAGATGAATTCAAGCGATTGGTCGACCTCGGATACGTGGATATGCGTTATCCGTTACATAATCTGCTTGGGGTTCGATATGAGCCTTGGCACATCAAGGTCCTCACCTAGATTTCTACAGAAATACGAAAGCCGTCACGACGTACAGAATCAGTAGCCCCGAACCAATAGACCACCACCCCGCAACCCTTTGAAGTAGCTCCGGTGAATCCCTGTGTTGGGCGTCTTCCTGGTGGAGTAGAAACTTTAGGGTCGCCCTTTCCTTGCTGGACAGGTTTGAAACATAGGGGCTAACCCCCTTCACCATCTCGAACCCATTGATTATCAATATGACACTCGCCCAAATTGAGAAAATTTCTTCGAACCAGAGGTTCGAGTTCACGAAGGCCAGGATAGAAAGCACTAATGCAGCCAGGAACAGATGGCCGTAGTCATAGATCATCGCTACCGCATCCAATTCGCTGACGATGCCCGTTTTAGAAGCAAGGCGCCCGAGATGCAGTGAAGGACCATTGTTCAGGTACACGATAAGCAATAGAAATACCAAGAACATGAAAGTGGTTTCCACGCGTGTGGCGAAGTCTGTGGACAACCCACTCGTGAGCGAAAAGATAAGCAAAGTAGCTAGCATCGTAAGTCCAACAAGAGTTAGTGTGATGCTAAGTAGAGCCAACGGGCTTCTCCACGGAACGAGGAGTAGATCCAGCAAGCTACTACCGGCGCCGAGCAGGACCAGAGCTAAAGCGAGATTATATAAATTGTGGGGTGTCGTACTAAAATCGATCTCTATTCGAGAGATGCTAAATACGATGGTCGCGGCGCTTGCGATAACAGAGACGAAAATTACTGTGGCGTTGTATCGCTCTCCATCCTCGGTAGATGACCAGTCAATATGATCGTAAATTTCCCGAGCCTGGCTTGGTCCAAGACCTGAAGCGGCGACGAGATCCGCGGGCACTAATATATTGGACACCTCGGTACGGTACTGAAGTATCCTTTCCGCACGTTTCGGGCCTATCCACTTTAGTTGTTGTAACTCGGTGCTAGTTGCCTCGTTAATGGGAATGAGAGAATATGCCAAAGCAATCTTTCTATTGAAAAAGACCATACTAACGCAAAGGCATCGCAATGGAAGAAAGTAAGACATCTACGAGACTGCTACTAACCAGCGTGGTCGTCATGCTGGTTGTGCTGGTAACAGGTCCTTTGGGGTATAAGTTTGGGCTCGCTCCCCTAATGCCTTCGATGACCAGCGTGATGATCGGTGTGATTGGTGGGCTGCTGGTCTCCCTGGTCTCTCTGGGAATGTGGGTCGTGGCCTTTAAACAAGGTAAACGCAGGGACAAACTGCTTCTGCTGGTTAGTTTGGTCGTAGGGCTGTTACCCATGGGTGCGATGGCTCCTCAAATTATAAAAGCACAGTCCGTACCACCTATTCATGACATAACGACTGACACTCAAGAACCACCTGAATACTCCGCAGTGATTGCTCTTAGGGCAGATGCGGCGAATGATCTTCGGTATGGGACAGAAGCACTGAGTCCAGAAAGACACGCCGAGCTGCAGTTGACGGCATACCCGAACGTAAAGACTTCTTACTCTGAGCTTGACGTTGCTTCTGCGGTAGCGAGAGCCAGGACAGTGCTTAACGACCAAGGCTTAGAAATCGTTGATGTCAACGTGGATGAAGGAATAGTCGAGGCGACGGCCACTACATTCTGGTTTGGATTCAAGGATGATGTTGTTGTCAGGGTAAGAGAGCACGAGTCAGGTAGTAAGATCGATGTTCGTTCGGTGTCGAGGGTAGGTACTAGTGATCTCGGCGCTAACGCCGCAAGGATTGAGCGTTTCTTGAATACCTTCTAGTTTGCGTACCTGATACAGCGGTCTAACATGTTCTTTCTATTGACGCGTTAGGATAATTTTTTTCGGACTAGTTCGTTGACTTGTTTAGGGTTTGCCTTACCGGAAGTTTCTTTCATAACCTGGCCAACGAAGAAACCAAGCACCTTGGTTTTCCCTTCTCGGTATTGCTCCACCTGTTTTGGATTGTCCGCGATGATCTTATCAATCAATGGTTCCAGTGCCCCACTATCTGATACCTGCTTCAGGTTGTTTGCATCGATATAGTCATCCACTGAGTCGGCTTCAGTTTTCCACAATGCGTCGAGTACGTCTTTTGCGATTTTTCCACTGATGGTCTGGTCGTTGATTCTTAGTAGCAGTAACCCAAATTGTTCCGAACTGACGGGGATGTCGGAAGTCTCGATGGAATCTTTATTTAACCTGCCCAGCAACTCTACGCGGACCCAGTTGGCCGCGAGCTTTGGATCACTGCAAGTTGCGGCAACCGTCTCGAAGTAGTCTGCGAGCATTGGTTCTGATGCTAGTACCTTAGCGTCCACGTTGGAGAGTTCGTAGTCACTCTGGAAACGTTCCGCTTTTTCTCGTGGCAACTCGGGCATATTCTTTTTTACTTCGGCGATAAACGCCTCATCGATGACGATCGGCAATAGATCGGGTTCAGGAAAGTATCGATAATCCATTGCCGTCTCCTTGCTTCTCATCGGTCTCGTTTCATCTCGGTCAGGATCGTAGAGGCGGGTTTCCTGTTCTACGCGTCCCCCGGATTCCAGAACTTCCTTCTGCCGAACAACTTCGAAGTTAATAGCTCGCTCCAGGAAACGGAATGAATTGACGTTTTTTGTTTCAGTCCGTGTTCCCAACTCACTCGAACCAACGGGACGCAACGATACGTTGGCGTCACAGCGCAGAGACCCTTCCGCCATGTTGCCATCAGAGACGCCAAGATAGGTGACCAGTTGATGAATATACCTGGCATAGGAGACGACCTCTTTTGCTGAACGCATATCGGGTTCCGAAACTATCTCCAGCAAGGGGGTCCCGGCACGATTGAGGTCGATCCCTGTACTGTCGATGAACTCTTCATGCAGAGATTTACCGGCGTCTTCCTCCAGATGAGCCCGGGTGATTTGAATTGTCTTTACTGAACCATCATCCAGGGGTATTTCGACTGAACCGCCCAAAACGATGGGTTTGTCCATTTGAGTGATCTGGTAACCCTTCGGTAAATCCGGATAAAAATAGTTTTTTCTATCGAACGCTGAAACCAGCGATATATCCGCGCCAATACCCAGGCCAAACGCGATAGCCTTTGGGTACACTGCCTGATTTACCACTGGTAGAACACCGGGTAGACCCAGGTCGACTGCGCTTGCCTGGATATTGGGTGCCGCGCCGAACGCGATGCTTGAGCCAGAAAAAATCTTCGACTGCGTTCGCAACTGGACATGAATTTCTAGTCCGATAACCGTTTCCCACTCCACAGTTAGTTCTCCGCAGCCATTGATGCAGGCACACGCTGATGCCAATCGGTTCGTTGTTGGAACTGATGGGCAGCTGCCAGAATGCTTGCCTCATCGAGATAGTTACCAATAAGTTGTAAACCAACGGGAAGATCTGAGGAGAATCCAGCGGGGATGGACATGGCAGGTAATCCCGCAAGGTTTCCGGCGATGGTATAGATGTCCTGTAGATACATCGCGACCTGATCGCCAGTTTTTTCCCCAAGTGAGAATGCTGGTTGTGGCGCTGTGGGGCCAAGCAATATATCAACTTCTGCAAAGGCTGCTTGGAAATCATCTTTAATCAGGCGTCTAATTTGTTGTGCTTGTCTGTAGTACGCGTCGTAGTAGCCCGTTGAGAGAGTGAATGCGCCTACCATGATTCGACGTTTGACTTCGTCACCGAACCCTTCGCTGCGAGATCTCTTGAACAGGTCAGCAAGGTCTGTGGGTTCTTTGCACCGGTAGCCAAAACGAACGCCGTCATAGCGCGACAGATTTGCAGATGCTTCCGCCGGGGCAATGACGTAGTAGGCTGGGATTGAATACTCAATATGAGGTAGGCGTACCGAGCTAATGGTTGCACCAAGATCCTCAAATACTCGAAGGGATTCTCGAATGACCTGTTCAGAGCCAGCTTCGAGTCCTTCAGCGAAAAAATCCTCACAGATACCTATTTTTAAACCATCCAGAGGTTTATTTAGGGATTCGACGTAATTGGGCACATCTGCGGCCAGGCAGGTCGAGTCTAATGGGTCCTCACCAGCCATGACACCCAAGAGCAAAGCTGCATCCTCTGCGGTCCGCGTCATCGGTCCCGCTTGATCCAGACTGGATGCAAACGCAATCATGCCCCAGCGAGATATTCTCCCGTATGTAGGTTTTATGCCGGTGATCCCACAGTGTGCGGCCGGTTGCCGAATTGATCCTCCTGTATCGGTTCCCGTGGCGGCGGAGCAAAGTCCAGCCGCAACCGCGGCTGCTGAACCACCGGATGATCCGCCTGGCACCCGAGTTGTATCCCATGGATTCAGCACCGCCCCGTAATAGGAAGTTTCGTTGCTTGAGCCCATGGCGAATTCGTCCATGTTGGTTTTTCCAATAGTGACGGCACCAGCCGTCGCCAGTCGAGATACCACTGTCGCGTCAAAGGGTGCGTCGTAGTTGTATAGCATTTGGCTACCAGCCGTTGTTTTGACGCCCTGGGTGCAGAATATATCCTTGTGTGCGATAGGAACGCCTGTCAGAGGACCTGCGTTTCCCGCGGCCCGGGCTTGGTCAGCTTGCTGCGCGGCCTCCAGGGCAGATTCCTCCAGTACGCTTATATAGCAGTTGAGCTGTGCGTGCTGCTTGATCCGGTCCAGGTAGTGTCTGGTTAATTCCACTGAGCTATAGGTGCCCCGAATCAGATTATCCAGCTGCTGAGCTATGCTGTCGTATTGCATGCTCACTCGATTACCTTCGGTACGAGATATAATCCGTCTTGAGTTTCCGGGGCAATGCGCTGATAGATTGCTCGATTGTCTCCCTCAGTAACGACATCGGGACGTAGTGGTTGGGTTGCATCCAGGGGATTTGACATGGGTTCCACCCCTGCAGTATCTACCTGCTGCATCTGCTCCACCAGTTCCAGGGTTTCTGTCATGCTGGCGCCGATCTCAGCGAGTTCATCTTCAGTGAATCTGAGCTGCGTCAATTCGGCGATATTCTTTACTACTTTATCGGTGATCTTCAATTTCGTCTCCTACGGACGCGACGAATCGTAATGAGGTTTGTCACAATCTGCAAACGGGCTAATTTCATAATCACTTGGGCGGTGAGCCTTTTAAAACACAGGTTGTATGAAAAGCTCGTAAAATGATAGAGTTAGAGATGGTTTTGAAACTAAAAAATAAGGTTGGCAGAGGAATGCATTGCATTTTTCATAGTGCGTCGTCCGCCTCAGATTATGGGAGCGCCTCTTAGTTATGCTAAAGAATCTTAGAGGTATGTTTTCCAGCGATTTGTCCATTGATCTGGGAACGGCAAATACACTGATTTACATAGGTGAGAAGGGGATAGTTCTTAACGAACCTTCAGTTGTCGCAATTCGCAATAGTCCCAATAATCAGAAAACGGTAGCTGCCGTCGGCATAGATGCAAAACGTATGCTGGGACGTACTCCCGGTAATATTGTAGCGATTCGCCCGTTGAAAGATGGAGTAATTGCAGATTTCCAGGTTACGGAAAAAATGCTACAGCACTTCATCAAGAAGGTGCATGAAAATAGTTTTTTTCGACCCAGCCCGAGAGTGTTAGTTTGTGTCCCATGTCAATCCACTGAGGTGGAGCAGCGCGCCATAAGAGAATCGGTGGTGAGTGCTGGTGCGCGTGATGTGTTGTTGATTGAAGAACCGATGGCGGCTGCGATTGGGGCAGGTCTGCCGGTACATGAAGCGGTTGGGACGATGGTAGTGGATATTGGTGGAGGAACTACTGAGATTGCTGTGATATCACTTAACGGTGTTGTTTACTCCCAGTCAGTGCGGGTAGGTGGCGACCGGTTCGATGAGGCAATCACCGCCTATGTAAGAAGAACACAGGGTAGTCTGATTGGTGATGCAACCGCTGAGCGAATTAAGCAAGAGATTGGCATGGCATTCCCATGTAATGATGTTCGAGAGATTGACGTCCGTGGCCGTAACCTTGCAGAGGGAGTGCCCAGAAGTTTTACTTTGAATAGTAATGAGATACTCGAAGCTCTTCAGGAACCGCTGACGGTAATCGTTGAGGCGGTTAAAGCAGCGCTTGAGCAAACGCCGCCTGAACTGGCGTCGGACATTGCCGAGTGTGGTCTTGTGCTAACCGGAGGTGGATCCCTATTACTTGGATTGGATCGTCGGTTGTCAAACGAGACCGGTCTTGCGGTTATCGTTGCTGAAGACCCATTAACATGTGTTGCACGAGGTGGTGGTCAGATATTGGAGATATTGAAAGAGCGAGGGGACTCTGAATTATTGCCAATTCATTAGGATTGAAATAGACAACAGGTAAAGGGCGATTAAATCACTATTTCTAGAAGAATCGACGATAGGTTACAAAGCGCTTGGATTCGCCATTCTGTCGCTCGTCCTGATTCTCGTAGATCATTGGTCTAATATTCTAGACTCGACAAGATCCCGGCTAACAGTTCTAGTTACTCCCGTCATAGTTGTCGCAGATTTCCCAGCAAAAGGTTTTCAGAGCGTAGGTGGCGTGTTCACCAGTGGAGGGGCTATGCGTGAGAAGATAGCGCTCCTAGAGGAGGATCTGCTTTTACTTCGCGCTAAAACCGAAAAAATGGCGGCTCTGACTGCGGAAAACAACCGTCTCAGGGATCTTTTGGGATCAGCTGAAAAACTCCAGGATAATGTTGTTGTTGCAGAGCTCATTGGCGTTGATCCAGACCCTGGAAAACATGAGGTTGTCATCGATAAAGGAACGTCCGATGGCGTGTTTATTGGTCAACCGCTTCTTGATGCCAAAGGGTTAATGGGGCAGGTTGTCGGTGTTAGTCGCTATAGTTCACGAGTGTTGCTCATCAGCGATCCTTCTCATTCAGTCCCAGTACAGGTGGCACGCAGTAACTTAAGATTTGTTGCACAAGGTACAGGTGCAATGAGTCGCCTGGACTTGATGTATGTCCAGAATACAGCGGACGTTCGTACCGGCGATTTGTTAATTAGTTCGGGTCTGGGAGGAAGGTTTCCTGTCGGTTACCCGGTAGGAATCGTCAATAAAGTGGAGCATCGCGGCGGTAAGCCATTTTCATCGGTTACGGCAATTCCCAGTGCATTGCTTGATCGAAGTCGTCATGTATTACTCGTTTTTACAGAAGACAAACTGGCGAGCCGCCATAAAGAGGTCCGTGATGGACATGGTGGTTAACGCGCGCATGAATGGTCTATGGATAATCGGATTGACCTTTTTTGCAGCAATGTCTCTGGCAGTAGTTAGCCTGCCGGCATCTATTTCTTTAGAACTTGGTTACTTAAGACCCGAGTGGGTCACGCTAGTTTTAGTTTATTGGGTGATTGCTTTGCCAAACAGAGTTGGCATTGTGGTCGCCTGGACCGTCGGTCTGGTGATGGATGTCCTGTTAGGAAGCCTATTAGGTCAGCATGCCATCGCGTACATGATCGTCGCCTATGTTGCCTATACCCGTTACCAACGTCTGCGCATGTTCGCGATATGGCAACAAAGTTTGGTGATATTTGCGATCGTCGGTTTGAATCAGTTAATTAACTTCTGGATAGAAAGTATTGCAGGAATAGCAGATTGGACTATGTGGTATTTCCTCCCGTCTGTAATTAGTGCACTCGTGTGGCCTTGGGTGTTTTTGTTGTTGAGGTTCATGCGAAGGAGTTTCAATGTTACCTGAAGGAACCTAGCCTCCTGTAAAGCGGATCCAGATCACCTTCGAGAGGGACTCCCGATGTTTGATCTGAACACGCAGAACGATGACTGAACTCGTCCTCGCATCTGCCTCCCCACGTCGAGCAGACTTGCTTCGCCAGCTTGATCTGTCATTTTCCGTGGTTATACCAGACATTGATGAATCCAGATTGCCCGGAGAGGCACCTCGGGGTTTTGTCCAACGGCTTGCATTGGAGAAAAATTATGATGTTGGGGAGCGGTTAGCGTCACCAGCGGTGGTTGTGTCCGCGGATACGATTGTAGTAGTTGAAGATGACATTCTTGGCAAACCAAAGTGCCGCGAGGAGGGGCTCGCAATGCTTCTCAGCTTATCAGGACGAAGCCACTGGGTTTTGACGGGTGTCGCAGTTTCACGTGAAAAGAATGCGCATCACTTTGTTGTGGATACCAAGGTTCGATTCAGAACATTAAGTCGTAAAGAGATTGAAGCCTACTGGATGACCGGAGAGCCAGCGGATAAGGCTGGATCTTATGGCATACAGGGTAAGGGAGCTGTTTTTGTGAGTGGTATCGAGGGCAGCTACAGCAATGTTGTTGGCCTGCCGCTTATGGAGACTGCAAGGGCTCTTAACCAGTTTGATATTGATTGCCTGACATAGGGTAGGACAGGAAATAAATGGCAGAAGAAATAGTAATAAACGTATCTCAACATGAGAGCCGCGTGGCGGTAGTTGAGCAGGGGCTTTTACAGGAGATCTTTATAGAACGAACCCATAGTCCAGGAACTGTTGGAAACATCTATCGGGGAAAGGTCATTAGGATACTTCCAGGCATGCAGAGTGCATTTGTCGATATCGGCCAGGAAAGAGCCGCCTTTATGCATGTATCGGACCTTATTGATTCCCACGGGGCGATGATCTCGGAGAGGGGTTCTGACTATAAATTTCCTCCGATAACGGACCTTATTCATGACGGACAGGAACTCCTGGTGCAGGTAACCAAAGAACCCATTGGTACGAAAGGTGCGCGTATCACAACGAGTATCTCCCTGGTGTCCAGATATCTGGTCTATCTACCAGGGTCCAATCATGTGGGCATATCTCAACGTATTGAAGATGAGGACGAGCGAGAGAGGTTAAAAGCTGCAGTATCCGGGATTCAAAATACTGAAGACGGATTTATTGTTCGTACGGCGGCGGAGGAAATGGTCGTTGAGGAAATATATAGGGACGCGGCGCTGCTTCGTAAAAGATGGGAACAGATATTGAATGACAACCAGAATGCGAAGTCCCCGGCAGTCATCTATGAAGATTTACCCCTACCTCTCCGGGTTATGCGCGACATAATCAACCAAAAAACCTCGCGAATCGTGGTCGATAAAAAGGAAACGATCGCATCCTTGATGCGATTTCTTGATGACTTTATTCCAGACAAGTCAGAGAATCTTGAAATGGGCGGCGCTGACGTCCCCTTGTTTGACGCCCATAATCTGGAAGATCAGATAGATGCCGCACTTGAACAACGAGTGTCCCTGAAATCTGGTGGATATCTGATTATTGACCAGACTGAAGCCATGACCACGGTCGATGTAAACACCGGCGCATTTGTAGGCAGAAAGGATCTTGAAGATACCATTTACAGGACAAACCTCGAGGCCGCTGCAACCATTCCCCGTCAATTGCGACTGAGGAACATGGGTGGGATTGTGATTATCGATTTTATCGATATGGAAGATGAGGAGCATAAACGACAAGTGCTTCGAATCTTGGAGAAAGGGCAGCAAGCAGACCGGGTTAAGTGGAAAATTACTCAGATCTCCGAGTTAGGTCTTGTCGAGATGACGCGAAAGCGGACTCATGAAAGTTTACTCAGAATGATGTGTGAACCATGTGGCTATTGCAGTGGTAGAGGGTTTATTAAGACGGCCGAGTCGGTCTGTCTTGAAATATTTAAGGAAATTCAACGTCAGGTTAGACGAAATAGAAATGCGTGTCTCGTAATGGCGTCGCAATCTGTTATTGATCGACTCCTGGATGAAGATGCCGATTGCGTGTCAGAGTTATCCAATGCGCTCGGGGTGGAAATTAGATTCCAGGTCGAGGCGAGTTACAGTCAGGAGCAGTTCGATGTTGTCGAAGTGGTCACTTAACAGGTAACAACTATGGTTCGGCTACCGGCTAAGTATATTGCTCACAGTATTCAGTTCCTGATGCTGGTTCTGCTTATTACTGCAGCTTTGTACGTTAGCGTTGGTCGAATTCTGGTCAGTGTTAGTGATCCATATAGCGATAATTTTGCCCAATGGCTTGAAGGGATACTCGGGGTACCTGTAGCAATAGGAAGTGTTGAAGGTGATTGGAGCTATTTCGATCCACGTCTTACCGTTCGCGATGTTTCACTCGGTTCATCTGTATCTGCAGACCAGGTTACCATGCAGATAGATGCTATCCGCAGTTTGATCGAGCGAAGTCTGGTAATTACGACTGTTGAGTTTGGGAATCTTGAAGCAGAGTTGGAGGAGCGCGACCCAAGGAACTGGCAACTTGTAGGATTTCCTGAGTCATCGCAACCAGTGAATTTGGATTTCCTTTTTGATTCCTTGCCACATTTGAGTATTGCTTCAATCGAATCGCTGAATATTTCTCTGAAAGGTATCCGCGGGGAATATGCTGTCAGTGCTGATCGAGATCAGATTCAGTTGTTAGCGGGTCATGGCCAGAAAAGCTTTTCATTGCCTCTTCGACTTGTCAGGGAGGATACGCAAGAAGCAAGCAATATGCGTGTTCTCGGCAATTACGTTGGGGATCCGAGAAACGACGACTTCCAGGGAGAGTTCTATACAGAGGTATCGGGCGTTCGGTTGGAAGATTTTCTACATGGGCTGGGCGCGTTCGAACGATTTTCGGATATTTCAATTAATGGTGAGTTCTGGTTGTCCGTTAATGCTGGTCATACAATGGTAACCAGCGAGATTGACGTGGGCGCCACACTTGAGAGGCCTGATGAAGAGAATCTTGCTGTTAGGGGTACTCTGCTTTTCGGTCTGGAAGGCTTTGGTGATCACTACGATGTCTTTGGTAAGCGGGCAAACATAGTGCTTGGAGATAAGGAGATTCATATAGAGGGGTTGCACGGGGTGATTTCAAATGATCTTCGTTTTTATGGACTCATTGTGCCAACGCTGGATCTTCAGGGAATCTCAAGTTCCATTAGCTCTCTGGGACCATCTGTTACACCTCGGAACATGCTAAGCGTTCTAAACTCGATATCACCAAGAGGTTTGCTTAAGGAAACTGTCGTTTACGCAGAGGTCGACAGTGAGCTTAAGGATTTTCGTTTCGTTAGTTTGCTGGATGGTGCCAGGGTCAATGCGTATCTCGGTTCTCCGGCGATAGACCAGTTAAATGGCCTGATTTCAATCGGTATGGACAGCGGTTATATCGATATCGACAACGATCAGTTCAATATGCATTTCGAATCAATGTTCAAGCGCTCCTGGCCGTTTAGTTCAGCGCGGGGACGAATCAACTACCGGTACGATGGATCCGCTTTTCGGTTTAGTAGTGGATTGATTGAGCTTCTTTATGGTGACCTGGCGGCATATGGAAAACTGCAGGTCAACCTGCCTACTGGCCGAGAACAACATACCTGGGGACTGGCGATCGGCATCAATGACGGTGATCTCTTAGATGCTCATCGCTACTTACCCAATACCCTATCCCCACAATTATTGAGTTGGTTGGATACATCCGTTAAGGGAGGTGATGCGCAGGAAACTGGATTGTTGTTCCACGGTTCACTATTCAGAGGCTCACCGAAGATTAGAAAGGTGTTTGAAACCTACTTTAGAGTAGATGATGCGATTCTCGCCTATCATCCTGATTGGCCGGTGCTATCCCATCTGGATTCGACAATCTATCTGAATAACGCTGGTGTCTATTCTGATCGTGGTAATGCACGGGTGCTCGAAAGCGATGTATCCAATGTGCGAGTCAGTATTCCAATACCCTATAGCGGGGTAGCGGAAACTGTATCAGTGATCGCTGATGTTCGAGGCCCTCTGGTCGATGGGATCAAAGTTCTAAACGACACGCCTATAGCTGAACAAATCTCGAACGTCGCACGAAATTGGTCTGGGACCGGAGGAATCACCGGTAGGTTAAAGCTGGATATCCCCTTGGGTGATACAGATCGCGAAGTATCCAGTGATGTGCACGTAACACTCAACAACAATGATATTCAGTTTCCAGAGTACGATCTGGAGGTTGCGAATCTGGAGGGGACGATCCGGTACGAAAATTCGTCCGGCCTTACTTCTGAGCAGTATACGGGAGTCTTGTTCCGGCAGGAGGTTTCAGGGTTTATTGGCAGCGAGCTAAGTCGGGATTCGGGAGAGATAATCATCAATGTAATAGGCGAAGTGGACGCATCCGATATTTACAGCTGGTCGGGCCAGAGTCTGCTTAGTCGAATGACAGGGAAATCTTCTTACGACACGTCGGTACATATTCCATTTGGAGAAGACGCCGAGCCCAGTTACGTCCAGGCGACTTCAGACCTGGCAGGTGTCTCGATAGATATGCCGTATCCGATTGGTAAAGGCGCCGAAGAAGAACGACTTCTTTACTATCGACAGGAGTTTCTGCAACCCGGATTCCAAATCGATCTGGCGTTAGGCACCGCACAGGCATCGTTGTTGGTTCACGGCGGTTTAGTTCGAGGTGGTGTCGTCCATTTGGGTCCTAATGCTCCTGGTCGGCCTCAATACGATGCTGTTCGAGTCACCGGCTCCTTCTCGAAGTCTGATTATGAAGAGTGGGACCAGTTCTTTCTTGATATGGAAGCCATTTCCGATGTGTCTCTTGAGTCGGAGCTGGCGCAGAATGTTGAGTCGATTGTGCTGGACATTGGAGAATTGAATCTTTATTCACTTCTCCTTGAGAGTGTTCGCGCGAACATCACTCGATCATCAGATGCATGGAACGTTGTGTTAGTAAACGAGGTATTGACTGGCGAAGTGATCATAGAAGATGACGACGAAAAGCCACTGGTAGTAAAGCTTGATTACCTGAGATTCCCAGTAGATGAAGCTGAGTCTTTCGACCCAATGGCTGAGGTGCTTCCTCAGGAGCTTGGGGACATCGATTTTTCGACCAAGGAGCTCATGTATGGAGAAGAGGATTATGGCAGCTGGTCATTCCAGTTGAGACCAAATGAGCAAGGTGCAAGTATGGTGAATCTTTCAGCGGAGGTTAAAGGAATATCTCTGGAACGTGCTCAGCTCGATTGGCGATACGATGAGCTTCATAGTTCAACTTTTTCTGGCAATGTAAACGTTAGCGATCTTGGTACTGCGCTGCGCGAGTGGGGCTATGCTTCCAGTATTGAAGGTAGTGATTTCAACCTAGCGGCCAATTTTGGTTGGGAGGGGACGCCTGCTGCAATCGATATGGATCTGATTGCCGGTGACATTCAGTTACTGAGCGGTAAAGGTCGTTTCATACAGGCAGAGACAGGTACGGGAGCCTTAAAACTGCTGGGCATCTTTGACTTTGCTCAGATTGCAAGAAGGTTAAGTTTTGATTTCTCTGATGTAGTTGATAAAGGTTGGAGCTTCAACAAGATAAGCGGTTCAACATCCTACAACAAAGGCATGATAGATATTCTTGATCCTATCGTGATCGAAGGGTCGAGCAGCAATTTCAAGATTGCTGGAACCGTTAACCTTGAGACCAGAGCGCTGGACAATGACCTTATTGCAACGCTGCCGGTGAGTAGGAACCTTCCCTGGTACGCTGCGTACAGCGCCATTGTAACGGGTCCGTTGGTAGGTGCTGCCGTGATGATTGCGCAGAAGGTTTTGGGGCCGAAAATCGATCAATTCAGCAGTGCGAAATACAAGGTTAGGGGCACTATTGAAGACCCTCAGGTAGTCTGGTACTCGTTGTTTGACGACAGCGTTCGTGAAACAGCAGTGGATGAATCGCCCTCAGAGGAGGGAAAAGGTGATCCGTTCATCGATGTCCCCACAGATGTGTCAGTGGCGGGTGAGGCCACGGAGGAACTGGAATAGTTTTCTATAGCTGGCACTGTTTTCTTCCTCTTGGTGTTCAGCTTTGGCCCTGCGGACTAGTTGCTGTAAGTGTTGCCGGTCGACAACAGGATGTTCTTCTACAATTGCTGCAAAGGTCTGCCCCTGATCCGTAAGTAACCCACTTCGCCAACGTTCTAGTCTTTTGTGCTCCTTTCTAATGCTCTGGGGATCAAATAAATTTGTCAGGTCGCTTATTTCTTCAGGATCCCTGTTTCGTATCAGCTTGGCGATATATTGAATGTGCCGCTTTCGCGCATTTCCCTTTGTGATTCGTTTTCCTTCCAGGATAGCGTCAGATATGTCTGGGATTGCCAGGTCATGAACCTTCTCAGCCGATAAGCTGAGAAGCTGTTCCGCGATTTCTCTTAGGTCATGTAGTTCGCGTTTTCGCTGTGACTTACTTGTGTCTTCTGGTGCGGTTGGTTCCAGGTCGTCAGAATGGTCTGTCATTCTTCTTCACCAAATCGTTGTGCAATGAGCTCAGTCAGCGCGTCGATAGCGAGCTGCTCGTCGTCACCTTCGGCTTGTAGCTCAATTTCGGTACCGCAAGATGCCTCAAGTAACATCATGGACATGATGCTCTTTCCGTTGCTTGATTTTTCAAGATTTCTGACAGTTATTGTTGATGAAAACTCGGTCGCCTTCTTGACGAACACGGACGCAGCCCTCGCGTGCAACCCGAGTTTATTTTGAATAAGGACTTTCTCAGAAATCATTCGGTTTTGGGGAGTTCGCGGTGTCTTATTTGCACGTTCTTCTAGCGGTCCTGGAAATGCGTATAGAGTTTGCTCGCCAGATAAACTGATCGATGTTGGCCGCCAGTGCAGCCTATCGCAACGGTGATATAACTTCGATTGTTTGCCTCAAACTTGGGCAGCCAGATCTCCAAGTAGTTAAGAATATCGTTTTTCATTGCGATCGCGTCTGGTTGATCCTCAAGGAAGCTTCGTACCGCTTCATCCTGGCCGGTAAGGTTCCGCAAGTTTTGTTTCCAATGAGGGTTAGGTAAGCACCGTACATCGAAGACCAGATCAGCGTCGACTGGTACGCTATTCTTGAATGCAAAAGATTGGAACAAAAGGGCAAGCTCATGGCTTATGTTAGCGACCCTTGCACGAACGAGGTCTCTCAATTCATGAATCGAAAGGGACGTTGTATCTGTTGACAGGTCTGCAAGGTCTGAGATTGGTTCGAGCAATTCAGATTCATATTCTAATGCTTCGCGCAGATCACGGTCTTCGTTACTTAGGGGATGTTTTCGCCTGGTTTCGCTGAATCTTTTTACAAGCGCGGCGCTGCTGGAATCTAAATAGACGACCTTCGTCTGGACGTTCAGTGGATCGAAGTCCTTCAGGATTTCTGGAAACTGTGAAAGATCTTCTGCGATATTCCTCGCGTCAATGCTGACTGCTACGTGAGGCTGTACCGAGAGCCGCTCAATCAACGGGGGCAGTAGGGTCACGGGCAGGTTGTCTATGCAGTAAAACCCGATGTCCTCTAATACATGTAGCGCGGTACTTTTACCCGAATCGGAACGCCCACTGATGACGATTAGAGAAATCAAATCTCAAGCCTTAGCTGCCTAAAGCTATTTTCTATACTATTTCCTTCGGAAAGTCATATTTGCGAGAAACTAGCTTGCCACGTTGGGATGGAGCATTTCCTCGTTGTCGACGAGAGCCATTTCAAAAAGCTCGCGACTGTCTTGGGCTTCAAGGAGTCCGTTTCGATACATCTCAGATTCAAATTTCCTCGCAAGCATCGCCAGGGTCCGCAGGTGATCGGCGGTCTCATGTTGCGGAACCAGCAATACGAACATGATTCTGACGGGAAGGTCATCGAGGGCACCAAAATCAATTCCGCTGGACAAGCGAAAAAGACTTCCTATAGTGCTGGAACATGCAATGCGACAGTGTGGTATCGCGATTCCGTTGCCTATCGCGGTTGGCCCAAGTTTCTCTCGGGCAATAAGGTTGTTGTAGAGTTGTTGGGCGTTGAAACCAGATTCCACGCTGGAGATTAGATCCGATGCTTTTTCGATTGCGCGCTTTTTACTAGTGGTTTCTATGTCGGCGAACGTTCGTTCTGCTACTAGAATGGATTCAATGTCCATCGTTAGTCGAGGTCCATTGGTGAATGAGTTTTCAGGTAAAAATCTGGATTCATTATATCTGTTGATAGAGTAGTTTTGCTAGACTTGGGCCCATTTAACAGACTAGCGGTAGTTCAGCCACGCTGTTTTCTATCTTTAGATTTTTCTTTTTGTTTGATGAGTTGTCGGTCGAGTTTATCCACCATGAGATCGATCGCAGCATATAAATCATCTGCCTGTGCATCCGCATATACTTCTCCACCTCTAATTCTTATCGTGGATTCAGCTTTTTGCCTCTGCTTCTCTACGCTTAAGATTACATTTACATTTGTAATTCGGTCGAAATGACGTTCGAGGCGTTCTGCCTTGGTTTCGACGTAGTTTTTTAGGGCTTGGTTTATATGAGTCATTACAACCAATTGAATAACGCCATTCATTCCAGAATGCCATTTTTTAAAGTAACTGTTCGATCCATTTTTGCAGCGAGTTGTGGATTATGGGTGGCAATAACAGCTGATAAGCCGGTCTGCCGTGCTACAGATACTAAAATTTCAAAAACTTGCTCAGAGGTGGATTGATCAAGGT
>CAJWQG010000006.1 GCA_913045175.1 uncultured Gammaproteobacteria bacterium | reverse complement strand
CCACCTGGTGCAACTGGCTGTCTCCAAACCGTTTCGGTTAGCGGAGCAAGCGGCAGAACAGGCGTTTCTTCCTGCACTACTTCCCACGCGAACGCGATGCTGGGAAAAAGTAATATCCAGGGTATTAGTCGCAACATCTATTCACCACTATGTGTTCACTCACTTTGGAAACTCGTTGATGCTACCAGCATGGCTGCTTCCTGTGTATATTGCCATGTTTAGGCGCCCGCGGCGTTTCTGAATAATAAAAGGATCAAAGATGCCAGTGCGAGCGATCGACTCATTGATCAACTCCAACTTTCTCGATGCAGACCAGACTGGTGGGACCAGCTATCTATTTAAGGGCCTGAAAGACCGACGCAAGATCGACGACGTCGATGAACTTCTAGGGCAACTAGACGAGGTTGATATCGGTGCCTGTGTGATCTCTATCATGGAAGAAAAATACGCAGACTGGGTGGGTAAAGCTAACGCCAAATATCCAAAGAAAGTATTGCCAGCGATGATTGTCGACCCGCGCAAAGGGATGGATGAGATCAGAAAGGTAGTGCACTACTATGAAACCTACGGGGTGCGCTGTCTTCGTATCCCCCCGTTTCGCTACACCCTGCCCCCAACCGACCGAATCTACTGGCCCTTCTACGTGAAAGCCTGTGAACTCGATATCGCGGTGAGCATGAACGCCGGCATGCCCGGACCAAGAAATCCCGGGTGGGTACAAAATCCAATCTACCACGATGAAGTAGCGTTTCATTTTCCAGAACTTCGTCTTATTATGACTCACTGCGGCCAGCCCTGGACTGACGAAGCGATCTCCACCATGGCTCACTGGGACAATGTCTATATGAGTTGTTGTGCCGTTGCACCCAAATACTGGCCCGAACCATTCGTTCAGTTCATTAATACGCGCGGCAAAGAAAAAATGATGTTTGGCACTGAATATCCAACCATCGCCTGGGACCGGGGACGCGAAGAAGTTGAAGCGCTAAACCTGAGGGAAAATGTGCGACCGCTTTTCTACAGCGAAAACGCTATGCGTGCCTATAAATGGGAAGCGGATCTTAGTTAAAGAGTTGTAATCATGACCGACGCGCTGCGACAGCATCTGGAAAACAACAATAGCATTGCCAATCTGGAAATACTGACACCTGACCAGGTCAGTGATGCTGTACGATTATTCTACAGAGACGGTTTCGTCATGGTGCGTGATGTCCTGACTCCGGAACAAGTTTCATTTTTACGTGCAGGCTGTGAACGGGAAGCGACAGAAATTCTATCCATTGGCCGACAGCAATATCCCAGCATGATGAACCGATATTCCTGGGGTGGTGCAAGCATTACTAATTCGCTACTACATCTGGAAGAGTGGGTGATGCTGGCGGATCTGCCGACTCTAACTCCAATCATCACTGCGATCTGGGACTCATCGGACTATCACCTGCGTCGATGTGCAGGAGAATTCTGCATTCCGGGAGCGGGCTACCAACCCCTACATGCAGATATCAACGATGGTTTCGCACAATACAAAGACCCGCGCGGGCTTGTCGAACTGCGTGATCTGCCCTGCCCTATGGTGGTCTGCAATTTCCTGGCCCAGGACTTCACCAGAGTGAACGGTCCGACTCGGGTCATCCCAGGCACCCATCATTCCAAGGCCACGATTCCATCACTAGAAGATGAAACGGAGGAAATGCGGCTGTCTACCTTGTCCCCAGCGCCTGCCGGTACCGTGATGATTCGAGACCCCCGCACCTGGCATGGGGGTACGCCGCATCTCAGCGATGAGATGCGGGCAATTCCCAACGCCATATTTCTGGCACCATGGATATACGAGCGCCAGTTGCCATCAATGCCACGGGAAATGTTCGATCTGCTGTCGGAGCATGGACAACGACTGTGTGAATTTGTTGTCAGTGACGCGCCTATTAGAGCAGGCTATCAGCTCCGAATGCACAAAAAGTCACTCTAGCTGAACCGTGAATAAGCCGACACTCAGTCTCGACTCGAGTTTGGGAGCTAACGACCCTTAGCGGGCTTCGGGTACTGATACGTATTTCTTTGATTGATACAGATCATTCCCAATTTAAAGACGATTCGGTAGCGTTAAAAGTCTATGTATGTATATCGGGTTCAACGCTTGCCATGATCGCAGTCTATTTGTATTTACGAAAACTATACTACTGTAAAAGAGACCATTGTTAGCAAACACTCTCATGAAGATACTTTTTCTATCAAGGGAAAATACTCTCTATAATTCCTATCCTCATAACATCGATAAGAACGGTCTGGTTCGCGACCTGATGGACCGTAACGAATTACTAAAGGAAGAACCATGAGCGATCTGTCTGGAAAATCGGCACTGATCACCGGTGCCGGTAGTGGCATCAGGCGAGAGTCAGCTATCAGGATGGCGCTGCCATCATGTGCGCCGACCTGGACAGCGTCGCCGCCGACAATACGGCTAACATCATCAATCAGCAGGGGGGAAAAGCAGAAGCGCTTACCCTCGATGTTGCCAACGAGGATGCTGTGAAGTCTGCCATACAGGATACCGCGACAGCATTTGGAAGCCTGGATGTGATATTCAACAATGCAGGTATTGGCGGCGGTAATGACTGGCACAAGACCATCTCTGTCAACCTATCCGGTGTCTATTACGGGTTGCACCACGGCGCCGTCTACATGGCGGAAAATGGCGGTGGAGCGATCATCAACACCTCTTCGTTAGCCGGGCTCGTTGGTGTTGCTGGACCACCTGGGGTACGGCCTGTGGCGGAAATCGGCCCCGGCCCAGGGGCCTATGTGGCCGCGAAACATGGTGTGGTAGGCCTAACCCGCCAGTACGCCATCATGTTTGGCGCACACGGCGTGCGCGTTAACGCAATTGCGCCGGTTATATCGAAACAGCGATGACGCCAGCTTTATCACCGGCGTGACGCTGCCCGCAGATGGCGGGTACACCGCCCGTTAGGCAGGAAATACCCGATGAAGAATTTCTACCTAACCTGGAAGCAGCGCTCAACAAGGATCGCTGGGTGCTTGATGGCAATTACACGCGGACAGTCGATATCAAGTGGAAGGATGTAGATACGGTAATTTGGGTTGACTTATCTTTCCTGCAAACCGTATGGCAAGTCACGAAACGTGCTTTCAAACGAGCACTGACGAAACAGGAACTATGGGAAGACACTGGTAATGTCGAGACCTTCGGCAGGATGTTTTCAAGAGATTCCATTATTCTGTGGTCGATAAAGACGCACAGTAAAACCAGACGTAAGTATGAAGCTGCGATGATCAATGAAGACTATGTGCACATTAACTTCATACGACTAGGATCACGACGGGAATGCCACGATTTTTTACGCAACGTGAGGAAGCCTGTTGACAGCTGACTCTTCCTGATTAAGATTGCGACCCAGCGTGCAAATCCCTTGCATCCAACAGGAGCAACGTCATTATGTGGATCATAGACCTATAACATTCGTTATAACCACGACGCCTTTGTGATCTCCCAGAGCGCTCACATCGGATTGCTTTGTCACAACTGAAACATCAAAACCACCAGCGCTATCTGTAGTTGCGGGCTATAGTTACTATCGGTAGTTACTGTTTGTAGTTACTATTCCAGCTGCTGTGTTTTCGGTCATCTGTTTCTGCCTGTGTAACTTCACGTTGGACCATCACGGGGCGTCTTTTTTCTCACCGTTTTATATTTTGGCACAGGCGTGCTTTGCGCTCGTCTTGCCTGATGGAGGCCACATGAAACGCCCAAAGAACAAAGGCAAAAAACCCAACAGGGTCAAAGAAATTTTCGACAGAATGAATGAGCAAAAAACGTCATCCCAGTCACTCCCCGGAAAGGGTAAGCACTCTTCAGGCGGCAAAGGTACCGGCAAAGGGTATTCACCCAAACCCAGGAGCGCGAAAACGCAAAACTGGCATCGACCAGGCAACAAAAAGCATTAGCCAGTTGGGAATTTAGTCGCCCAGCGCACCCAGGATCGCCGCGATGCTGGCCCCGCGAATATCCTGCTTAACCTTTGCGAACGCTTCACCATCAAGCAGCGCGAGTTCGGCAGCTTTTTCCGCAGCCCTCTCCATAAGCTGCTCCGGCGCAACCACTTCATCAAGAAAACCAGGCGCGATTGCATCATCAGGTCGATACATCGTTGAACTGATGGCCGCATTTGTCACGAAACGTTTATCTATGCGCGCATCTACTAACATCAACGCGAAAGGTGGCAATGACATACCGATGGCAACTTCGTTAAGACCAATCGTGAACTCCCCACTGATGCCGATACGATAATCCCCGGCCAACAGCAAAAATCCGCCCAGGGCAACACAAGACCCGGTAGCCGCTATCACCGTAGGCTTGGGAAATCCAAAGATGCGCATGGCTAATCGCGTCCCGCCCAAAGACTGCACTTTCTTCCGTTCCAGATCATCAGAACGTATGACCTTCAAATCGAACCCGCCACAAAACAAACCTGGTCGGCCCGCAATGATGACAACCTTGGCTTCTTTTTCCGCCTGATCCAAGGCGGCATTTACATCCGCGATCATTTCAGGATTCATCGCGTTGCCCTTGCCATCATCCATCGTGATTGTGGCTATAACTCCCTGTTGTTCGTAAGTTACGTTAGACATGAGTCCCCTTCTTAAGTGTTGTATTGATACATGCCATGTTCCCGTAAAACAGCCAACAATTCCAACCCGCTCTCCGATTGACTGGTGTTTTGCAACTATGGTTTATTCCCACAACGATTACTTGCTTAAGACGCCATGCAACTCACCACTGACGAAATAGAATCAGGCAAGCTCAATGAAAATAATCTTGAGCAGGCTACACAAACCCTTTGCAACGAGGGTTTTGTTGTACTTGATAAAGTGCTTGAACAATCCTGGGTACAGAAAGTAAAGGCAGCAGTTAGCGAAGAACTAAAAGCCAAGTATGAAGGTGCGGAAGAAGATCTCGCTCGAACACGCCATCACGGAGGTGTTGAATCTCCACTCAAAACACCATTTATGGACCCTCTGATTATCGAGAATCCACTGGTATTTCAGATTCTTAAGCAGGTCCTTGGCGATCGATTCTTTGGTTGCCTGCCCTATGGCTGCAACACCGTATTCCCCGGAAGCGAAAATCAAAACGTACACAGGGATTGCGGTCACATATTCCCGGAAGTAAAGGACCCCATGCCGCCACTCATGGTGGTGGTGAACATCTCGCTCGATGAGTTCACAGCAGAGAATGGTGCAACAGAAGTTTGGCCTGGGTCTCACTTGCTGGTTGATGGCAGCACGGATGAAACTGCCAGACTGAGAATTCCACCTGCACGCTATTCCGACCTTAGCTCAGAGCAAACCCTAATGTCAGCGGGATCAATCGTATTGCGCGATATGAGGACATGGCACCGCGGCATGCCGAACACATCGGATCAACCAAGAACGATGCTCTCTGTCGTTTACTATCGACAATACTTCCTGCCCGACAACTTTATGGTTTCCTTGAATGAAGACGAGTTAAGTCAGTTTTCGGATCAAGCAAAGCTGGTCTTTCGACTCAGGCAGACTAAAAGCTAAACATCGTCATTATGGAGACCTTTGCGAATCTCCAATAATTCATGGCGCCTGTTCCCTCGTTCCCAGATAAGAAACCTCTCATATTCGTCTTCTGGCAGACTTTCTATACAGTCGTTTCGAACTCCGCCATTTTTCATGCAAACATCAATCAGTTGGACCCAACTGGGAGTCCCCACCTTATAGGGGCCTTCTGGCGTCATAATGACTGGCGGCGTTTCCGGTTTGTCCTTCAGTGAAAAATCAGACTTAAACCAGGGGTGACACCCGGAAAGTAACAGCGGTAACAGAAACAAGATCATGTGCGACATTCTTATAATGACCTGCGACAAACCGACTATCTTACGCGTACTACTCGAGCCGGGTATAGACGGCTTACATGCCGCCGTCTGACCAGGAGTATTCAGCACTCGTCTGTTTTCTCCACCAGCATCTGTAACCACAATGTAGCCAGATTGATGCACCAGTGTGGTTGCGCCCGTTGCTTCGTCGACGAAGCCTTCAAGCTCACTGTCTCGCAAGGCGACGTTCATGCGCGAAGTCGATATAGCACTGTGATTAGACGCTGAAGCCAAGGTGCCGATAGCGCTGCTTTTGAATCGAAAAGCGCCCGCCCGAATCATGATCTCAAGTTCGGGGGTATTAGCATCTGCAGGAACAGTAAAGCCTTTGAGTGCTGCTTCCGTATTCTTTCCCAATACGAAGCGGGTACCGTCAGTTAGTTCGATACCAAGATACCCTAACACCCGCGCTGATGATATCGCCTTGATAGAGGTTCTCTCCTGCGGCAAGCCCCTGCACATTACAGGACCGGTCAACGCTACTCGCGCCGATTTTGATACTCACCTCTCCTACCTTGTCCTGTGCAAATGCGCAGCCAAACAGGAGTTGGAGCGTGAAGAGAAATTTGAATAAGTTCCGCATAGCAAAACTTTATCGCCGTACGATAATTAATGACGTGATTCACGTCACAGTTGTGCTGGCAATGTCGTAAGCCGCCAATAACCGCTTACCAGCGGCCCAATTCCCCGGCTAATCGGGTGGGATCAGGCGCTGGCCACCTGTTCGACCGGAATCCTGGTCACCTCTGGCAACTTGTTTCTTGGCTCTGGATCATCAGCGCGCTGTTCAAGGAAAGGCAAGACATCCACCGCAGGTACCGGTTTGCTGTAGTAGTACCCCTGAATATAGTCACAGCCGCTTTCTCTTAACAGTTGTACCTGACTCTCATCCTCCACACCTTCAGCTAACACCTTAAGATTCAGGTTCTGACCCATGAAGCTGCACTAATGAACTCGGGCTGGATTCTCGTGATTGATATTCTTGAAGGAAAAAAGAACGCCGAAGCTGAACTTGAGCAGCTAAAAGAACGCCTCACTGCCCTTGGCGACGATGGCAAATTTTACGCCGGTCAATATGTCGACGCCCTCAAGGTGTTCGGTCGATAGGTTTTACATTTCGTCCGCTTTTCCTCTGAACCACACCGCGCCATAGAGCAGCAGACCACTGACGATGAGCGTTATAAGAAAATCTACGCTGGCTATTCGAGCGCCAATATCGACCACACTGCCGGTAAGATCCATCTTCCCAATCTGGGGGACCACGTGATGTCCGATCCACGTTGAGATCGCGGCTTCGCCGAACATGGTTTCTACGGTAACTACGGCAAGCGGCACACCAAACACCCATATAAAAGGGACACTTCTTGCGAAAGAAGACACAAAGACAAGCCAGCAGTAAAGAGGCAGTTGCCAGAGCAAAACAATCACATAGTAAATCCAGATATCAGCCCATTGATCAAATACAACGACCGAGGGCTCCCACAAGGTGCGCCAGACTGATGCGTCATAGCCAAGTGCCGCAACGGACGCGGCCAAGAGAAACAAAAACTGAGTGCACACAATAAACAGGAAGTACACCACAGGCACACAAACAATCCCTGTGAATAGTTTGATACCTACGGTTTGCAAATCGGACACCGGCAATGACTTCCAGAACAAAATACTGCGATCCTTTCGATCTCGATATAGTGAATCCAATAGGTAAAAGAACACGACGAATATCAGCATCAGGCCAAATTCCGCCGCGATAAAAAGGTAAGCTGTACCCATCACGTCTCGCCGATCCTCCAGGGACATATCGCGGAACAAATCCACCCCGTACTGCAGGAACTGCACATCAGGCCTACTCGATTCCCCTGGATGATTGACCGATACGTTAGCTTTACCCATCGAAAAAATCGCGAGCATAGCAAGCACCACCAAGCCAACAATCACGTATGGATAGAAGGTATTCCTGTGCTCCCAGAATTCACGCCTAATTAAAGTCGGGATCATCAATCTACTCCTTACTCAGCAGCGCAACGAAGAGGTCTGTAACACTTGGCGTGCTGATCTCGCCAAGCGGCTCCAGCCTTGCTCGTTCGGTGTTCGAAAATATCAGACACTTTTTACCGATAACGTCCCGACTGTGAATGGGACTCAAACCCATTGCCTGGTCCAGATGTTCAGGATTAACTAACAGTTCTGTATAGGTTTCCGACAGAGTGTCCATCGCACTATCCAGCACGATCTCTCCCTGATCTATAAACAAAAGATGCGTTAGCAGACTTTCAATTTCCTCAACCTGATGGGTACTGACAATAATGCTGGTGTTCTTATCAAAGTAATCATTGAGCAATCGCTCATAGAACGTCTTTCGGTAAAGGATATCCAGCCCAAGGGTCGGCTCATCCAGCACCAGCAGGTCCACATCGATGGACATTACCAGTGCCAGGTGCAACTGCGTCACCATCCCTTTTGATAGCTGCTTAATACGTCGGCGAGGCGATATGTCGGTTTCTTTTAGTAGCGCGACTGCTTTGTCGCGATCGAATCGTTCATGTACGCCTTCGACATACTTAATGGCATCAGAAACCTTTAACCACCTAGGCAGCACGCCCACATCCGCGATAAAACACACCCGCTTCATGATCTGATGTCGACCATGTCGAGGGTCTTGCCCAAGTACCGACAAGCCGCCTTCAAAATCGGTGAGGCCCAGGATCGCTTTCAGCGTCGTGGTCTTGCCTGCACCGTTGGGACCGATCAGTCCGACAATAGAGCCTGGTTCAATGTCGAAACTGACATTGTCCATGGCCCTCGTTTCTCCAAAGCGCTTGTTTAGATTCCTGGTAGAAACAACGCTCATTTCGGCACCTCCTTAAGTAAGTCATCCACGTGCAAGCCAAGGCGCCTTATCTTTTCGACGGATTTTGGCCACTCCTCCTGCAGGAATTTTTACGCTCGATCTCTGCGAGATTGGCGCTCGCACCTTCACAAACAAACATCCCGAGACCCCTTCGTTTTTCTACCAGACCTTCGTCTACGAGCATCTGAAAAGATTTGGATATGGTGATGTGATTGATGCGCTGCTCAGCAGCTATCTGCCTGACCGACGGTAAAGCGTCGCCATCTTCAAACACCCCTTCCAGAATGAGCTCCACAAAGCGGTCATAAAGCTGACGATAAATCGGATACTTGTCGTTCCAGCGAATATCCATACGAACGGAGGGCTTCTTGTGATCTAGTGTTATATATACCTATAACACTAGACACAATAAGGTCAAGCGCAAGGACGTCAACACAATGACGTCAAGCATTGAACAACTGACGTTTTAGATATGCGCTACCGGTTAGGTGTAATCAGGTACTTCTCACCCGTCGCCTGCTTGCTATAAACAGATACCGCCTCTACCGTCAGCGCGCCCTGCAGTGATGCTTCCTGCGTATACTGACTGGCGAACGTTGTCTTAATCTCCATCGCTACCCTCTCGCGCAGCTTCTGGGCAGCTTCGGGTCCAACCTTCTGAAGGAAATTGGGCATTAACCATCCTCCCATGCCCCACGACATCCCGAAGGAGCGATCAAAGGTAGTTGGAGATCTATCCAGACTTCCGTAGATATAAACCTGCTTATGGACAGTCGAGCCATAGCGTCCAGCAGTTGCGGAGTCTCTAACTGCGGCAGCCTCCATTGCGGTCAGAATCTGCCCACCCATGTTGCCCCCACCTATCGCATCAAAGCCAATCGTAGCGCCGGTCGCGGCAATAGCGTCTGTCAACTGCGCCATAAAGTCATCGTCCAATGAATTGCAGACGTATTTGGCGCCGAGACCCGCCAATAGCTCAGCATGTTCCGATTTGCGCACGATATTGACAAGATCAACGCCTTCGTTGATGCAAAGCTTCTGCAGCATCTGTCCAAGATTCGATGCCGCCGCCGTATGTACAATTGCACTATGTCCTTCCATGCGCATGGTCTCTACCATGCCAAGAACAGTCAGAGGATTAACGAAACAGGATGCACCCTCTTTCGGCGTTGTACCCTCCGGCATCACCAGGCACTGCCCTGCCTGTAAAGTCCTATACTTTGCGTACATAGCACCGCCCAGTATTGCAACGGTCTTGCCAATCAGTGCCTGTGCCTCCTCGGACGACCCAGCGCTCACCACGACACCAGCACCCTCATTACCGCAGGCTAGCGCCTTGCCAACCCTTGGCGCCACATACGGATGCATGGCTTCGGGTATCTTTGCCCTGATAATCGGACTATCCGACGCCCCTACTGCTTCTGCCGTCGTCATATCTGCGAAAGCAAAGAGCATCCCCATATCTGATGGATTGATTGGTGATGCGTGCATTTCGACGACGACTTCGTCATCGCCCGGCTCGGGCACTTCCGCGGTTTCGAGCAGAAGTTCTAAATAGCCGTCTTCGGTAACCAGTGATTTCAGTTGTAGATTTTCCATGTGTGCCCTGTTGGTATTCGCTAATGTTGCGCGCAAGATACTATTGATCCGCTGTAGGGTCCATCGCTGCTGACTTCCTGTCGACTTCCTCAGTGCGCCACCACAGGTTGGGGAAACCATGCCAGTTCATATTTTCGGCGCCAAGCGGGGGATGCATGATGGTGTCCCAATGCGTTACGTGGCGTCCAACCGGATGCCCATCAGGAATAACGTAGTAACTGTGCAGTAGCACACGATCCAGAGCGCGGCCCACGGTGTTCATCTCTGTCTCAGTGTCCACACGGGCAATTTTCTCCACCAGAAAATCAATCGCGGGGTTCTTGATACCCGGGTAATTGGGCATATTCGGCGAATCCGCATACTGAGAGGTAAAGTTCCCTCTTAGACCAGCGGCGACCGGTAACTTCCATGTGTAGATTTTGCGTATGGTCGCATCATAGTCGTAGGTACGAAGGCGATTGGTCATGAGTGTAGGTTCCACCCTGCGCAGCACCCCATCAATACCGAGTCGACGCAGATTCTCGACGAAAGGAACCAGCATCCGCTCGTGGTCGCGCGAGCTGACCACAAAATCAAATTCCATGGGTTCACCGGTTTCCGCGTTGACGCGTTCAAAATCTCTGATCACCCAACCGGCCTGTTCGAGCAGTTCGTGCGCTCTCTGCAGCGCATCTCGATTCCGACCAAAACCCACGCTCGCGGGCAGCGCCACGGGGTCAGTGAATACCCGTTCAGGAATTTGATCGCGAAACGGTTCCAATAGCGCCACCTCCTCGGCAGAGGGCAATCCCTCCGCGCGCAAATCTGAGCAGATGAAATAGCTGTTATTGCGGTCCATGCCACTGTGCCAGAAAACACGATTGGCCCATTCAAAGTTATAAGCAAGCGCCAGCGCTTCTCGAACAACGATGTCATCCAGGGGCGGCCTGCGGGTATTCAAGACAACACCAAAATGCATGCCATAAGCGAACCCCATGGTGTAGGTCTCTTTCTTGAAGCGACCCTCATGGTATCCCTGGAAATCATACGCCGTGGCGAAATCCTTTTCGTTCTCTTCAAACCACCAATCGATTTCTCCAGCGTGTAATGCCTGCAGCATCACTTTCTTGTCAAAAAAGTAGGTAAGTTCTATGTGATCAAAATTGAAGTGGCCCACCGCAAGATCGAGATCCCTGGCCCAGTAATCCTTGACTCGCTCAAACACTATCTTATATCCGGCCTGAATCGACTCAATTCGATAGGGACCATTGGTCAGCGGGATCTCCATGGTCGTTTCATCAAATGCCCTGTTCTCCCAATAGTGTTTGGGTTGCGGCGCGAAGGCCGCGGTGTTGATGACAACCTGGGGATTCTTTTCTGCCGAATCACTAAAATGAAACTTGAATGACCACTCGTCAATCTGTTCGATGCTTTCTATATCCCTGTACAGTTGCCTCCACCTGATCGAACCGTCGCGCATAATCGCGTTGTAGGTCCATACCACATCTTCTATCGTTATTGGGCGACCATCATGCCAATAGGCGTTCTCACGTAGCTTGTACTTTACCCAGCTGTAGTCATCGGCAACCTCAATACTCTCTGCGAGCCAGCAGTAGTACGTGGATAGTTCGTCTTCTGATTTGCGCATCAACGGGTCATGGATGAGCGAGCCCAAACCCCATCTGGGGTCAATCCACACGGTAAAGTTCCCCTTGTCCGCATAGGCATTCAGGTTGGTAAAGGTACCAATCCCGCTCATGTTCAAGCGCCCCCCCTTGGGCGCATCAGGGTTCACATAACCCAGATGAGGCACGTCCGCGGGATACTTCAGGTCACCAAAGTAGGAGTAACCGTGGCTTGGTTCACGTGACCATAGAGAGGGCGTAACAAGCACGAGCGTGCAAAACAGAACGAGCACGCCGTGAACAGCGCCGCGAGGTCGACGGGGGTCGTGCAGGCCGACCCCCTTCCTGCGAAAGGGGCGAAAGGTCATCGAAATACTTAAGCCTACTTAACTTGTAAGCTCTTGACCTTGTACATGGCGCCACCACCAGGGCCGCCCTTAGCTACGGTGCGCTGCCAAAACCCGGGCGTGACGCAATCTTCAGGTAAGAGTCCAGACCACTTGTCCTCTGGCCTGCCCCAGGTTCTAATCATGCCCGCTTCCCATTCGGCAACATAACCGCCTCGGCCCTTATTGGGTCCCGTGCCCTGACGAAGCAACGTCATATGCGGTGTCGTTCCCGTCGCCATGTGGAAGGAAACCGTGTTGCCGCCTTCAGTGCCTTGTTCCTTCAGTTGGGCAATGGTCGCATCGTCGACACCACCCGGCGTGAAGTCGAGCGTGAGGCTTGGTTTGCCTTCGTAAATAACCTCGGAATGTTCCTTGGTTACCGTCATCTCATCGGCGACGTATTTAGGCCATCCCCAGGCGTTGCCTTCAAGGGCTGTATAAAAATTCGGTACTGGAATATTGATCGTCAACCAGGACTCGATGCCATCGGGGCACAGCGCCTTAATCATGATGCGGCCTTCCATGAAGTTTACCGGTTCCTTGTTCATGTCCCAGTAAGACACCATGACCTGTGGTTTCTCCGGCATGCGTAACGGCGGATAGAGATACCCGCGATACAGATCCAGGTCCGCTGGCTCAATGATAGTGCTGTGGCCGAAGGTGCCTTCACCTGCCGCTGCTTTGGCTTCAAGTTCTTCTTGCATGAACTCTGGCGCCGGTGGGTTCGGCATGCCCATACTTTGAATTACGTCCTCGTCACTGTCGATCCAGTTGCGGACATTTTCGAGCAGTCGCCTGGCAAAAATCTCCCGATCCAGCTCTTCCTTAATTTCCCAGCGCTCTATCGGTTTACCGTCTGCGTGCTTTTCTCGCGGATATGTAACTAAAGTGCCCATCGTCTAACCCCCCTTATTGAGTTGGAATGTGCATTATTTGGATACGTGCCTCTGGGATTCTACACCCATATTGATGCCCGTACGCTTTAGTTAAATGGAATTTTGCTGGATTCCTTAAATTTGGCGATGGGCTCCGCTTCAGTCTGTGCGCCACCAGCCGGATTTTGAGCGCCTACTTCCGGAAACCGGGTACCTTGCCTCGCCAGCCTGCCCACCATGGAGATTCTGCCCTCACCTTCACCAAACGCGAGGCTCCGATGCAGTAATGATGAATAAAACACAACGAACTCACCCCTTTTTAGCGGCAGTTCGGTGACTCTGCCGGCAACGATTTCTGGCGTGTCACCAATGTGGCGCGGCAAATCTCTGTCAAAACCTTCTACCCGCTGTTGGGTTCCTTTCATATATTCAACTCCACCCGCTTCACGATCGATATCCGTCAGTGCGATCAAAATACTAAAGTGGTTATCGGTATTGTAGATATCAATCGGTGATTCACCGTCCTCAAAATGACGGTCGTGATGCCAGGATATTTGTGGGCAGCCCTCGCCTTTCGCGAAAAAGTTACTGCGCCACAAGAAAAGATCCGTACCAAAGTTTTCGGCAACGACGGCTTGCAGTTTCTTATCGAAAAACAGGTCTTTGATGACGGGAACGTCCAGGTGCCTGTCCATAAGGGCTCGTGCACCTGTGTTTAATTTGGAGACGACCTTGCAGGCCTCATCCAGAGTGGATTGATCTGCGAGTTGATAGGTATCGCTTAACCCTTCATCTTGTAGGCGCGGATCCATAAATCACTCTTCTGAATTCGCGCGAATATAGCATTGCTCTTCTAGTTGGTACTTGTCCGGAAACTCAACATCGTGCCTCTAGTTTCTTTACAAGCAATTGTTTTCTTAACAATTTCCTTTGGAATGTCGCTTCTCCTTGCGCAAAATCAGGCATTTATGGACAGAAACTAGTTAATCGGCAGGATCCCGGTTTGCCGGTAATGCACGGTGGGTTCCGCCGCAGCTTGCGCGCCGCCCGCCGGATTCGGTACGCCATCATCCGGGAATTTCGTGCCCTTTTTGGCGAGTCTTGCCGCCATGGATATTCTGCCCTCACCTTCGCCAAAAGCCAGACTGCGATGCAGTAAGGAGGAGTGAAACACCACGAACTGACCCCGTTTGAACAACAAAGGCGTTACCCGGTCTTCAACAATTTCGAGCGTCTCATTAAAGTGGCGCGGGATGTCCCTGTCAAAACCTTCGATGGGCTGGTGCGTTCCTTTCATAAATTCGATTCTGCCCGCATTCATATCAATATCTGTCAGCGCGACCAGAAACGTAAAGTGATTACTGGTGTCGTAAATGTTGATCGGATCGTCGCCATTTTCGAAATGCCGGTCGTGATGCCACTTGTTGTCGCCAGTGCCTTCTTTTTTGACGAAAAAGTTGGTGCGCCAGACGAACAAGTCCGTACCAAGGTTTTCAGCAATCACTTCCTGCACCTTGTCATCGAAGAACAAATTCTTGATGACATCGACATCCATGTGTCTGTCGATCAAGGGGTTGGGATGTTTGTTTTCGGTGCCGGTTTCGCGTGCCATCACATTCTGCATGCGTTGTCGGGCCTTGAGTTCGGTTACGACCTCACAGGCTTCATCAAGGTAGGATTTGTCTGCGAGGTCATAGGGGTTACTTACCCCTTCTTCTTGTAGTCGAGTATCCAATAATTTTCCTGTCTAGTTCCGCATGATATAAAAGACGCGCCCGACGGCTCAAACCTCAGGATCTTTCATCTGCCACCGGTAATTAAATGCCGCTGACTCGGTTGCCCGATCCCGCTGGCCATAGCCCGTAATGGGCAGTTTGCTGCCGTCTATGTCAGGGTCTACATAGGTCGCATACCATTCATCCAGTTCACTACGCAGGCCCGCGATAAGACTGGCGAGTCCGGGTTTATTGAAAAGATTCACACGTTCATCGGGATCTTCAATCACGTTATAGAGTTCATGGGCACCCGCCGGATAGCGCCAGATCAGTTTCCATTCCTTCGAGCGGATCATGCGTACGGGGCCATACTCATCAAACACGAAAATGCTCTCTCTTTCCCCCATGTCATCTCCCCTAAGCAACGGGGCGAACGATCGACCAGGCAAACCATCCGGCACACGCTCATTGCTGCCGGCATAGTCGATCACCGTCGGCAGCCAGTCATATTGACTGAGCAACGTCTTACTGACTTCATTTTCAGGAACGTGACCCGGCCGGCTGATAATGCAGGGCACCTTAACGCTGGTATCAAACAGATTCTGCGGCCAGGTGCCATTTCCCTTGCCCCAAATACCATGATGCCCGGTGTTCATGCCGTTATCACCCATAAATACGATCAGTGTATTACTGCGCAGGTCGTTCGCCTCAAGCCAATCGAGCAGCCGCCTAATGTTGTTGTCCATCGCTTCTATCGACGCAAAATAACCGGCCAGATCCTGCCGGCGCAGTTCAGCGTCCGGCGTTTTGCTTCGCTCGGCCGCATCACCGGGTGCCAGAAAGTTGTAACGCTGGAAACCCGGAGCTAGTGGTTCATCCGGGCCGGGTGTCGATTCAAAAGGACAGTTGTTGTAGTAGTCATCCCAGATCTCTTCCGGGTGATGCTCCCTACCCCACGGTTTATGTGGCGCAGTGTAGGTCACATTGAGACAGAACGGCGCCTCTTGATCGACCTGATCATCCAGATATTTCAGGGCATTGTCGGTAAAGAGATCCGTGGCATAGGTATTCTCGATATGAGAATACTCACCATCCACCACCATGGGCACATCTATATAGCTGCACTGCCCATAGGGCATGGGATACCAGTCTTTGAAACCGCAGCGAGGTTCCCGACTATCTCCCAGGTGCCACTTACCGGAAAGGCAGGTGTCATAGCCAAGTTCCGCCAGCAGCTCTGGGTAACAGGTCATGTCCTCAAGAAACTGAATGCTGTTTCCAGTGCGACCAGGCTTAGGTGCGCCCTGTTGATCGTGCGGCATGCTGATAAAGTCGTGCACCCCATGTTGAGACGGAATCCGACCGGTGAGAATGGAGGCCCTCGCAGGTGAGCAAACCGGAGAAGCGCAAAAGAAATTCTCGAAACGGATACCTTCGCGAGCCAGTCGGTCGAGGTTGGGTGATCTGATCTCGTTGTTACCCGCACACCCCATGGCCCAGGCACCCTGGTCATCGGACAGAATAAAGATGAGATTCGGCTTTTCAGGATTGCGACTTGCCATATGTTTTCCTACTTATTGCCTTGCGCATCAGCGGCGCGCATTCGTTCCAGCGCTTCCTCAAAAAAGTTTTCCTGCCCCTGGCCACCGGCTTTTGTCACCAGAGATACCGGGTCGGACCCTGCTGCATGACAGTAGCCACCACCAAGCGTGTCAAAAGCTGACACCTGAAGTTGATTAATACCCAGAGTATCGATGACCTTTCCGGACGTTTCGCCCCCGGCCACGACAAATTTGCGAACACCTATTTCATGTAGTCGTTTGGTCACTTTTCCTAATATATCTTCAGCCAGGTCCGCAGCACCCTGCCTCCCTAGCACTGCCTGAACCCGTTCAACGCCATCGGCATCCATCGTCGTCGAGATACCCACCGGGCCCGCTTCGAGTTTGCCGGATGCCCAACTGACTATTTCGTCAATCATGTCAGGTGCCTTTGCTGCCTCAAGCAAATCTACCCGGTAAAGCGGGTACTTTTCTTCAAACAGCTTTAGCTGACGGTTGGTTTTGCCACTACAGCTAGCGGCTAGTACCGCTGCATAACCAGGCGCGGGTGGCAATAACGTGGAAGGCTCACTTTTTCTATTGCCCTGTTGCCAGGCGCGAGCAAGATAGATGGGCAAGCCGTCTGCACCTGCTGAAAGTGGCGTATCAACAGATAGTCGAGCGACGTTCTCTACATCAGGAATATCATCGATGCCATCGGCAATAAAAAACGATGTTCCTTCATTGATCTGTTCTCTCAGATATTGTTCTGCTTGAGATTTTTCTCCACGAATCACTCGAAACGGCAGTGATCCCACCTTGACCTTGCTCTGCGCTTGCAGGACTTCGACCAGATTGGAATTCGTCATGGGTGTGGCCGGATCACGACTGGCTCCCGACTCGTGCAGCATCGCGCTATTTACAAACGCCCGTCCCATATACACGGTACAGCCAGCCCATCTGGTACAAAAGAGCACGTGGTCGGCGCCGGTTAGTTCCACCAACACTTCCGAGGCTGGGCCTATGTTGCCCTGATCGGTCGACATAAAGAGCGCACTGTATTTGTAATAAAGGCGCCTGGTTTCTTTGGCGAGCAACGCTTCACCAATGCGGCGCACCTCAGCAACAGCGTCTTCAGGCGGGGCCAAACGAATCTTGCGACCAATGACAACAGCCTCTGCGTCTTTATCGAGGTTGGCAAGCGCTTCAACCGAGGTTACCAGCGGGCAACGAACACCTTCCTGTTCCAGAAGACTCGCCACCATCATGCCACCTGTCAGGTCGTCCGCGATGACGCCCAATTCAAGCAAGCTGCTTACTCCTTATTCTAATTCCGGGGACAGTGTACTTAATTATTCTAATTTGGGGGACAGTGTACTTAACTATCCAGGTCTTCAATTGATAATGAGACGGCTTACCGGTTAATTAAGTACACTGTCCCCGGAATAGACGTTAAACGAGGCATGCACCTCAAAGGTGCATGATGCTGAGGTACTAACATCGTTAGACGTCCTTTATGGGTACTGATGATTCAATAGCAGGAGCATTTCCAATGGGCGACCTTCCCCGTCACTTTGATTCACCCGAAGATGCCTACTTCGGATTCTTTCGCGCCGACAAGGCAAAGGATGGAGAAGCATGGGCGGCCGTAAACAGTTACCCTCACGTGCGCATCACGCCAACGACCAAGCTGGAGGGTATGGATGCCAAGTCCACCTCCTTCTTTGTGGAAACACCGGAAGAATACGCAGCAGAAGCAGACTGGACTGAAAGGGAAGCAACCGGCTGGGTGGGAACCAAGGGACGCCAACCAGTCCGCTTTCATGAATCTGCCGACAAAGTTCATCTGTTAGGTGGCTGGACCCGATATAACAAGGATGGCGAACCGATTCGAACTAATCGCGTCACCTATATTATGACGAAGCCCAAAGACTTCTGGGGTATTCAGGGACGCTTTAGCGTGCAGTCTTTTGACGGGCCTAACGAAGCGGTGGGCAGAAAGTGTGAGGGGCTTGTAGAGCAGTATGTGGACGCCATGAAGGCAGATGATGATGCGACACGCATTAGCCTGTGCCGCTTTCCCTTTGTCATGGTCGGTGTTGGCGAGGTTACCGTCATCAATGATGCGGCAGAAATGCAGACGCTCCTGGATAACGCACCAGACAGAAAGCTGACCGCATCAATTTGCCAGGCCCTGCAAACCAGCGACAGTGGTGCCCTTGTTTCTGCGGCCGTGGCTTTTGATACGGGTGAAAGGGAAAACCATCTATTGCTGGCAGGTAAACTGGACGACGCCTGGACGATCGCGGGCGTTTCAAGCATGATCGACTCCGTCAATTAGAAAGAGGGTCAAAGATGTATACAGGATGGAGTACGCCACTCGGTTTAGTTCAGGAGGAATTAAACCAACGGGAATATGAGGGGCATCCGGTGCCCGACAGCATCAAGGAGAAGGTCGCTGCGATAGATGAAAAAGACGCGATGAACATCGTACTCATCGACCCCATCTTCGACGAACTCGAAGCATTGCCAAAGTCCGCTGACTTCAACTACGTACAGCCCAATGATCTTGAAGAGATTCGGCGCGAACGCCCGGACGGCCCCCGCAAACTAGGCGACGTTAACAATGACGAGATACTCGACCGCCTGCATGGCGCCTGGACAGGACGCGCCTGTGGCTGCGCTCTGGGCAAACCCGTAGAAGGTGTAGGCATGCGCGGTGCAAAGGGAATGGATGGACGGCAGACTATCCGCACCTATCTTGAAAATCGCGGACACTGGCCGCTCGATTTCTATTTCAGCGGCGCCGAGGCTGAAGACGAGATCAAACTTCCCTGTGAATTATCCCAGCGCGAGAACATCGCCTTTATGGAACCGGACGATGACATTCACTACACACTCATCGCATTACACGTTCTTGAAAAGCATGGCGCCGACTTCACGTGGAAAGATGTCGCCAATGCCTGGAACAACTGTCTGCCCTATAACGCCATCTGCACAGCAGAAACCCAGGCGATCCTAAACTACAACCTTGCGGTCCCCCGAACTTCGCTTATGGGAAGAGTGAAAGCCGATTGGGTGACACCGGATTTCACCAGCACGCATCGCAATCCTTATCGTGAGTGGATTGGTGCCCAGATTCGAGCCGACGGGTGGGGATACGCCTGCGCCGGTCATCCAGAACTCGCCGCTGACTTCGCATGGCGCGATGCACACTGGACTCACAGAGCCAACGGCATCTACGGCGAGATGATGTTCGCCGCCATTATGGCGAGTGCTTTTCTTGTGCATGATCCGGTCGAACTGACCAAGATTGGTCTCTCGGAGATCCCTAAAAACTGCCGCCTCTCGGAGGCCGTGAATGCTGCCCTTGAGAAAGCTGAACAGACCGACGACTTCCATACCTATATGGACTGGGTTCAGGAGCACTACGGTGACTTAAGCCCGGTACACACGGTTAACAATGCACTGGTCGTTGTGGGCGCGATGCTTTACGGTCAAATGGACTTCCACAAATCTATCTGCGTATCCGTCGAGGGTGCCTGGGACACCGACTGTAACGGTGCGACCTGTGGTTCCATCGTCGGTGCTGCGAGCGGCGCCAAAGGGTTGAACTCAACTCTGGTTGCGCCACTTAATGACACGATCAGACCCAAGGTATTCGGTTTCGAAGAGATCAAGATGTCCGAACTTGCTGAACGAACACTGCAAGTGCAGAAGGGTATTACCGCACGATAGTATGAATTCCATCGTTCTGCGTGACGCGAGGCCCACCCATGAAGAAGGACTGGTGTGCGCTGGTTATCTCGATCAGGCGGCGCAAGGATTCAATCGTTTCTGGATGGGTAGACGGATGGCGCACATTGTCGCCACCCCCTTCCCCTTCACGAACCACAGTTATTCCTACGAGAACATTACCTTTGCCGAACGGAACGAACAGATCGTCGGCATGGCACTGGCCTTTACTTCCGAGCAGCATCGGCAGTTTTCTAAGAAGCCCCTTAAAAAAGCCGCAGGGTTTCGGATCGAAGATCTGCGATTCCAAGACACAGAGAAATCAACGATCTATTAGTCAAAACAACCTGTAAGGATTTAGGCGTTCCACCGCCCTAGGGCCAGACCGGTTCGTTCGTTCCCGTTGCCACGGAAGGTCTGGCCTGATCAACCTGCGAAACGGAAAACCTAGCCGCATGAGGTGCGGACCTTAAAACGCCGTAACCGGATTCATAGGTTCGCAAGACATCATCGTAGGAGATGTTCTGAGTTTGATGGTTGTACTCAATCCTTCCCAAACTGTTGAGCCACCGTGCCGTCTGCGCCAGAGACACACGAACATGCCAACTTCCACCTTCACTGGCTCTTTTCAATAGCGCGGCTTGTGCGGCATACGCCATAAAAAAACCGCTCGCATAGTCGAGAATTTGTACCGGTAGCGCCTTAGGAGTGTCGCTGGAGGCAGCTTCCGCTTCGGCATGATTGAATCCGGTTGCCGTCTGCACCAGAGAATCGAAACCCCGCTTTCCCGCCCAGGGGCCTTCATGGCTATAGGCACTCAATGCAACATAAACCAAACCCGGGTAGCGCTCGGCCAGGGCCTCCACACCAAAACCGAATCGTTCCAGGCCCCCTGGTCGGTAACCCTGCACAATTACATCCGCTTCTCTTAGAAGTTGGTGTAGCTGATTCCTACCCTGCTCCGTCTCGAGGTCAATCAGCGCCGACAACTTGCCACGGCTGGTATCGACGACGTTATCAATGTTCGGCAAGTTGGGAGAGTTAACCAGCATCACCTCGGCACCATAGGCAGCGAGTACACGACCACAGGTCGGCCCGGCAAGAATGCGTGTCAGGTCGAGTACCCGAACGCCAGCGAGTGGCAGCGCGTCTTCTAATATTGTTGAAAAAGGCTGCACGTCGGCATCACCAATCTTATCGACCGCAAGTAACGGTAACTTTGCCAGCGCTTGCGCCTGAGGATGTTTATCCCACTCGTCAAAAGACCTCACCTTTGAAACCACAAGACCAGCTTCCGAGGCAGTTGTTTCGAACGCTTCGGCGTCCCATTTAGACAGCGCGTTCTCAACCTGGTCTCGCTCCGTTACATCTCCCGTTGGAAGGCCAAGTATTCTCAGCACACCATCTCTATGGTGATCAAAGTTAGCGTGTATACGGACGTAACCTTTCCCACAGGGGTAAAGCCCCGACAATTTAGCCCAGACTTCCGGCGTTAAACCATCGATGGTGAAGTGACCTGTGCACTCGTACTCAGCGTCATGCATATCAACACTGACTTGCTGCCTTTGCCCCGTTCGCCGATACCAGATCTCTGCCGCCGCCAGAGCCGCCGTACCAATGCTGGTTTGCGCTGCAGCACCGACGTGAAACGAACTCCGTAACATGGGTGCCACCTCTGGCAGTGACACGTGAGCCAGAGATTCCCGCGGCAAGTCAATGGCAGACCAGATTCGTTCCAAGGCATCGATTGCAGTCATGAAGGCCCTATAGATAACTCATGAGTGTTATGCTTCACGCAGTTGCACAAAGGTCAGAACACTATATCCCATGAAACGCCGCCTTGCCGAAATCGGTCAGCAAAACTCTATACTTGGTATTGCAGGGGATTTTATTGCGCTAACGAAACCAAGGCTGCTGTTAATGGTACTGGTTTCGTGTGGAACCGGATTCTATCTAGCCCTCTCTGAGGCATCCGATCTAACAATGCTGGCCCATGTGCTAATTGGCACGGCGCTTATTGGAGCCGCGGCGAATTGTCTGAATCAATGGTACGAGGCCGTGCCTGACTCTTTGATGGAGAGGACCCAGAATCGTCCCATCCCATCAAAGAAACTCACGCGAAGCGAAGCTGGCGTGTTCGGCATCATCGTTTCCATCATGGGGTTCACCTACCTGACTATCGCTGTTAACTGGATGGCCGTGTTCATCGGCTTTCTGACCTGGGGCACCTACCTGTTCATTTACACCCCATTGAAGCAAAAAAGTGTGCTCAATACCTGGGCCGGATCTGTGGTTGGTGCCCTGCCCCCACTCATCGGGTGGGCCGCTGCAAATGAAACACTTGGACCAGAAGCGTGGTCGCTGTTTGCATTACTTTTCTTCTGGCAGTTTCCCCACTTCTTTGCGCTTTCCTGGATGTATAAAGAGGACTATCAGAAAGGCGGTTTCAAAATGCTCTCTTTCAATGACGAGACAGGGAAGCGAACCGGATTTCACATCATCAGCAACACACTCGTCCTTTTCGCGGTGAGTCTGATACCACTTCAGCTTGAACAGTTCAGTTGGATTTACCTGCCAACTGCCATCGTGCTTGGTTTTCTGTTTGTCGGCTTCAGTTTCGCTTTTTATATGCAGCCCACTTTCGAACGGGCGCGGCAAACGTTCAGATACTCCATTTTGTATCTACCTCTGCTACTGCTCGCAATGATTCTGGATAAGGCGCTTTTATAGTGACCGTCGTCAATCCGGACGAAACCTCGCCATCGCAAACGCATCAACGTATTCACCATCACGAAACGCATATTTACGTAATGTACCTTCGACTTCGAAGCCACTTCGCTTGTACAGGCGAACAGCGCGCTCGTTATCACTAAAGACGGTAAGTTCAACCCGCAACAGATTGAGCCAGTTATCAGCAAGGTCAAGCGCCGCCTGCATCAGAAGTTGCCCAACGCCACGACCGGCGAAGTCATCGTGCACGCCCATGCCAACATGGGCGGCGTGTCGCCGACGCGGATTGGCAATCACCGAGAGTCCGATATTCCCCACAGGTACATCATCAACACAGGCGACGAGCGCACGAAAGCCTGGTTGTTGTGCGTCCAAACGATCTTTCCACATTGGCTGCGACGGATACGGCGACTGTAGCGTGCCAAAGTATGTGCCGCGCTGGGCGTAGATTGCCTGAATAGACGGGTAATCTTCCGGCTCAACAGCACGCACTATCGCATCTGGATAAGCTGATTCATTGTTCAAGTCTAACTCGTCATTGAACGCAAGGTTTTGGAAGGTCGGGTCACCCTGACAAAGTACATATTTTTTAATTTCAAGTTGATCATACTGATCCATCACATCATAAAGCTCAGACAACAGACCCTGGTCGTTAAGGACATGAGGCAGACGTTCTCTTACCCAGTCAGATGACGCTGGCCACATCTCGACATCTTTGGTCAGTTCAATCGCTTGTTCTGAGGTCAGCGCACTGTGAAGTTCGACTAACAGCGTGGCAATTTGACTGATAATCTTCTTCCCAACGCCCGTCGGATTATCCGCCACAACCGCGAATTGGTAATCCGGCAGCTCGCAGACGAAACGGTCTACGCCGTCATAGATATGAAGAATGGGCGCCGTTATTTGCATCTTGTCGAGGAGTTGCCGTTCAAGATGAGATCGATTCATCGAATCAAACATCTCGGGGTTGGGTATCGATCGCGGGTGCCACTCAGCTGCTTCTTTTCTGGATTTCACACCCAGCTTCGACAGAATCTCGGACACGTGATATTTCGCTCCTGCCAATGAAACGCCCAGTTCATGCGCGATCTCCACATTTGTCAGCCCATGACGAAGATGCAGCAGCACCTGCCACTCTCGTGGTGTAAAAATATCTGTTGTTGCTGGTCGTCCGCGTGGCATAGAAGAATCTTATGAATTCAACTATCGAATTACACTAGTCTTTTTATTCCACGGGTGACGCACTCGCACATGCGCAGTAGACTGGCCGCTTCTTCGAATGGAGGTGCCCACTCATGAGGCCATTACTACTTGCCGCGCTCACTTCATTTTCATTTGGCACGTTTGCTGCTGAACTTCCAAGGGCACGCCAGAAGATGTCGGCAAGTCTAGCGAGAGACTGGAGCTGATTACCGATGCGGTCCAGCGTCACATCGATGCAGGTAATGTACAAGGGGCAGTGGTTGGCGTCGCGCGACGGGGCCAGGTCATCTATCTACAAGCACACGGGAAGGCCAATGTAGAAAAAGACATCCCGATGTCGACAGATTCACTGTTCCAGATGTGGCCATCTACCAAGCCTGTGCTTGGTGTTGCAGCAATGATGATGATTGAACAGGGTCTCTTTAAGGCAACCGATCCCGTATCAAAATACATACCCGAGTTTGAAGGTATCCAGGTAGCCGTGTTGAAGGTGCCCGCTGATGAAGACATCAGTCCGGGTTATGTACCTCGCGATGACATTCCTGAACATCGCCTGATCGATACCCATAGACCTCTTACCATTCAAGATTTGCTTACGCATACGGGCGGCATTGGCGGATACGGTCTTGGTAGTGCGCTTGCGAATATCGAGTGGAACCGGGGCGAAGGAGAGACACTTGCCACGTTGATTCCGAAATACGCCGCCGGTCTGCTGGATTTTCAACCAGGGACACGTTGGACGTACAGTGGGACCATTGGACTAGATATCGTCGCTCGCATCATCGAGGTTGTCACAGAGACCCCGTTTAACGAATTCGTTCATGAAAACATACTGAAACCTCTGGACATGAAAAACACCTACTGGAATGTCCCGGAGAGCGAACAACACCGCCGCGTTCTGGCTAAAAACAGTCGGCGCGGACTACCTGGCAACACTACGTATTTTCAGGGTCATGGGGTCTCAACAGCTCTGTATGGGACTATCTGCATTTCGAGCAAATGCTGCTGAACGGCGGCACACTGTTTGGCAATCGGCTACTGGGGCCAAGAACTGTTGAGTGGATGGCCAGCAATCATGTGGGTGACCTTTACGTGCCCAAAGGCACAAACAAAGGGTTTGGCTTTGGTTTTACGGTGGCGGTAACGCTTGACCCTGTGATAGCAAAAAGCGCAAGGAGTGCAGGCGCATTTGGCTGGCTGGGGGCGATGGGTGCTACCTCGTGGACCGGCCCCAAAGAAGATTTGGTTGCTGTCATCTTGATTCAGCAAATGTCGACCGAGTTGCATCACGATGTTGCTAATGCCATTCGGCAGGCGATTATTGAGTAAGCACAATCGGACCAGATACCAAACTACTCCTCCTCCGAGTCCTCCTTCGACTCACCCACGCGTAGTTCCTGCATCTGTAGGAAAAGCTCTTGTTGTCTTCGGCCCTTTTCGAGAGCCGCCGCAAGATCTTCCTGCTCACCGCTCGTCAATACGGCACTCGTCCGAGCAAGCACATTGCCTTCCCATTCTTTTGCATAAGACATTTGGTCCAGTTGGACACGAAGACGCTCTTTCACATCGACGCTGAATTCCTGCTCCGGGAAACTCAGCAATTTCTCTTCTTCCATCATGATGCGGATAGTTTCTTCGCGCGCATAGTCGCCCAAGGAATCATGAAGTGACTTGTCGAAGCCCTGAAGTTTTTGCCTCATCGTGATCGACTGATGATAGGCATCGAACTGATCGTAATTGTCGCCAAAATGATTCCTCATCCGTTCCTCCAGCGAGACTTCCATGTGCTTTCTGAAGTCGTTCATTTTTCCCACTAATGCTGCTTTCTCGTCTTCAGGAAGATCATCCAGATTCACTCCACCCCCCATCAATTCGAACTGGCGATTCATAATCTCTGATTGATACGCCACATACTCAACAACAAAGGCGTCAGCTTCTTCATCGGTCTTCATCATCTGAGCAAACATCGTTTGGCACATGCTTCTAGCTGATGACGCAAAGTTTTCCAGCATCGCTTTTTGAAACCCGCCCACCGGCCCTTGGCTCTTTTTCGCTTGTTCATTGTCTGAACTTTCGATACTAGCGATCGTTCCAGCCTGGTATTCCTGGGCCGCGAGATCCTTCGACTGAATTGAAGCCAAGGATTTTTCCAAACCTTCCTTTTCACTGATAACTTGTTCCAGTTGCGCTTCGAGTTGCTGCGTCTTGTTAGCGCTTTGAACGGTCGACTCTGACTAACCCAGCCAGAAGCCAATACCGAAACAGACGATCCCAGCCATCAAGTGCGAAACAGTTTGCTTTATACCCATAGCGATCCCTTTTTCTCATTTCCTGATACTACTCCCTCGTCATTTATCTTCATAATTCGTTGGTCTGAGACTTCATCCAGTCCGTGGCCAAACTAAGAAATTTTTCTTTGGCATATCGCTGAAGCCACGGATAGTGGCCGCAATTTTCAAGTTCTTGATATTCAAGGTGAGGAATATGGGGCAGAAGCGAATCTCTGATTGCTCACCAGGGTGAGGGTCAGTGTCACACTAAGACTATCGCAGCAACCGACTCAGAATACTTAGCAGCATAAGCAAGGCTTAGCATCGCTCCCCACGAGAATCCCATGAGGACCGGATCGTCGTGTTTTCACTGGACTAGTAACGCCACCTACTGCTTCTCGCTCTCCGGAATATCCGCCAGCTTGATTTCGAAAATCTGTCTCTGCTCGTTGGTGACAAGAATTGTTTCATCTTCCGCCCAACACACCGCCTCTGCCTGCTATGTCACGGACCATTCCAATGGGAGCATACGAGACTTGCCAGACAACCACTTACTGACGTACGTGGGCGCCTCGAATATCCACAATGCACTGTAAGTAACAATTGCCAGATGTTTACCATCTGGAGACAGATCCGCACCTGTCGCAACATTTATATTCTCGTTGCGGTCGACTTTCTTGAGTACATTCGCTTCTGAGGTCTTAAACGTATCCAGCCGGTATAGATTGGCGCTCGGGTCCCATTCCGTGTGTCCACCCGCTCGGTGCTTGGTCACGAAATACAGTTTGCCATCCGCCATAAACATGCCTTCGCTATCAAAGTGCCAGCGTTCCCCGGGGTAGTCTTCCTGGTCCGGGTATCTAACAGGAATGAAGTTGAGCACGCGAGAACGGATGACTTCTTCCGGGTTTGGTTCGTATAGAACATAAACACCCATGTCTCTTCGATAGTTGCCGTTGTTACCGAGATCTGCGATATAAATCTTTTCATCATCAATCGCGATGTCTTCCCAGTCCTGATTATTGGCTAGCAGTACTTCAGTGCCGGGCCAGGGTTCCTTACCCTCCTCCGGTATCGCGCCATGGAATGCGTTAGCCATTAGGTCACCTATGACCACCTCACCGCTTTTCCGTATGGCGAAAATACGCGCGATATCACCACTATCGTTGTTCACCCAATACACATCGGGGTACCTGCGGCTCTTTACGATGCCACTCATTTCATTGATTGGCTCATGGGCGGTCGTGCCAACAAGCTTGACCATACTCATATCTATGTCCGGGTCATCTTGGGGCTTTTCCTTATCCTGCGCATTTACAGGCAAGGAAAGAATAAGGGTGAGGAACATCGAATATCGCAGGGTCATTTCAACCTCCTTCCAGTGGGACATGAGAGCATGAGACAGATTCCCTGATGTATCAACTGGCCGGTCGCACTTTGGCGGGCGCGCTATGGTGTATTATTTCCCTTTCCACTCGCAGGGGGAACTGAACATGTACGAATCAACTTCGCTGGATGTGCAGGGCAATGCCATGCACACCCTCATCTTCGAACCCGAAGGTGACGGCCCCCATCCCGGTTTAATCATCGCGCAACATTTACCCGTCGCCCATGAAGGACTAGAGAAAGATCCCTTCACGCTCAAAGTAGGTGAACGCTATGCCGCTGCAGGTTATGTCTGCGTTATGCCTTTTATCTTTCACTGGTGGCCGGAAGATGAGGAGCGGTCGGTCAAGGTCGAACAGTTCCGAGATGACTGGACCGTGGCCGATCTCGATGCTGCGTTTAACTTCCTGGCAGGAAGAGACAACGTGGATGAGAATCGCATTGGCATTCTCGGTCACTGTTGGGGTGGCCGGGTCTCATGGCTGGGGTGTTGTCACAATCCAAACTTCAAAGCCTGTGCAGTTATTTACGGTGGTCGCATCAAGGTTTCCTTTGCCGATGGCGCACCACCCCCCATCGAACTGGCGGGCAACATCCCCTGCCCGGTTCTGGGTATTTTCGGTAACGACGATCAGAGCCCTTCACCAGATGATGTGTACGACTACGAAGCCGCGTTAAATGCAGCGGGGGTACCTGCGGAATTTCATCGGTACGATGGTGCTGGTCACGGGTTTCAGGACTTCACCAACGAAGACCGGTTTCGTAAATCCCAGGCGGAAGACGCATGGGAAAAAGTACTCAGCTTTCTCGGTAAACAGCTGGGTTGACCACTATAAGGAATACCAAATGAGATTAGCAGGCAAGGTTGCTGTGGTAACAGGCGGCGCGAGTGGTATTGGGCTTGCAACAGTCCGTCGGTTTCTGGACGAAGGCGCCGCGGTGGTAGTTGCCGATTTCAACGAGGCCAACGGTTTACGAACCGTCCAGGAAGTCACCGACAATGGACAGGGTGACTGCATCAGTTTCATTAAAACCGATGTTGCGCAGGAATCCGACATCATTGCCATGATCGAAAACGCCTGCTCGAAATTTGGACGTCTCGACGTGGTTTTCAACAATGCGGGGGTCGGCGGTGCCGTTGGTCCGTTAACGGAGATCACCACCGAAGCCTGGGACTACACCTTCGATGTTCTCGCCAAGGGCGTCTTTCTCGGCATGAAGCATGCGGCCCGGGTGATGATTGCCCGGAATGAAGGTGGGTCGATCATCAACACCTCATCCATCGCTGCACTCAGTGGTGATGCAGCCCCGGCGATTTACTCTGCGGCAAAAGCCGCCGTGCTAAACCTGACCAAATCGGCAGCAATCGATCTGGCGCCGCACAGAATTCGCGTCAACTGTGTCTGTCCGGGATTTATCGTGACTCCGCTGGCGGATGGCGGTAAAACTGAAGCAACCATCGAGCAGGCAAAAACCACACAACCCTGGCCAGATCACGGCCAGCCAGAACATGTCGCCGCAACCACGCTATTTCTCGCCTCTGACGATGCGGAATTTATGACCGGGGAATCTATCGTTGTAGATGGCGGATTAGTCGCGGCGGGACCGGAAATGAGTAAACGGTTTCCAAAGACGCTGGGGCGCAATCCTCCGTTGACGGGACTAACGAAAGGGACAACCGGCGAGCCACCAGAAATACGTCGATTGGATGATGACCGCTAGCTGGAGAACCGACCCTTGTCGCCAATCACCCCAGCATCCAGCAGATCTTTCAGTTCCGCTTGATTTAATCCAAGATCCTCCATCAGAACCTCATCGGTATGCTCTCCCAAACGAGGCGGCGCTTTCATCTCCACGTGCGAAGCCGACAGTCTGGGTGCAAAACCAAGTAGTCGAACCTTGCCATGCACGGGCAGGTCGAGTTCATGCACAAATCCACGTTCGACCAGATGGGGGTGGGTGTGCAGTTCGACGGAATCAAGAACAGCACCGCAGGACACACCAGCCCCGGCAATCGTTTCCATCGCTTCGTACTTGGTGCGATCGCTGCACCAGTCAGTGATTTCCTGGTACAGCGCTTCACCGTTCTGTGATCGCGCCGCCATGGTTTCGAACCGCGGATCAATAGATAGCTCCGGGCGATCAATGATCGCGCAGAGCGCGCTCCAGTGGTCCTCGTTGACGGGCATAAGGTAAATATAATCGTTTGGCCCAAACGGTTTGCAGGGGTATAGGTCCACCGGTGGTCCTGTACCCTGATTGCCACTACGAGCGGTCACCGTCTTGCCAAGATCGCTGTAACCCATCGCCCGGGTTCGGCAGTAGTAGGTTACCGCTTCCTGCATCGATATCTCAATCTCCTGACCCTCTCCCGTGCGTAGCTTCTGTATGTATGCCGCAAGAATCGCCATTGCTGTTTGTACGCCGGTACCAGAGTCACCAGTCGTGGGGCCCGGCATCATGGGCGGGCCATCCGGCTCGCCGGTGACGGAGAAGGCGCCACCGGTTGCCTGGGCCACCATATCCAGGCTGCGATACCCCGCCCACGGACCGGAGTTCCCGAAGCCCTTGATGCTCACATAGATGAGGCCCGGATTCACCGCTTTCATTGCTTCGTAGTCGATGTTCAGTTTCTCGACAACACCGGGCCCGTAGTTTTCCACAAATACGTCGTATTTCGGCGCCAACTCCAGCAACAGATTTCGACCACGCTCGGTGCGAAGATCCAGGCCAACGCTGCGTTTGTTGGCATTCCAGGCTATGAAATAAGGCGCGTAATCCGTTTCCGCCGACGTACGCATCACGCCCCGACCAGGATCACCATATTGGGGAGGTTCGACCTTGACCACATCCGCCCCCAGCCATGCCAGCGCCTGGGTGCAGGATGTACCCGCCTCGTACTGGCTTAAATCAAGAATTCTTAGTCCGTCTAAAGCGGCCATTTGCTAAACCTCCAGGTAGTAGCCACCTTCCTCCAAAGGCTTAATCCAACCAGCCGTAGGTGTGGCAAAGTGAGTGCCGATTACCAGCACGTCTGCATCCGCATAGCGCTTGAGTAATTTCTCGCGGGTTGCCTGCGCCTGCACAGGATCGTAGTCCGCACTGCTACACCAGTCCACTCGCGTCATCTGACAGGGATGATGAAATGAGTCGCCGGTGATAAGCGCCTCCTCGCCGTTGGAATTAATGTGCACACTGACATGCCCGGGGGTATGCCCAGGGGTGGGTTCCAGACAGATCTCCTCGCACACCTGATGGTCCAGGCTCACGAAATCCATCAGTCCCGCATCAACAATTGGTCGAACAGAGTCGTCCATAATGCCTCGATTCAGTTCGTCGTCCGCTCCTTCGCCATCCCAGTAGTTAAACTCCTGTTCAGCAACCAGGTAACGTGCATTGCTAAATGTTGGTATCCATTCACCATCTACCAACATGGTATTCCAGCCCACATGATCTACGTGAAGATGTGTGCACAACACAGTATCGATACTTTCCCGAGGGTATCCGGCTGCCTCCAGGTCTTCGAGAAAACTGGTTTGCAGATTGGTCCAGTTGGGGATGGAGCGCTGCTTGTCGTTGCCGATGCAGGTATCCACCAGGATACGACGGGACCCGGTATCTACCACCAGGGCATGGATGCTCATGATGAGATTACCCTCATCATCCATAAAGTGGGGATTCATCCATGACAGCGGCTTACACGCATCCCGCGTGGCATCCGGGAGAATAAAGCGGGAACCCCCCGCTACTTCCATCTCTACAATGCGGGTTATCTTTACGTTGCCGATTTGCCACTGATTCATTTTTCAACCTTCGAAGGTAATTGGAAGCCCAGGGTTTGACTGTATTTAAGGCTGTATTAGCGACTGTATTGAAGCACGTGAGTCTTGTCCAGTATGTCCGTATAATGCGGAACTCGGACGGAAACCCGTCAATATCGTGATAGCTAATAAGAAGGAATAACCAAGATGCTAAAACCTGGATTGCGACTCAAGAGCGCCGTCTGCGAGGCGGAAATCATGGTCATCAAAGCAACCGAAGGCGATGATCTGACCTGTGGCGGTGTTGCTATGGCTGAAGCGCCGGAGTCGGCAGAGGCCAACCCTGACCAGATGGATGGCTGCCTAATCGGTAAACGTTACGTCAATGAAGCAGAATCCGTTGAGGTCCTTTGCGTAAAGAGTGGCGACGGTTCCATCTACTATAACGGCGACGAGTTGATGACCAAGGACACCAAGAAGCTACCTTCCTCTGACTAGCCCATGAATATTGCCCTTTTCCTCCAGATGGCCGCGGAAGCCTGCGGCGATCGTCGAGCGCTGACCCATGAAGGTACGCATCATACCTACGCGGAACTCTATGGCGCAGCCAAGCGTGCTGCCTATAGATTCTCAACAGCCCAGTGTGAATATGTAACGCTGATTGACGAGTCGAGCCCCGCCGTACCGATAGCACTCATGGGTGCTGCCATGGCAGGCATCCCCTATGTACCAATTAACTACCGACTCAGCGATGAACAAATTATTCCGCTGCTGGAACGAATTGACCCTGCATATCTGATCCTTGGACCAAAGGAGACCGATCACTCTCCTGAACACTGGGTGACGCAATCAACCAGTGAGTTCATGAGCGATGTATTTAGCGGTGATGAGATGGAGGTCACCTGGAACGAAGATCCTTCAGCAGTTGCCGTACAACTTTTTACCAGCGGTACCACGGGCACCCCCAAGGCAGCGATCTTAAGACACGAACATCTGGTGTCCTATATCCTTGGCTCAGTGGAGTTTATGGGAGCAGGTGAAGAAGAAGCCACGTTAGTCTCTGTGCCGCCCTATCATATCGCTGGCATCTCGGCGGTGATGAGTTCCATTTACGCCTGTCGACAAATTGTACAACTGCCCACCTTTAACCCTTTTGAATGGTTGAATCTGTGCGCGCAGGAAGGCGTTACCAGCGCGTTTGTGGTTCCGACGATGTTGACGCGCATTATTGACGAACTGGAAGCATCAGACATTGAACTCTCAAGCCTGAGTTCTCTGGCGTCTATCGCCTACGGTGGCGGCAAGATGCCCGTGCCAGTGATCGAACAGGCACTGAAGTTATTCCCCAACGTCAATTTTACTAATGCCTATGGCCTTACCGAGACCAGTTCAACAATTACCCTGCTTGGTCCTGAGGATCATCGAACTGCGGTTGATCACGTTGATCACGATGACGTCGCAGTGCATGCGCGTCTTGGCTCTGTGGGCAAACCACTACCTTCACTTGAGCTGGAAATTCGTGACGAGAAAGGCAAACCCTTAGGTCCCTGGGACGCAGGTGAAATATATGTTCGCGGACCCCAGGTCTCCGGGGAGTACGACGGGCGCAGCGTACTCGATGATGACGGCTGGTTCCCCACACGTGATGCCGGCTATCTGGATGATCATGGCTATCTGTATCTTTCCGGGCGTGCTGACGATGTAATCGTGCGTGGTGGTGAGAATATGTCACCCGGAGAAATCGAAGACTTATTGCACAAACATCCGGCAATCACAGATGCGGCAGCGGTCGGGATGACTTCTGAAGAATGGGGTGAAGTCGTCGCGCTGGCAGTCGTTAAGGCTGAAGGCCAGGAGATCACCGAACAGGAGATTTGCGATCATATACGAGAACATCTGCGTTCTTCCCGCGTACCCGAGGTCGTGCATTTCACTTCCGAGCTGCCCTACAACGAGACCGGCAAACTCCTTAGACGGGTCGTGAGCGAGTGGTTCCGGATCGAGGGTGACTAGCCAGTCACTGCTGATCACCAACGCGGAGCTGCTTTCAAAGCCTGGCAGTCTGAGCGACATTTCAATCTCGAACGGCGTCATTACCGAGATTGGCCGGATTGCTCCTGGTGACTCTGCTCGGGTAATTGATGCAAAGGGTTGCCTGCTGATACCCGGTCTCAGCGACCATCATGTACACCTCATTTCCTACGCCGCATCGCTTGCTTCGGTGCCGTGCGGACCACCTGAGATCAACTCTGAGGAATCACTGGCAAAAACGTTAAACAACCAGCCGGGCACACACTGGCTGCGCGGCATTGGTTTTCATGAAAGCACCCATCCCAAGCTGGATCGTCAATGGCTGGACGAAAATGGACCCAATCGACCTATCAGAATTCAACATCGCTCAGGTCGGCTATGGATTCTCAATAGTCAGGGACTGGCGCTCATACAGTATGCCGCATCGTCGCTTAGTCATCACGAACGCGTGCGTCTAAGTAGTGATGACGGCCGGCTATACGATGTGGATGAATTGCTCGGCTCGCTCACCAGAAGACAGCCACCACCTATCGATGTTGCCAGCCGAAACCTTGCGGCATTCGGGATCACCGGCATCAACGACATGACACCCTCTAACGACGAGAGCACCTGGCAATGGTTTGCAGAACTACAGTCGACGGGTTCGCTGCTCCAGAAAGTCAGATTATCGGGGCGTCCTGAACTGACGGAATGTAAAAACGTGGTTGACCGGTTAACTCTTGGCGAAACAAAAGTGCATTTGCACGATTCATCCCTGCCGGACTTTCCGGAACTCGTTGACACAATCGAGAACAGCCACCGCGCTAACCGAACCGTTGCGGTACATTGCGTCACAGAAACAGAATTGGTGTTTACGCTCTCTGCATTTCGCAGTGCAGGCACCATATCTGGCGATCGGATCGAACATGCCTCGGTCGTCCCGCCCGCATTGATCGAGCAGTTACGAGAACTGGAACTAGGTGTCGTAACGCAACCGAACTTTATTTTCGAACGCGGCGATAGCTATCTAAGGGACATCCCCGCTACTGAGCATCCATTTTTGTACCGATGCAGATCACTGATGGAAGCTGACATACCAGTCGCTTTCGGGACCGACCTGCCATTTGGTGATCCCGACCCTTGGAGGGCAATGAATGCTGCGACTGACCGCCAAACGTCATCCGGCGACTGCCTCGGCAAGAGTGAATACGTTACGCCTGACATCGCGCTCAATAGTTTCCTCGGAAAGCTATCGCTTCCCTTCGAAAACAGGTCAATCACAGCTGGGGAGCCGGCTGACTGCTGTTTGCTCGATGCGCCATGGGCCGTGCTGAAATCTGATTTGAACAGTAAGCACGTCCGCATGACAACTCGAGATGGAGAGGTTATCTACGACCGCGACTAGTCGACGACCTCGTCGATTAATCCCCACGACAGAGCATCCTGCGCAGATAGCTTCCTACCACTAATCGCGAGCAGGTTAGCCTTATGCCGGCCGATGCGCCTTGGAATACTCACACATCCTCCAGCGCCGGGAATTAGTCCCATAGCGACTTCGGGCAGCTGAAAGAACGCATCTGACGTCGCGTAGATGCGACCCGCAAACGCAGACATCTCGATGCCGGCGCCAATACATGCGCCATGAACCGTGACGGTGTATTTATCGGCATGAGGAGCAAGGTATTGTGCTGGCATCCGCAGCTGACGGATTCGATGCGCCTCGGCGAGGTCGGTAGCTTCACCAAACTCGGTGAGATCACCACCGGCGCTAAAGCATGGCCCCACACCCGAAACGATGACCTTCTCGATGGAAGCATCCATCGCAACCATATTGAAGGCTTCGCTAAGACCATCACGCATCGGGACCGATAGCGCATTTCTATTTTGTGGTGTATTGAGCGTGATTCGAAGTAACGCCCCTTCCCGCTCAAGCAGGACAGGGTCGGAAAGCTCAACGTCGTTTCCTACCTTCTTTGATTGTTTATACGTCGCCAACCAACAGGCGAACTCTTCCCCCGCCTGCAACGTGGCGTAAGCGAGCGATTCCATCGATAGTGCACTCGCTACCGGCAGCGTTTCCGTCACCCGAGTCACCTGAACCAGGACCGCACTCGCCTTCGGGTACTGATCGATGATGCCGACGATCTCTTCACAATCCGCTTCGTTGTGAAAAACCAGGTCCAGTCCTTCAGTGAGTGAACTCTCCTTCTCTTGGACACCGACTGTGGGTACGGGCTGTCGAATCAGCCACTGTCGCAGCAGTTGCACCTCGTCATCTTTGAATGATTGATCGCGAAGATCGACACACAGAACATTGGCCGACATCGCATCCGCCATGTTAGGCTCACGCGAGAGTTCCTTGAGTTGACCTGCGTCGAAAAGTTGCACTGCTCTTCCTCCAATAAGCTATTAAGGAGCAACTCGCACCATTTAATCAACCGGAATCAGACCTTCACTCCGTCAACTAATTCCTGCATTCTTAACGCTTTCCTATCCAGGGGACCTGAATGCCCGAACCGTTAGAAGGCATGACCGTTATCGAGATGACCATTGCTGTGCAGGGGCCTTCGGCAGCCCTGTATCTGCGCGACATGGGGGCTGAGGTAATCAGAATTGAGCCGCCCATCGGGGATGGCACGCGCTATCTAAAAATGCGGGAAAATGAGACGTCGGATGGCACCATGGGAACCCAGTTCATTACCGTCAATCGGGGCAAACGATCAATCTGCCTGGATGCCCACACAGAACTGGGGGCTAAAGCAGTCATGGCGCTATTGGAGACCGCCGATGTATTTCTGACAAATTTTCGCGAACCGGCCCTTGAGAAAATGGGATGTTCCTACGACCAACTAAAGGAAAAACACCCAAGACTTGTTTATGCATCAGTCAACGGATTCGGACCGAGGGGCCCGGATGCGAATAAGGCCATGATTGATGCGGTCGCTGCGACAAGGAGTGGATTAATCAATCACACTGGCTATTCCGATAGAGTACCGGCAATGCCCGGCGCGATTCTTTCCGACACTGCCGGTGGAATGCAGTTGGCACTGGGTGTCATGACTGCCCTTTTGTCCCGGGAACGTCACAGAAAAGGGCAACGGGTGCAGACTAGCGCGCTCGGGGCAACGCTGTGGTTACAACAATGGGAGTTAACACACGCCGCAATGACGGGTGCTAATTCACCAAGAGCCGGTACTCATCATCCGATCATGGCTGGGTTCTATGGTATTTACGAAACCAAAGACGGCGGTTCAATTACATTGGCACAGGTTATGACTCAGGAAGCCTGGGATTCGCTGTGTATTTTCATAGAGGCTTGGGACCTGACCGTCGACCCTCGTTTTCAAACCCCGGGACAACGTCTGGGCAATTTTTTGTCGCCAGAAGACACCGCCGAGATCCGGCAAGTCTTTAAAGACGCATTTGGCACCAGGACCATGGATGAATGGACCGAGTTCCTGTATTCCCAACCGGAAATCATCTGGGAACGCGCGCGCAGCTGGAACGAAGTACTGGAAGATGAACAGAATATTGCCAACGATTACCTGACCACCGTCAACGTACCAGGCGCAGGAGAGACGAAAACAGTAGGAAACCTCGTGTCACTAAGCGAAACGCCAGGTAGCGTCAAGGGTGATCCACCGGAACTGGGAGAAGCAAATGCCGAGATACTGGCTGAGCTAGGTTTCACTGCCGATGAGATTGCAGAGGTCGAAAATACCGCAACGGAACAACGAGAAGAACGCTTAGCAATAATGCGTGGTCTAGTAGATAAAGAACCTTAAGATCACCGATTGGGCCAGCAGCTACGATCAATAGGGTCCTAACGAAACATAAAAAAAGCTTCCCGGCGAAACTGCCGGAAAGCTTTTTCAGACACACTGGTTTCGTGCAAGTTCGCTAGAACTCAAAACGAGTTTCAACACCCCAGATTCTGCCATCCGTTAGCGAACCCTCGCGGATAAAGTCTTCTTCCCAGTTTCGCGCCTCGTTTTCGGTCACGCCATGCTCGTCAAGCACGTTGTCGATAAAGGCTGTGACTTCAAAGCGGTCGTCTGTGGGTTCCCAGTTAACACGAATGTCCCAGCGGCCATAGGCCTCCATCCGGTCAAGGTCGATACCCCAGATGGACCCTTCACGATCCCCAACCCAGCTATAGTGGGTCACCACCTCGAAGTCACCCATATCGGTGTCAGGGATATTCCAGGTCAGTGCTGCAGAGAACTGCTGTTCTGCAAGACTCGGGAAGCTATTGCCACCCAGCTGAACGGGATTGAGCGGTGATAACGCTTCCTCTTCTTCATCAAACAACCATTCCTGATTTGGGTTACTCCCATTGAACGCCAACAGATCGCCCAGTTCAGAATCAGTCCACGCGTAGAAACCACGTAACGTTAGATTGTCAGCAAGCAGAATGCTGGCTTCAAGCTCAAGACCGGTGATCGATGACCCATCGAGGTTAATCCAGTTACTGATCGTAACCGGGTTGCCTTCAATGATTTTACGATAGCTCAACGGTTGCTGGTAATCAGAGTAATCGTAACGATACATATTTGCGGCCAGCGTCAGACGGCCATCGTTAAGCGTACCTTTATAACCAAACTCGAATGAATCCATCGTCTCGCCACCATAGGTCCGATCAGACTCGCCAAAGGTGAAGCTGTTGAAACCACCTGCACGAAATGCCCGGGCGTACCGGCCATGGAACATATGGCCATCCTCGGGATGGAATTCCACGGTAACATGCCCCATCCAGTCGTCATAGGTCCGTTGCGCCGGCTCCTCGCCAAACTCAAACACGAAGCCAAATTCAGGTGTAAAGACGATGGGCAGCGAAAAATCATTGCGAGTTTGTTCCTTGTCATCCTCGCTGTAACGCAGGCCAACCGACACGTTCCATTGATCGTTCACTGGATGATCAACATTGACGAACGCGGCGATAGAACTCACCGTCGCGTCGATGACCCAGGAAACCGCCGAGGCGCATTCCCGTGTTACCGGTACCACGCCAAAACAACCGTTGATGCCCTGAACGATGCCCGCAGTCGAGAATTCGTACGTATTGAGTTCAAACGGACTTTTTTCATGGAACTTGTAGAGGCCGAATAGCAGCGTGGTATCGTTCAGCTCACCCAACAGATGTAGCTCATTCGAGTGGATCGTCTTGGGGAAAAATACCTGCGCCTGAGTGTCGCGGAAGGCTACGGGTGCGTCAGCTGCAATGAACGGGTCACCCGCGCTGGGGACTCGACTGGTAAAGTCCGAATCGTGTATGTATGACGTGTCCGAATCAGACCATCCGCCGATATAGGTCAGGGTCCAGTTATCCCCCAAGGTAACCGATGCCTCCACGTTGATGACGTCGCGATCGATACTGCGATCGTTACGCCGGTTGTGATCCACCGCCTTGCGCTTGACTTTGCCAATCTGATTGGTGTGCCTCGCCGGGCCGCTCAAAACAGCAGATGGCGCTGGCGTTTCATACAGGTAGTGCGTATTGAACCCCGCTTCCACCCCCATTGGTCCAATCCAGGTTTCTTCAGACGTGTCTGGCTGGGTAAAGAATAGCTGATCGAAATGACCTTCATCCGCCCTGAAGCGCGCGTACCGCAGATTGACGTCAACACTATCGGTTTGAATTCTAACCTGGGGAGACATGAAGTAGTTGTCCAGTCGACCCGCATCCGGTGCAGAGCCGACATTTTCCGCGGTGCCGTCGCGCATCACGTATCCACCGGTGAGACGAAAGCTAATCTGGTCAGAGAGTGGCCCTGTCACCATGCCATTTACCCTACGGCCGCTAAAATCAGTGAGTTCCACCAGCACTTCACCACCAAACTCCTGTTCGGGTTTCTTGCTGATAAAGTTGATGGCACCACCCATGGAATTACGGCCATATAACGTGCCCTGCGGGCCACGTAGAACTTCCACACGCTCCAGATCGAACATACTGGATTCGACAATGCCGTAGTTCTCATTATAGAAAAGACCGTTCTGGTAAACGGCGACACCAACCTCAGCGGAGGCATCACGCCAGGCCTGCTGCCCAACGCCACGAATCGTCACCTGGTTATCGAAACCGAAGGTCGTGGAAGGAATCAGTAAGGTGAGATCTTCCAGATCAGAAACGCCAAGCTCCTTAATCGCACCGTCATCAAACACACTGATGGCGAGTGGTACGTCAAGAACCTTTTGTTCGCGGCGCTGCGCGGTAACCACTATCTCATCAATAACTCGGTCAGCATTCTCGTCGTTGCTCACCGCCATTGGTGTAATCAATGGCATGGTAATACCCAGGACCAATACAGCCCATCGATTGTTTATCATTTTGACTACCCCTAAAATTTAATGATTTTCCTCGTGGAAAACCTTAAAGCATGACGTTCAACCCGGCAATACCCTTATATTAGATATATTAGTTTCTTGCCATGCGATCACTGGATTACGGTGTAGGGTTAACCGAACGCGCCTTGAATTTTAAGGGCTGCCAACTCATCCGGGGAAAGCCCAAGATCTTCGCTGACAACCTCGTCGGTGTACTTGCCTAGGGGACAGGCAGCAGTAATCTCTACTTCGCTCTCAGACATCTTGGCGGGCCAGCCCAACAGGCGGATCGTGCCCTTTTCTTCATGCTCGACCTCTTTGATGAATCCGCGTGCCAAGAGATGAGGATTTTTGTACAAATCTACCGAATCCAGCACCGCACTTGCGGGCACATCCCCCTCGGAGAGAATCCGCATGGCCTCAAATTTGTCCTGCTGCAAGGTCCAGGTTTCAACCATTGGATAGAGTGCATCCTTGTTTTTAAGACGATCAGCCTGATGTTCGAATCGCGGGTCTGTTACCAGTTCCGGGTGGCCAATCACATCGCAAAGTAACTGCCACATACGCGGTGTGGTCGCCATGACAAATACGTAATCGTTCGGTCCCCCACCACGACACGGATACAGCGTCATCGTGGGCAAATCTCCGTTACCGGTTCTCTCTACTACTTCTTTGCCTCCCAGGGCACGAGCAAGCCCGCTACGAATATAGTAGGTCATGGCTTCCTGCATGGAGATCTCTATCTTTTGCCCTTTCCCCGTTCTCATTCGCTGGATATAGGCCGCGAGAATCGCAATAGCCAGCTGAACACCGGTCCCCGTATCGCCCGTGGTTGGGCCGGGACGCATGGGCGGACCATCGGCTTCTCCTGTAATTGAAAATGCCCCGGCGGCGGCCTGGGCCACCATGTCGAAACACTTGTAGTCGGCGTAAGGACCGTCTGACCCATACCCTTTAACGCTGGCGTAAATAATTTCGGGATGGGCTTCTTTAACAGCCTCGTAAGTTAGATTGAGCTTCTCAACCACGCCCGGGCCATAGTTCTCTACCAGCACGTCATACTTGGAAAGCATCTTCAGCAACGTATTCCGGCCCGCATCAGTGTTCAGCGCCAACGTCACGCTACGTTTATTGCTGTTCCACATCAGGAAGTATTCACGCGTGTCGCTGGACACACCACGGCCAGGGTCACCAATTCCGGGCCGTTCAACCTTAACGACATCCGCGCCCATCCAGGCGAGCGCCTGGGTGCAAGATGGTCCCGACTCGTACTGGCTCAAATCGAGAATACGCAACCCATCCAAAGCAGGCATATGACTATTCCTCTTTGGTCAGCCAGGCAAACTGCTGCGGCTTTCTGCCTGCTTTTGGATCCAGAAGCACGTTAATAATCGCGGGTCCTTCAAAGGCCATGGCCTCGTCCAGCGCATCCTTTAGATCTTTCGGATCTTCAACCAGAATGCCCTTGCCACCAAACGCTTCCATCATCAGATCATAGCGGGCTCTTGGTGTTAACACGCCAGGTGGAATCGGTTTGTCCGTGGGCAATTCATCAATCCCGCCACCAATACCACCGTTATTCAAAATCACGATTTTCACCGGCAGGTTATTGCGACACATGGTCTCGACTTCCATACCGGAAAAGCCGAAGCCAGAGTCACCTTCGACAGCAACAATGGGTCGATCCGGATGCACCACTGCCGCGGCGACCGCAAAACCCATACCCACGCCCATCGTGCCGTAGCTGCCCGCATCAAGACGCGACCTTGGCAGATTGTTGGGCATCTGGGTGCGGCCAATATCCATAGTATTAGCACCTTCGCTGACGATCATGGCATCGTCAGGTAACCAGTCGCGTATATCCTTGAATGCGCGATAGTAGTTGGTGGGCGCACTATCGTCATCAGCCATGGGCTGAACCATTTCCTGGTTAGCCGCAGCTTTCTCCGCTATTGCGTTGCGCCAGTCTGTTTCTGCAGGGTAAAACCATTGTCGATTCTCGAGGGCCTTGTTCAACTGACCAACTACAGCCTTGCCATCACCTACCAGCGCCACTTCCGTTGGTACATTAGAGCCAATTTCTTCCGCCGCCGCATCGAGTTGGATCACCCGCACGTCTTTCGAAAACCGCGGTGACATCCCAAAGTGCATAATCCAGTTAAACCTTGCACCCATCAGAAAGACGACATCTGCCTGCTGCAACGCGAGCGTTCGCGCCGCGCCAACCGACAGGGGATGATCGTCAGGAACCACGCCTTTACCCATGGGCGACGCCAGAAACGGTAACTGGGTACGTTCGATAAACTCTCGCACCTCTTCTTCGGCTCGAGACCACGCCATACCCTTACCCACGATCACCAGGGGTCTTTCCGCCGACTCCAGCGCCGCGAGTGCGGCCTCTACATCGTCTTCCAGCACCTGCGGCCTCGGCGCATCGGGAATCGTGGCCGCCATACGAATCTTATCGTCGTCGACTTCCTGGGTAATGATGTCATCGGGCATATCGAGGTACACCGGACCTGGACGACCGTAGAATGAAGTACGTACAGCCTGCTCTACATAAAATGGGATTCGCCTGGCATCTTCCACCGCGTGCGCATATTTACAGAGCGGCGTGGCGGAAATGACCTGGCTTTCTTCCTGGAATGCACCCCGACCATTCTGGCTAACCGCCGAGGCGCCACCGATGAGGATCATGGGCCAGCAGTTGGATTTTGCGTTAGCCAATCCCGACAGCGCATGAATGACGCCGGGGCCTGAAACGACAAGGCATGCCTGGGGCCTGCCGGTGAGATATCCGGCCGCCTGAGCTGCATAGCTCGCGGCCTGTTCGTTGCGCATACCGACGTATCTGATTCCTGCTTTCTGTGCTTCCTCCGCAATCGATCCGACCGGAAAACCGACGATGCCGAACATATAATCGACACCCTGTTGCTTGAGTGATTCAGCGATGATCTTCGCACCTGTAGCCATTGGTGCATCCCCCTATTTTGAATTTAGTTATTTAGCCCATAGGAGCATAAGTCGAGCCGGCGATTGATTGCAAATCGGTAATAGAATACAACCCTGCGCTATTTGAACTTGGGCAACACATCCGACACAAAGCGCTGTGCCAACGTCGCCATTTCCGGCTGCAATGCCAAGTCCGGGCACCCGGCAAGAATAAATCGATCGATACCAAGATCTACCAGTTCGCCGAGTCGATCAACGCAATAGGAAGGTGGCCCATAGATACCAAATTCATGGGCGAACTCACTGGTAACGAGATCGTTACCGTGGGCACCATGCTGCTTCATATTGTAGGAGTCATGGATGTTATTGAGTATTTCCCTGGCCCCATCTGACACAGGACCATTGATCTTGCCGTGCATTGCCATGAATCTTGCCTGACTGTTAATGGCTGCGGACGCCATCTGCCAGGCAAGTTCACCGTCGTCGTGTACCACCACATTAACGTAAGCGGATACCGGTTGATCACCCTCGATCCCTGCGGTGGCCCGCGCTTCTTTGGCGATTTCCATACCCCACTTAATACGCTCTGCACTAGCGCCCAACATAAAGTCCGTTCTATCGGCATACAGCGCAGAAATAGAGATAACCCTGGGTCCGGTAGCGGCAACACCCACCGGGACTTTCGGCGCATTCTGTAACCACTGCAAACGACTGCCTTCCGGCTGATCACCCAAATGAAGATCATCCACATTAGCATCGCTGGGGAATTCCACCTCTTCCCCCCGTAAATAGGATTGGAGATTGACCAGATACTCCTCAAACTTCCCAACCGCGATCGGTGAATACCCCAGATGCGCAAGCGATGAGTCGCCACGACCAATACCAAGATAAGCCCGGCCATTACTCAGCTCCTGCAACGTACTCATTGCGGCCGCTGCAACCGCAGCATGCCGGGTCATGGGATTGGTAACGCCCGTACCCAACCCCAGCGTCGTCGTTTCTTTAGCCGCGGCGGCCAGACTGACATAAACCTCCGGCGCCAGATTCTGCGTGTCGAAAAACAGCATGCCATCGAACCCCGCGTCTTCATACTGCTTCGCGAATGAAAACGAACCGTCTATTTTCGATTCCTGATGCCAAAAATGGGTGGGACGGGCATGCCAGAATTCAACCTTCGACATCCAATTCTCCTGTAGCTATTGGTGTGTGTTAACGCCAGACTTCCAGATTATTCGCGCGACCAATCTCTCTCGTTAGCTTCGCTTCCAATACCGGCAGCATGTCACATTGTTCGAGCAATGCTGTGACATCTCTTCGATCTGCTTCGCTCAATTGTTCGTAAAGATCCTGCACGCGCTTCAGCAGATAAAACCTGAAGGGTTGCGCGCCCGCCCGCATGACACTCCCCTTCACCTCAAAAGTACCAAAGCCGGAAACTCTTACCACTTCAGAACCGACAGCAGGATTCTCGGCCGCGAGAAATTCATTGGTGGCGTCACACGCGGCCAGGGTCTCCGGCACGAAATCGATGGCAAACTGTTTGAGCACATCAACCAATGTGTCGGGTATCTCATCATTGGCAACATAGTCTTCCAATGGATTCTCATACTCGCCCACATCGGGCTCCGGTCGATTCATCCGTTCGACCCAGCGAAGTACCCATATGCCATGTTCATGCAGGATTGGAAGGGATTTTATATCGCGAGCCAAATGTCCATACATAGGCGCAATCAGGCCAAAGTCTGCAATGCTGGGCCTGCCACCGAGTAAATGTGGATAGTTTTCAAAGTGAGCGTCCAGTTTCCTGATCAGATCGAGATAAAGAGACTCAACCAGGGCATGGTGTTCTTGCGGTACACCAAGATCAATACATGCCTGATGCATGCGCGAGAATCGGCCCTCTACGGTGACTTCCCAGGCTGGATCGATTGGCGTGATGTGCCCAAACTGATACCGCAGCAATGGTTCATTCTCGGGAAAGTTCCAGCGGTAATGCATGGCAGGCCGCAGCATCCCCTCGGCCCCGATAACGTCCAGCAATCTACTAACAATATTCTGCTTTGTTGTCAGGGGGGAATTTGCCTGGCCATTGGCTTCTTCAAAGTGATCAACAATGGCAACACTGTCTCTGATGACCGACCCATCGGCAAACTCAATGGTTGGCATGCCACGGCGACCACCTGCTGCTGGTAAAACGTTGTATTCGTAGTGTTTGCTTACCGGGGCGATTTCCCGATAGTCGATGCCGTTCTTAATGAAATAGCTGCGTGCCCTCCCCGAATACAGGGAAAAGGGTGATCCGTACAAAATTACTGGTGACATCAGTACGGATCGGGCTCGTTCTGGAACTGATGATGGATCTCAATCAGCCCGGGTATCACAGCAACAACCCATGCCAGTAGTACAATGCCGAACCAACCGATAGGCAGGACTACCAAGAGAAGCAGCCACATCGCCAAAAACCAGTATACCCGGCGCATCACCTTCCGTGGGTTCACACTCTCTTTGTCTCCCTCTCGAGCTAGCGGCAGCGCTCTGGGTCTGATGAACCACCCATGTGCCGTCAACATGAGCATAAACCGGAACCAGGATGCCGTCTCTGTTCCCATTTCCGGTTCTCTATCCAGCGGGGCGTCTTCGGTGCTATTCATCGCTGCCTGAATCTTGTCACAGGTGTAGGCGGCTTCCGGGCGAGGACCAGCGCCATTCATGTTGGTGAACTTGGGTACACAGCGCCAACGGTAGAGGACGCGTCCGGACTTGTGAACAGCGATTACTGCCGGCTGGTAGTAACCTTTTGGATGGGATGCCCACTTGCGCTCTCGCAGGTGGCCATAGTTCTCATTGGCAAAGACGTCTATCCAACCTCTTTCACTGCACTCCTCACGAAGCTCATGATGAGGATCACCTACAATGGGGAATCCGGTCTCCCACTCTTGCTCTGCCTCTACTGCAAGCGTGTGCGGTTCACTGGAAATGCCAAACACCTCGCCCCCTGCCGCATGGATTTCCTGCAGCACACCAGATTTAGCATAGCTTCGTAACTCGAAGCGACAGGGAGGTCACCACAGACCGCGGTAATAAAGGAGCAGTACGAACTCGTATTTCTCCAACTGCTTGTCCAGCCATTCCCGACGAATACCGGGAGGTGGATCCAACAGCGGTGGAATATCAGGTTCAGCTTCTTCGACATAGGCAAACCGATAACTATCACCATCAGGTGTCACGCTCACCTGTTCACGCATACACAGCTCGCCGTCGCAAAGCACGAGCCCGAAATCAAACGGTTTCGTTACGTCGCCGACACCCTCAATATCTACCAGCCCCGTCAAGCTATAGTTTGTGTCTTGCGACTCGTTCACCCACGAGACTGCCGCATCAGCAATCGGCGCCAAATGTGTCGGTATATTTTCTGGTGGTTGCATAACCAAACTCTCTACCACTTAGGCGAAGTATCGAATGACTTCGTCCGGCCGTCCATTAACAGAAACATATCACTCGATAAGGGATCGTTATCGCTGGTTCGATTATTCATCCTATTTGGTTTTAGTACCGCCTACCTGTCCCCGGCCCGGAGCCAACAATCCTTTACCAGGAACATGATTGGCTTCGATGCGAATACCGTCTGGATCTTCAAACAACACCGAATAGTAGCCCGGCGCAAAACCATCTTCCTGTGGCGCGTGAATAATATTTGCGCCAATCTCAATCGCAATGTCATGAATCTCATCGACATCCTCCCGGCTTCGGGCGCGAAAACAAAAATGATGCAGGCCTGGATGGCGCTGTTTGAAACGTTCATTGCTATAGGACGCTTCCGAGCGCGATATGTTAATGCCCGTTCTACCGCCTACGCCATAGATGCCATCCGGGGTATCGTTCACCAGCGTTAACCCCATGCCTGTCAACAGTCGTCGATAAAATGGTATGGATTTTTCCATGTCCGTTACCGTTAGCTGGATGTGGGCGATCCCGTTTATTTCTGCCATATTGTCCTCCGCGTTCTGCTCAAAACTTTACTTCGGCGGGTGTGCCAGCACCGCCTCTTCATTGACATCTGTACCCCAGCCAGGGCGATCCGATACAACGTACTCGCCGTTGCGAATTTCTGGCGGATGGGTGACCAGGTCATCTTTCCAGGCCACGTCATCCACTTCGATTTCCATGATACGAAAGTTAGGCAATGCGGCACAGAAGTTGGCACTCATGGCGCTGGCCAGATGGCCGTAGAAATTGTGGGGTGCGACGTTTACCTCATGCGCATCGGCCATGGCCGCAATCTTGTATGACTGCCAGGCGCCATTCCAGGGAACATCGATAATGACAACGTCTACTGACTTATTTTCGAAGTACGGGCCAAACTCACGGATGCCGTACAACGATTCACAAGAGGCGATGGGTACGTCGCCATGCTCACGTATGTAGGCTAGGACTTTCGGATTGAACATGTCCAGTTCGTACCAGAATAGATCAAACGGTTTCAGGGTACGCATCACCTTAAGAAAGCCTTCTGTCTTAAAGCTGAAATTCATGTCGAGCAGGATGTCGATGTCATCGCCAGCGCCTTCTCTGAGCGCGGTCATTTGTGCGGTCAAAGCTTCGAGCTGATCGCTATCCGCATTCATGCTTTCTTCCCGTGGCAGCAGATTAGTACCGAAGCCACCACGGAAGTAGTTGCCCACACCGAAGAAATACATATTACATTTCAGCGCTTTGTAGCCGGATTCTTTGACCTCCGCTCCCAAATCAATAAGGTCTTTGACGGACGTCATCACCGGCTTACGAATAAATTCGGCAGTCGCTTCTCCCATTCGGAATGTGCCGCAATGAGACCAATACAGGGGAAGCGTATCGCGCTGCTTTCCACCGAGCAGTTCATGGACCGGAACGTTAAGTGCTTTACCTTTTATGTCCAGCAGAGCATTTTCAATTGCAGCAATCGCCTGAGCATTAACACCACCCCGCGCCAGACGTGTCATCGCATATAGCCGAGACGACGTGACAGCATACTCCAACGGATCAGTGCCTTCGATAAGCGGCCCCATGTTCTCGATAGCATGAGTGGTTCCCGTACTACCGAACGACTCGTTATATTCGCTATAGCCAACAATGCCCTCGTCGGTCGTTATCTTGAGGAACGACAAGGTGCGCCAACCTGCATCGGCGTGGAGAGTTTCTGTCTTGATTACCTTCACTTGGGAGGACCACAACTAAAGAAGAGTGAATACTAGGATTCACACTCCCGGGCGTCAATGTTGCAAGAAAAGTTGGCAGGCGCCAGGACGAGGCCCGGCACCCACCTAGGGGGACGAATTCTAATTACATGCGATACGTGAGTCGGAGACCAAAGGTTCTTGGCCTTAACGTGCCGTATCGATTCTTCAGAAAAACGGCGGGGTAAATGTAGATAATGTCGTCGTTGTCCAGAACGTTTTCACCGTAAAGGCTCGCCGTCCATTTCTGTGAGTTCAGACCGACGCTGACATTAACATTGTGGTACGCATCGGATTCCTCTGCACCGGCATCAACTACGCCTGGCTGACCAGGTACAAACAAACCCTTATTGAAGTAACCGTCAATGTACTGAATATCGGTTCGCAGGTAGAGTTCGTTACCGTCAAAGACCGGTGTCGTATATTGTACGAACGCCGAGGCCTCAAACTCAGGATTGGTCAGTTTTTCGGAAACACCCAACTCGAAGCCTGTTAACGCTTCCTGCGCCGCGGTTAGTTCCGTCATTCTTGCATCTGAAACAGAGAAGTTTAAGCCGACTTCCAAATTAGCTGTCGGTAGGGCACGCAGTTCAACCTCTAACCCTTTCGATTCCGCTGCGCCTGCATTGGTAATGAACGAACCGGCATCAGACACACGAACTACCTGATGTTGCATATCGTCCCAGCTCAGGAAATACAACGACACCTTCGTATCCAAAGTCCCGTCAAACCACTTGCCTTTCATCCCCAGCTCGTAGTTCCAAAGCGTATCGGCATTGCTATTGGGCCCAATGATAATGTCAGTCGGGTCAACCAGGCTCACACCACCGTTAGTGGTTGAGGCACCGTTGATCTGTGGGCCCCGGAAACCTTTGGCCGCCATCGCGTACACATTGATGTCTTCATTAGCCTGCCAAATGAGGCTGGCTTTTAGGGTACTGTAGTCGTCGCTGACCGCCCACACCTGGTTTATATATGTCCCATCTTCTTGCAGTTCTCCGAATGGACGCACGCCCTGCGGAAAGACCTGATTAAGATCATAAACATCCAGTTCTGGTGCAGCACCGACTGTGCCCAGGTACCATCGCAGATTGGTCTGTATCATAGCGCTGATGCCTTCAATACCTTCAGCCCAACGCACGTCAGTGACCTCTACCTCGCCAACTCGAGCGCCCAGCGCCAACTTAAGGGTATCAGTCAGCTCGTAACTCAATTCAGCGAATATCGCTTTTTCAACGTCGCTATTGACGCGCTTCGAAGCTTCAATGAACACATTGTCGGAGAGCGATGTCGTCCAGAGACCCGCCAGATTTCGTGCCGCAACAAGCTCCGGAACCGTGTGGTGATCCTGACCGTAATCTGTTTCGCGGTTTGCATAGTAGGCACCAGCAACCCAACTCAGTCTTGAATCGTTTGTTGAAACGAGTCGAAGTTCCTGGATCAGATTGTCGTGGGTGTCATCTCGGATCATGCCCCAGGGGAAAGGAAATGGTGTTGCCGCCAGGAATGAACTCAGATCGTTCTCCTGGACCGTTTCGGTTTCAAAGTAACTGGTCGAGGATGTCAGCTCCGCAAACCCCATGTCATATTCAACCGTAAGGTTGTGAGCAGTGAACTCGGTATCCGAATACTGAGGTTTGAACGTTGTTCCACTGCCAATGTTGCTACGCGTGTTCGACAAGGACAGATCCTCGGGTTCACTCTTTTGGTAAATCGTACCGAATGTCGCCGTAAGGTCATCGTTGACCATCCATAGCAGTGAAGCGCGAAAGCCGCTTTCTTCGAGAGCATCGGCATCATCGATTCCTGTGCCAACGTTATCAACCCAGCCTTCTTCATCGCGCACGAAACCCACCAGACGCAGTGCTGCATTATCGCTGAGCGGGATATTTACCATGCCATTGTAACGCTGGCGTAGTGAACCACTGGTTGAGCCGAAATCAGTGCTCACAGAATAGTCAAAACCACTTGGGTCAGCCTTGTTGGTCACTACCCGAACGATGCCGCCGAGTGTGCCTGAGCCATAAAGCGTTCCTTGTGGACCTTTTAACACCTCTACACGTTCAACATCATAAAGATTGGGTTCAGGATTCGTTGAACTGTTTGAACTCGTGATCGGGAAGTCATCCAGATAAGTGGAAACCGGTGAATTGACGTTCTCCGGATTGGACGAGACAGCCATACCACGTAACGAAAAGTGTGGGGTTAGATTTTTCCCTGCCTGGCTGTGAATCAACCCTGGGACTCGACGCGCGATGTCGCCCGAGTCGTTGATGCCCTGGACTTCAATGTCTTCCTGCCCGAGGACTGAAATCGTCATCGGAATATCTTTGAGGTTTTCAGATCGTTTCGTCGCGGTGACGACAATTTCCTCAATTACATTGGCGCTGTCTTCTGCTATTACAGAAGCGCTGCCAAAACCTGCTATAACGAACAGGCTGGATGCTGCAAAAGTGGTGCGTGAAATCATTATGATTCCCTCCTAGGTTCATATAAACGGTAGGTAAAGAATCAACTCCACCTCCCCTCCGCAGCTACGAAACCCCACAACTTATTTCTCATAGCTAACTATATTTAATATCAAAGGGATAGTCATAGCTATCTATATTTACCCATAATGCCCAACGAAATCTTATCGGTTGATAGCAATCTGCAAATTGACAATCACGGCGTCCATCCCATACTGGCAGACGCTCTCCCCCCACACAGTTCTTCAATTCAATTGGATAGATATTGATGCAGGCATCGCGAACACCGGACGAGAGATTCCAGGATCTGGACAATTTCCCTTACCAACCCAACTACCACGAAATAGACAATGGCGAGGGTGGTAAATTACGCATGCACTACGTGAATGAAGGACCAAAAGACGCACCCATCATCTTTTGCATACACGGCCAGCCAACCTGGTCCTATTCCTTTCGAAAAATGATTCCGCCACTGACTGCGGCGGGCTATCGAGTCATTGCGCCGGACATTGTAGGCTTCGGTCGCTCAGACAAACCTACCCAGCGAAGCGACTATACCTTCGCCAGACATGTGCAATGGATGCACGACTTTGTTCGTGGCATGAATCTCAACAACATCACCCTCGTGGCCCAGGACTGGGGCGGACCCATCACATTAAGGATCGTCGCTGCAGACCCTGATCGATTCGCCCGGGTCGTTGTCACTAATACGGGCCTCGCGGATGCCCGGGGCATACCTGACGAGATGGCAGCAAAACTACGGCAATTGCTCGACGATACGCCGGTGCTGAATACGCAGGAAACCAACGCCGCCATGCGCGAGGATCTGATGGAACGCGGCAGCTTTCAGGAGCAGACACAGAATGCGTCCAATGACAAAGATCCAACGCCTCCTTTTATGTATTGGATTAAACATTGCGATGCCTCTGACGACTTCAATCCTGGCGCCATGATGAGCCTGTGGCTAAATAGCTGCTCTGCCGAGGAGCAGCGAGCCTACGCAGCGCCATTTCCTGCCGAAGAATATCTGCAGGGCGCGAGGCAATTTCCCAGTCTGATCCCCCTATTCCCTGACGATGTTGAAGTCCCCGCTAATCGCAAAGCCTGGGAGGCTTTAAGAACATTCGACAAGCCATTCCTTACGGCATTCACCGATGGTGACCCGGGTAGCACGGACATTCAGTTCCAGGAGGAAGTACCGGGCGCGAAAGGCCAGAAGCATGTGACGATCAAAGATGCCATGCACTACACGCAGGAAGACCAGGGTGAAGAATTTGCGAGGGTAGTGATCGAATTCATCAAAGCAAATCCATGAACGGTATTCGCGTACGACATATAGTGGCAGGACTAGTACTGTTGGGTGGGTGTGACCAACCCGATGACATCACACCCGCTGCGCCACAAGCGTCAACAGAAAAAACAGGGATGACAAAGGCTGCGAATCCGCTTCGCAATGCCTATTTTGGCGACCTGCACATCCACACCACCAACTCATCCGATGCTTACAACGTTGGTGTTCGCGCAACACCGGACGATGCCTATCGCTACGCGAAGGGTGAAACCGTCACCCATCCGTTGGGCTATCCGATGCGCCTGCGGGGTGGCGCCCTGGACTTCTATGGCGTCACCGACCATGCGGAAAACATGGGTTTGGGTGCCGCCTATGTAGACCCCGAAAGTCTACTGTCAAAGCACCCTCTGGTAATACAAAGTCATACCGGTACCCCGAAAGAGCGCCAGGTTGCACAAATGGCGCTAGCTTCTCCCAATTTGATCGGCAAACCCGTACCAGGGCTGGATGTCGAGCCTGTCATCAGTGCAGCGTGGCAGGAGAATATCGAAGCGGCTGAACGTCATAACCTGCCCGGAGAATTTACAGCGTTTATTGGCTACGAATACTCATACCAACCAGGTGGTGCCAACTTGCACCGCAATGTCATTTTCGAGGGAAGCGAGGTGCCCGCGATGCCCTTTGGCGCCGGTAATGGCAACCCGGAAGCCCTATGGCGATGGATGGACACACAACGTGGCAATGGCATAGAGGCACTGGCAATTCCGCACAACGCTAACTGGAGTCGGGGCCTGATGTTCGAGCGCAGCAACATCGCCGGTGAACCTATTGATGTGGCCTATGCGGATCTGCGTACACGTAACGAACCCTTAGTTGAAATCGCCCAGGTGAAAGGTACGTCGGAGACACAACCCACGTTGTCGTCCACGGATGAATGGGCCGACTTTGAAATCTGGAAAAAGAGTAGTTTCGTGATCACCATGGACGGCAACCTAACCCGTTCGGAGGGGGCCACCAGCGGCGCGTATGCGCGCGATGCACTACGCACCGGGCTGGAACTGGAACAATCAATCGGCAATAACCCCTACCAATTTGGCTTCATTGGCTCGACCGATGGCCACAATGCAGCGAGCCCCATCGAGGAAGATCAGTACTTCGCCAAACTCGGTGTTAGCGATGGTTCTCCGGAAGCACGAGGTAGTGTGCCAGCAAAAAATCCAAAACAGCCAGTCAATCCAGCACTCGTTGATTTTAGTGCCTCTGGCCTCGCAGGTGTATGGGCCGAGGAGAACACGCGCGCGTCAATCTTCGCGGCGCTGCGCCGCAAGGAAACCTTTGCCACCACGGGGCCTAGAATCAAGCTGCGTTTTTTTGCTGGTTACAACTACTCCAAAGAACTTATTGAGACCCACGACGCAATCGCTGAGGCGTACGCTGACGGCGTACCCATGGGGGGTGACCTCGCGGCAATGGGAGACACAGTACCTCAGTTTCTTATCTGGGCACTGCGCGACCCGCGGGAATCCTGGCTGCAACGCGCACAGATCGTTAAGGGCTGGTTGGAAGGTGGAGAGTCACACGAGCGTGTTTTCGATGTTGCGTGTTCCGACGGACTAACGCCTGATCCCGACACCCATCGATGTCCGGACAATGGCGCGACGGTGGATATTACCGATTGCAGTACCACCTTCGACAAGGGTGCCACGGAACTCAAGGCCGTCTGGCAGGACCCGACCTTCAATCACAGCCAGCGCGCGTTTTACTATGTTCGCGTTCTACAAAACCCAACCTGTCGCTGGACTGCCTGGGACGCCCTTCGCGCGGGTATTGCTCCCAGGGAAGACGTTGCCGCAACCCTTCAGGAACGCGCCTGGAGTTCACCGATATGGTATGAGCCTGCGCGTTAACTAGCGCGCCCTGACCTGATCACCAATCGCCTCGGACCACACCGTGTAGCCCGCTCCATGCAGGTGTAACTCGTCGTTGCTGTATTGATCAGCGATGGAGCCGTCCTCATCGAGAAACAGAGGATAAAGATCAACCCACTCTGCCCGGTCGATTATCCTTTCACGAATCTTCTCGTTGAGTCCTTCAATCCGGTCTCGATGATCGGCCGCGCGGGGCAGAATGCTTTGTATGTAGACCTGCGTCCCAGGCGACTCGTCCTCAATTCGATCGACGATAGTGGAAATGTTGCTGACGATAGTCTCATCAGGTTCTCCGAAACTGATGTCGTTGGTACCGATCAGCAGGAACACCTGGGAAGGGTTGCCACTGGTCACCTGGTGCAAACGTTCCAACACGCCGCTTGTGGTATCGCCTCCAATACCGCGATTGCGAATTGGACGGTCTGGATACAGTTCATCCCAGGATCCTCCGCGAGTGATGGAATCTCCAAGAAAAACCACGTCACTTTGCTCTACAGAAAGCGCCTCAAACTGACTGACCCAGCGGTCGTAATTAGGGTTGACCATGTAGTTCCGAAACAGTGGCGCGACAATAGTGAAAAGCGATCCACTCATCGCCAAAATCACCACAGCAACGACAAGGACGTTAAGCCCCACAGATATCCAGATGAGTGCCTTTTTCATTGTTGTACCTTTTCCAAAAGATCCACACGATTGGGGATCTCGAAGACAAACCCTTCCGGTGATTCATGCGCATCGAATCGTTGCTTAACCTCGGCTAGTTGAGTCGGTTCCAGGCTATGATCGGTATGCGTCACGTTGATGACGTTTTGCTCGTACTGCTCCCATGACTCTAACCGTAGTCGATTACGAAAAAAATATTCCTCGCGAAGATCAAACAGGCGATCTGCTATCACCCGTTTTACGGTTTCAAAGGCGTTTCGACGCACGACTTCCTCGTCATGAAATACACGCATGACATCATTGAAAGCACCGGCGAACACCGGTTCCGAGATGTAGGCATGCCCGCCTGGTTTCAGTACGCGGTAAATTTCCCTCAGCGCCGCTTCCATGTTTTCAGTTGGCACGTGATGCAGTGACTTGAACATCAGTACAATGTCAAAACTGGCATCTGGTTCCTGAATACTCTCTGCGCCATAGGACTTGAAGGTAATCCTGTCGAGCCCCGTCATCGCCAGATTCTTTTCGTGCTGCACGGCATCGACTTCTGCTGCAACAATTTCCGTGACAGCTGTTTGCTCGACGATTAGTTGCGTTTTCTCGGCTGCACCACAACCTAGTTCTAACACTCTGGCGCCATCAAACCGCAACATACGATCAAGCACCGTGGTCTCTTCCTTCAGATCCTGCACCTCAGGACCAGCGAGAGACATAACCGACCGGTCGTTCATATTAATCTCCACAGATCATTGTAGCTCTGGCATGGTAGCACCGATTAGTCGTCGTCCTACGCATTTAATGTAAACTCATGAAGCACACAACTCATAGGTAAATAGGGAGGTAACTATGGCTGGCAAGAACATCGTTATATGCATGGACGGAACTGGCAACGAGTTTGGCAAGAACATCACCAACGTCGTAGAAACCTATGATCTGAGTAATCTCTACAAGCGGTTCATTGCGAAGGCGCTGGCCCGTATATTCCGCATCCATCGGATTCTTCGCCCAGTCAACCAGCTCAAACATAGCCCCATTGGAACCATTGGCATTGTGCGGGATCGCCAATGCTTCAATGCCCTGCTCCCGGAGACCATCCATCCAGTCCCAGAGCTTTTCCGGGTTCCTGCTGTGCAGGCGCGAGAACGGTATGGTCGGGAGCTTGTCAGCACCGCGGAAAATGACATTGCGATGCAGATTACCCCGTTCATCCGACTGGCTGGTGTACTCATAACCCACAAAAGTCGTGAAGTTACCCGGATCATTATGCTGCTCTACCGCAGCAATGATGTCAGACCAGGTATCACGGGATATCTTGTTGACTGCCTCAAGATCGAAGGCGCCTTCCTCTATACCGGCGAACGTCGACATAACAAAAGTTGGCATAGCCCTGGCGCGAACATCGCGACCCACCTCTCTGTCCGGCGAGTTCAGATTGTGTAGCAATCTAAAAGGCTTGTGCTTCGAGAATTCCGTTGACGTGTCGGCTGCTGCATTCATTCCGCCGATGTACATCGCGTGATCGGTCACCGCATAGAAATCGAGCGGCTCCCGCAATTGCACGTCGAAGCCGACGGGATGCCTTAACTTTTCTCCTTTCGCGTATCGATAGGCATCGTAGGGTGTGGCGATGGTGCCGTAGGCAAACGCATCAAACGAATATGTGCTGTGAACGTGAAGGTCACCAAAATAAGCATTACGCTGAGAATTCGCTGACGGATCCACCGTGCCAACATCGGCAGGCATATCGTAATTGACATTCTGGAAGCGCTGGATGAGGTTACGGGCCGGAACGGATTCACTTGTAGAATGTTTTGAGGGTTGTCCTGTAGATTGTTCCGTCACTTCGACACGAAGTTCCTCAGTTTGGTCCTCTTAGGCACAGCCGGCACAGACAAGCAAACACAGAGTCAGAACACGATTATCCACGCGCAAAATCACGAATCACTTCACCTCGGCTATCGCCGGTGAACTTTCCCTTTTCGATCAGTATCCGGCCAGAGACAAGCGTTGCGTCATAGCCTTCGCTCTTCGTCACAATACGACCCACCTTGTGGGGCAGGTCTCGAATATATTCCGGGTGGCATGACTTTAGATTGTCGTAATCAATCACATTGATATCAGCATGCCAGCCTTCACGAATCTGTCCCCGCTCTTTCAAACCGACGACCTCGGCGGACTGCGCTGTTATCCGGTGTACCGCCTCTTCCAGCGTAAAGACACCGCGATCTCTGGCGAGCTCGCTTAGCAGGAAAGTCGGAGAATCTGCATCAGTGAACAAACCGACATGGGCGCCCGCATCGCCAAGCATTGGGACCACCTGAGGCAAACGCATCAAATTCCATTGGTTCTCAAGATCACCACCGAAAGCCCACAGATTCCATAATTCCCTACCCTCGGATTCGATCATCCGGTCTACGTAAACTTCTATCGGACTCTTACCAGCCGCTTCTGCAATACTAGCCAGCGTAAGACGACTATCAATATCCCAATCAGGGTATTCATCCATTCCCATGGGGTGAAGTACACGCGCCATGCGAATGAACTGCTCCCTCTGTTCCCCTTCGGCGATTAGCTTCTCCCGCATACCGGGCTGTTTCATCGCTTCGACCCTCTCGGGGATTGTCATTAACGACATCACTTCTCCCCAATAAGGCCCGAGGTCATTGACCATTGGGTTAAAAACGGTCTGCGCCAGGCCAAAAAAAGAACCACTTGGCCGCGTATGGACGCACGATGACATCTTCTTACCGTCTTGATTATTGCGATCCAGAAACTCTTTCCATTGGGAAACACCGCCATCACCATCGCCGCGTGCCCTGTTGGAGAATACAACGTGGCATCCTGCCTCCGCACCGGCTTCCAGCACCCCCTTGTCAACGTCAAAACGATTTTCAAAGTCACACACAGCCTGGAACATGGCGCCCCTGCCACCGGCTTCAACGATCGCTTCCTGGATCGCCTGAAGTTCGCGTTCCTCCGCCCATGTTCCGGGAACCAGTCGACCATCCAGCATTCGATGATTCATAAAACGAGAAGTGGAGATACCAATGGCCCCCTCGTCGATAGTCCGTTTGGCAAGATCAACAATCCCGGCTAATTCCCGATCATCCGGGTGCACGCCGTCATCGCAGCTCTTATCGCCCATAACATCAAAGCGGATCGCACAATGGCCGGCCAAAGAAGCAATATTGATCGCGGGATTAAGACCCTGAACGGTATCAAGATACTCGCCAAAACTTGACCAGTTCCAGGGGAGTCCATCCAAAATTGCTTCTGCCGAGATGTCTTCTACTGCTTCCATCAGCTCAGCCAGGAAGCGGGTATTCTCCTTACGCACTGGGGCAAAGGTCATCCCGCAGTTACCTATGATTCCTGTGGTAACACCATGGTAGGAGCTGGGGCTCATCTGTGGATCCCATCCCGCCTGTGCATCGAGGTGAGTGTGCAGATCAACAAACCCGGGGGTCACTATTTTGCCGTTTGCATCAATTGTCCGTCCCGCTTGTTCACCTGTGAGATCGCCGATGCGGCTGATGCGCCCCTCATCTATCGCCACGTCTGCACGTTTGGCCGCCGCCCCTGTGCCGTCAACTACCGTGCCACCGCGAATGATTGTTTCATGCTCCATAGATACGTCTTCTTAATAAATAGTGTTCATGTAATTGCGATTTTATTCTGACCCCAGCATTTTTAGATCAATTGCTTAGTGCAGCAATCACCTGATCGACAATGGCGTCAGCTTTCGCACACATTTGTGCCGGATTGGCATCCTGAATCGGGTGTTGTACCAATACGCGCTTCGCGTCGGACATACCGAGTGCATCAGCCTGCGTTTCCGCCGCATCGGCGAACTCCGTCGAGGCAATAGCAACCGAAGGCATTCCCTGGATTTCAAACCAAACTATGTCATGCAAACTGCACGACGTACAAGAGCCTCAGTCGGCCAGCGCGACCACCACGAAATCGTTGCCCGCTTTGATTTCCTGGCGCAACTCATCGGGCGCTGGCTTGGAGAAGGTCGGTTTCACATAGCGCGAAATCTCAATCTGCGGCAGGCGCTGTTCCAACGCCTCTTGTAACCTATCAAGCAGCAGATTGCCCTGGCGTTTGGAAATATCCATAAAGGCAATCCGTCCCTTGACCTCCGCCGGTCGTGGCGTGACTTGCCGGGCGACGGGGACTTCCTCGTTGGTTGGATCTAACAGTGTCACTGTCATTGCAAACTCCTCATCTTCTTGACACTTTTACACTTCTATCTTAGATGAAACCGGAATGGAACCGATACTGCGCGGTATCCAGCCGTGAAAGAAGGCGGTACATTTTCCCGCCTCGCTACCGGCAACGACGATATCAATATCTTCGTCACTCCCAAATTTGGAGAGGCGAGTATCTGGTTCCAATTTACTCAGTCGTGCCTGTTGTTCATCGGTCACCCCGAGCTCGATCAGCTCATCAACCGTCTTTTCGCTCGCCACCTGCATGCGTCGACGCATTTGTGCCTTGCTATAGTCATCCCGTTTGAAGGTATCGACATGCTCCGGAGACACCACCATTAAGCAGGTGGAAAAGCCATAGGCTTTGGCATTCAACATGGTGCTGGTCGACGCCCCGATAGAACCTGCGAGCGCATCGCCACCCAGCGAGTCCTCATCCATTATGATCGTCGGGCCTCCCGTCATGGCAAATACGGTGACCACAGAATCTTCAGGAGAAAACCCCCTTTCCACATGCAGTGGGTCCCAATTGGAACGCTCCTCCCACTCGGCAAAGCACATCGTGTACTTCATGGGATTCGAGAACGTTGAACGTTCGGTTCCTCCCGGTTTAGCACCACCGACGTTACGAATAGCAAGACGCAGCGCCCGGCCGATCGTCGCATTGGCACGATTGCCCTGGCCCAGGGCCCCAAGGCCCATATTCATGTCAAGACTGTGACGAATCGGCCCGTTGACCACCATCACGGGGCTCGCGCCCATGGTCGTCGCCATGACGCCGTGAATATTGAAGTCATCGGTACAAACAGCTTCTACAGCGGCAATCACAACCGGCAAATATTCCGGTCTACAACCGGCCAGCACTGCATTAATGGCAATTTTTTCCACCGTAACCTTCGCCATATTCGGAGCCATCGTTGCCACCACTTCCTGGGCATCACGCTTAGTGCCTGACAACATCCGTAACACCCGCTCAGGCGTGGGAGGTACGACCGGCAGACCATCGGTAAAACCCTGGTCAAACATAAATTCAAATTCATCATCGAGGCTGCCCACCTCTATGCGCCGTGCACGAATAGGGCTTCCTTCCGCCTCGGCCTGCAGACGGCCTGCATGCATCGGATCGACAGACAAAGAACCACAGCCGGGGCGCCATTCAGGTAGGGCTGACCAGTCTAGGTCGCACTCACTTCCCGAAAACTGTTGGATCAGGTCGTCGACCAATGCCTGCCACTCTTCGCGCACGAAACCGATTCTCTCGGACTCCGTTTGTCCTTTGGCATTGGTGACCAGCAGTGTGGGTACCGTTTCAACGTCGGTGTCGAAAGACACCTTAAGCGCGCTGTCATCCAACAGGTCAAAGGGTAGTTCGAACTCCTCAGCCAACTGCCTATTACCTTCCGCGGTCTGCCCGATGACGTGAAAATCGATGTGATCAGCAAATGTCTTGAACATAGCTGCCAATACCGGCATCACCGTTCGACAGGTAGGACAGTCTTCTTTTACGAAACACACCACACTGGCACGATCCGTAGAAAAACTAGTTTCCTGCCCGGAAAGACCAGTGAGTGAGAACGATGTTACGCCAAGCATTTTTTCTCCTGGAGCTGAAACCTACTGAGAGTGTCCAAGTTTCGAGCAAACCATAAGTGGTGTCTATGAGGAATAGGGTATTGGTGCGCCATGCCCTACCACCTTCGCACAGGCTATGACGTATTAGCAAACAATTCAGCGGCAGGCACTCACAGACCAGCCGTGGCTAACCCGTACTAGCGCCCACAACAGCAAAAATGGCGAACACGATCGCCGATGTGTTTATCTTCATGTTTGTTCCCCTCGGTGATTGGATGGCCTATAGCCCGGCACAGCCTGTTTTAAGCTGGTTCTAATTTTATACTGGTTCTACGTTTTCTTAGTTTCGCGCAAGACCGAATTAGTTTCTATAAAGAGAACAACATCTATTGATAACGTAATGTTATTGGTTATGCCGTGATGAGGAAGGCTGTACTCGCCAATAGGCGCGAAAATCCCGAGTGAGACCAGCAGCTAGCTTGCAACCACCTGCAGACTACGGTCGATAAACCAGAAGACGGATACCCCGCCAACGATATAGACCGGCAACGAGACCATGGTCCTGGTGAGTTTCAGTCCTGTCCTGGTAACTGCAAAGGTGAGCGTCAGCGCCACGGCGATAATTGACAGTTGTCCGATCTCGATACCAACGTTGAACAGAAACAGTGCCATCGCCGCACTCGCCTGGGGTAATCCAATTTCCGCCAGTGCACCGGCAAATCCAAGACCATGCAACAGTCCGAACGCAAATGTGATAAGCCAGGGCTTGCGATGAACCAGGCTGCCTTCGCCACGCAGCGCTTCCGCTGCCAGTAGCACAATGCTGAGCGCAATCAGCGCTTCAACGGGCGCCTGGGACACAGAAACAACATTAAATGCGGACAATGCGAGAGTGATGGAATGCGCCACGGTAAAACTGGTAACCACCTTAACCAGATTCCCCCAGCCATTGACCAGATAAAGCAGCAGCAGAACAAACAACACATGATCGATGCCAAAAAATAGATGCTCGACGCCAAGTACAAGATAAACCGGTGTCGACGTCTCTCCGGCAATACTGACTTTCGGCTCCCGGCCGTTAACCAGGTAATTTTTGGTCGATCCGCTCAGGTCTTCAACAGTGATCATGGTATCGATCAATGTTCTTTCAAGGCCGGCTATCTCGATGCTGGCAAGCGGCCCGGCGCACGATAAGGAAAACGTTTCCTCCAGCGCACTGGAATTGGTTTTGGCGTTGACGAGCGTGCTGTCGCAATTGGTCACTATGGAAAGATTAAGAAAGCGTCCCTGGACCTGGGGTTGCTTGAAGACAGCCTGATAGGTGGCACTGTCACTTTGCTCGCCGGCCACCTGTTTAATAGTAAGTAGTGCGGGGCGCATTTCGTGGGCCCAGGATGGTTGGGCGATCAGAATCACCAGAATAAGAAGAAACCCTTTCAGAACAAAGTGGCATCTGCTTACGCCAATGTCATCCTGAACGGAGTGAAGGATCTTGCTCTCCGGGACATACAGAGATCCTTCACTCCGTTCAGGATGACGGACTCTATTCGTAAACCACTTCATACTGATCCAGTAGCTCTGCGTGGTAGTCATCGAGGGATTGTTCGCGGCGTTGATGCAAAAGGTCGGCGATAACCTGATTCTCGATATAGGCAAGTGGCCGCCGCGTTTCCGGTATTAATTCATCGAGCCTGACTATATGAAGCCCAAAAGTACTGGAGACTGGCCCAACCCACTGCCCCTTAATCAATTCGGATAACTGCGCCGTAAATTCACCGCCCAGCGTCGACGTCACCTCACGCTCGCTCTTTTGCACCAGACTGCGAGGCAGCATCGAGCTATCCCCCAGTTCCTTCCAGTTATCACCCTCAGCCAGTCGTTGCATCAGAGAGTCGTACTGGTCAGTATTTTTGAAATAGACCTGCGACAATGAATATCGAACCTGCAAGGTGTAGTCAGCAATGTTTTCCTGGTAATAGGTCTGAACATCTTCTGCCGTGATTGATTCCTCATCAACCTCGCGCGCTAGAAAACCCAGCTTCTGCACCAGTCGCCGTCGAATAATGGTGTCTTCTCGATCGAGACCTAATCGCAGTGCTTCACGGTAGAAGACCTCTTCACGCACCCAGTCGCGCACCAGAGAATCAAGTTCATCTGCACTGGGCTTCGCACCCATCTGGGTTTCCCAGAGAGTGGCAATCTGGGTCTTCACCACGTCGTTAACTACGATTGTATCGGGTGCTCTTAATTGATCGGCAGCGAACAGCAATGCGCCAATGAGCACAAACCATAACAGGGGTTCTTTCATGGCGCGTATCGTAACAGGTGGAACAGCTCAGTAATAACAACTGTGGATTGTTAATCCATAACACCGGGTTATCAACTGATACCTTTATACTGTTGTTCTGCGGTTCAAGATGGTCGATATAATTCACCCGTAACAAATACGGGTAAGGAACAGCCATGAGATGGTGGGGGTTGCCACTGCTAGTGCCACTGCTAGTGTCACTGACACTAGCAGGTTGTCAGGATGATAGACCCTCGTCACCGGCTGTCACCGCCAATCCACCCGAGGATTCGATTGACTCCAATCCCCATAGGAATGCCTATTTCGGCGATACCCATGTGCATACCATATTTTCGATGGATGCTTATATGTTCCTAACCCGCCGTACGCCTGATGACGCCTATATTTTTGGCAAGGGAGGCGCAATAGAACATTCTTCCGGCTTTACGATGCAACTAAAGAAGCCGCTGGACTTTGTCGCCGTCACAGACCACGGCATGTACCTTGGCATGTTGGCTGAACTGGCAAAAGAAGATTCTCCTCATCGCGAACACGAACTGGCGCCAGCCATGCGGGCAGCGACTGACTTCGAGAGTGCACTGAACGCGATGCGAGGATTCACCCGGTACGTTTTGGGGCGAAGAAGCGAAACGGCTGATGCCAATCTGGAAGATAAACTGGACGATCGGGATGTAGCCCGATCCGCATGGCAGGAGACCATCGCAGCGGCTGAACGCCACAATGACCCGGGAAACTTCACTACCTTTATCGGCTACGAATTCACCGCTACCGGTGCCAGGGCTGAAAACCTGCACCGCAATGTCATCTTTCGCAGCAGCAATGTACCGGAACAGATACACGTTTCCCTGGATTCTCTGAACCCAGAGGACCTATGGAGATGGATGGATGGCCTGCGCGCGCGAGGTATAGAGTCTCTAGCCATCCCACACAACTCCAATGGATCAGATGGCTGGATGTTCCAGAAAACGACCTATGCGGGTAATCCGATGGACGCCGACTATGCTGAACTACGCATGCGCAACGAACCTATCGTGGAAATCACGCAGGCAAAGGGTACTTCGGAAACACACCCAACACTCTCACCCAATGACGAGTGGGCAGACTTCGAGATCATGCCTTATATTATTGCCAGCCCCGAGTTCTCAAAAATCCCCGGTAGCTACGTACGCGAGGCCTATCTCAACGGGATGGTCATGCAGGAAAGCGTTGGATTTAATCCCTACAAGTTCGGTGTGATTGGCGCGTCGGATACGCACACGGGCGCCGGTTCATTCGATGAAGACAACTACTGGAGCAAGGCTGGCGTTCTGGACGCTGAGCCCCATAGACGCGGCTCAGTCCCGCTGCCGAACTCAACGCCCGAAGAGCTAAAATACGCAACCGGCGCACCTAATTATTGGGGTGCCTCCGGGCTTGCCGGTGTCTGGGCAGAATCCAATACCCGGGCTGATGTTTATGATGCATTTCGTCGCAAGGAAACATTTAGCACCAGCGGTCCACGCATCAAGATCCGGTTTTTCGGGTCCACTGGCTTCGACAGTTCAATTGTCAATTCTGGGAACGCTATCGCCGAGGCCTACGCTAACGGTGTTACCATGGGGAACGATCTGACTCACAATGAAGTATCACCTTCATTTTTTGTGTGGGCAATGCGAGATCCTGACACCGCTCCGCTGCAACGACTACAGATCATCAAAGGCTGGGTCGAAGATGGTGAACCCAGGGAAATGGTTTACGACGTTGCCTGCTCTAACGGCGGCACGGTAGATACTAAAAACCATCGCTGCCCCGACAATGGCGCAACGGTTGACATCACCACCTGCGAGATCCCACAGGATATTGGTGATCCGGAGATCAAGGCGTTGTGGCAGGATCCAGACTTCGATCAGGATCAGCACGCGTTTTACTACGCCAGAGTGTTGGAAAACCCGAAATGCCGATGGAGCACCTGGGATGCTATTCGTGCAGGTTTTGAGCCAAGAGATGACTTCCCCGCAACACTGCAGGATCGTGCGTGGAGTTCTCCGATCTGGTATAGCCCTTAGGAGTTTGATTTTTGAGTTGTGAGTTTTGATTTTTGAGTTATGATTTATGCGTTTTGAGTTTTTGAGATGGAGATGAACAATGGTTAAGTTTCATGATCCTCGAGGTGAGATAGCAACAGAGATTGACCTCTATGAGCTCTCGAAGGACATTAGTGCCAACGATGGCGAGGGAATCACCGTAGGCTTGCTCGCTAATGGATTTCCCGATTCCGAATTATTCCTGACGAAGGTCGACAACGCATTGCGTGAACGTCTTCCCAAGGTTTCCACCAAACTGTGGAATAAGCGAAACGCCGCCATTGTGGTCAGCGACGAGATGCTCGCAGAAATCAACTCGAGCTGTCAGGTGGCCATCGCCGCCTACGGCCATTGAGGCAGTTGCACATCCGGCACCGTGCGTGACGGAATCAAGATTGCAAAGAGCGGGATGCCGGTCGTATCCCTCGTAACGGAAGACTTTTGGCCCCAGGGTGACTTTGTCGCCCAGTCTGTTGGTATGCCGACTGTTCCAAGAGTACAGCTACCCCACCCGGTGGCGGGTACCGGCGAAGCCCGAATGCAGGAAATCGCCAATAATATTGTTGAGGAAATTGTGGATCGATTTGCAGCATGAGTGAGCTATTAGAAGCTTCGAATGAAGAAGTCGCGTTAGAGACACTCCATGAAATGGGCTGTACTGATGGCCTGCCCGTAGTCATACCGACGGAGGAGCGCGTTGAACGACTGATTATCGCGACCGGCCTGGACCCCGACATGGTCCTTGGAGAGTTGGGCCCGGGAATGGGTATTGCCACGGTTGAAAAGGTTGCTGTTGCGGCAGTGATGGCCGGATGCATCCCTGACTACATGCCTATCGTCATCGCTGCCGTAAAAGCGGTTGCTGATCCTAGATTCGATCTGACGGAAGTACAGGCGACAACGCATTGCACGGCACCGTTAATCATTGTCAATGGTCCCGCGCGATTTGAGTGCGGCCCGGTCGCATCAGGCTTTGGTGCACTGGGGCCAGGACACCGCGCCAACGCCAGTATTGGCAGAGCGCTACGACTGTGCCTCATCAATATCGGTGGCGGTAAACCCGGCGTCTCTGATATGGCACTGTTGGGCCATCCAGGCAAGTTCACTTACTGTCTCGCGGAAGACGAGGAAGCTTCACCCTTCCCGCCTATGCATACGAGCCTCGGATTCGATGCAGCCGATAGCGCCGTTACCGTACTGGGCTGTGAGGCACCTCACTCCGTTATCTACAGTGACAACGCGGATGATCCGGAAGATGCCGAGAAACTGCTCCATGTGTTGTCTATTGGGCTAGCAAACATTGCCACCAACAATGCCATCTTGGCTTCCGGCACTGCGCTCGTTGTACTTGGGCCGAAGCACGCCAGCGTCCTGGAACGGGCAAACATGAATCGGGAATCGGTACAAAAACGACTGTGGGAACTTACTCATCTGCCCACCGCCGACCACAACCGCTACGCTGGTCAGTTTAGTCGAGATTTTTCCGACGAGACTTACTCCGCATTTGCTGAACCGAAGAATATTCTGGTGATGGTGGCCGGCGGTAGTGGACTCTACTCCATGGTGATGCCTAACTGGGGCGGCGCAGCGCACGCCAATTCAGCCGTAAGCGTTGAGGTGGACAACAATTTCTTTTGTGAAGTTCCCGGGTTAGCGGACGGGACAAGGCAACTCTGATTATTACGCGATCTGATTGTCTGCACGCTTAATATAACCAGCGAAAATTGTTTCAATGTCGTCCACGACGCCGACACATTCAGCCAGGACCGCGGAATCATCATTTAGCTGATCCTTCCCAACATCAAGGCCCGCGCAGCGCTTCAAGGCCACTTCGATAGCACTCCATAGCATGGCTGCAACCAACCTGGGTAAACGATCGAATTTCGGGTCCATTTGAAAGTCTCTTGCAAGATATTCCGTCAGCAGATCTTCATAGGCCGAGTAGACCATCAGCAGGTGATTGTCATTCAATAGTGACGATGGTGAAAGTAGCTGCTCCCTCTTATGTTCACCAAAACCCATGGGCGTTAACCCGGATACCGAGTCGTTCATGAACCGCCGCCAAATCTGGAAAGTCGATTGGTCGTTCGGTGACTTTTCAAAGTACTCTCTGCAGTGGCGCGCCGCAAATTCAGCCCCCGCAGTGCATAGTTCCTCTTTGTTCTTAAAGTGACCATACAAAGTCTGCACATGCAGGCCTGCACTGGCCGCAATTTGTTCTAATGTGGTGTGTTTGTAGCCTTTGGTCGAAAAAAGCCTGATTGCAGAATCGACCAGCAATTCACGGTTCCTGTGCTTCTTTTCTGTTCGTTTTGGGTACTGGATTGCCAATACATCTTCCCGGGCTTGGACATCTCACCATTCATATTAGCAAAACCGCAGAAGTAATTCAGTTAAACATAGTTGGCTATGTTAATATATTTGATGTTAAATATAGCAAGCTATGGGGAATGTATCGTCCATAGACGATCTCAGTTAGCCGAGTAATCAATTAATTGAATCGGCAATAGCCGATCACTTGAGGGGAAATTCATGAAAACAGCTTTTATCGGAAGCATTGTGTTCACTACCGGACTCGCGATATCCACCAATGTGTTCAGCGCAGAAGGCGAAGACGCCTCTGTGCTTGAAGAAATCGTAGTCACGGGCCTAAAACGCGACGCATCGATATTAACGACGCCGGCGTCAATTTCAGCACTTGGTGCCGAAGAATTGAGCGCCAAAGGCATTAGCGATATCTCTGAGATACAGTACCTGGTACCCAGCCTGCAATACGGTGAGTTCCTCGGTCGACGCCAGGTTGCGATACGTGGCATCGGTGAATTTGTCGATGCACCGGGCGTCATGGTGAGTATTGATGGCGTGGTGCAGGCTATCGCATCCAGTTCTCAGTTAGCGCAGCTGGACCTTGTACGAGTTGAAGTGCTGCGCGGACCTCAGGGCACACTTTATGGGCGAAACGCTACCGGCGGAACCATTAACTTCATCTCGGCGAGACCCACCGACGAGCTTAGCGGCCACATCAAGGCCGGTTACGCTGAATACGAGCACGCCACGCTGGAAGGTGTTATCAGTGGCCCCATCGGGGACAAAGCGGGCTTTCGTCTGGCGGCCAATTTCCTGGATGCCGGCGAGGGCTGGATTAAGAATCTGATGCCGGGTGAAACTGACTTGATGATGGGAGAAAAATCGAACCTTCGACTGACCCTCACTGCTGACCTGAAAGACACCGTGGATGCCACCTTCATGTATGGCCGAAGTGAAATGAATGGTCCCTGGGATCACCACTCTATGATCGTTGGACACTATGACCTGGGTACCGCTTCGGGCCTGCCGCCAATAGACACCAGCACAACGCCACCCTCGGACGTTCTGTTTACTGAAGAGCCCTGGAAGATCTATAGCAAGGGCCCCGTAGATTCGGACCGCGAATATGATGTAGCCAGCCTTGAACTGAACTGGGCTATAGGTGAGATGAATCTAAAATCCATCACCGCAAAGCAGACCTGGTTCGATCAAAACCATATATCCGCAGATGGTACGAGCGTGGGACTTTTTCAGAGAACATCCACGGCGGAACACGACACATTTACCCAGGAAATCAATCTTTCCGGCGTTAATGGAAATCTTGACTGGATTGTAGGTCTGTATTACATGGACGACGATCGCGAAGCTTCCTTCTTTTTCGATTTTCCTATTGCAGCGTTCGGATTTCCTTTTGCAAATCAGTTTGATTTTCAGCAACCCTTTTTCGACACCACATCGAAGTCGGCTTTTGTCGACGCAACCTGGACGGTGTCAGAACGTGTGCGCATTGGTGCGGGTATTCGCACAACTGACGAAGAAAAGCGTGAAGCGCACAACTTTGCGGTTCGACTGAAGTTCCCGGGCATGGGCCCCGTCGAAGTTGTTCGGTTCTGCGGTCCCGGCGTCTTTGCACAGGAGTGGAACGAGTCTGAAAACACCATAAGAGCTTCTGTTGAATACGACCTGAATGACACCAGCATGGTGTACACGACGTATTCTGAAGGGTTCAAAGTAGGTGGTGTGAACGGATCTGAATGTGCCCCACCCTGGAGACCTGAAACGGTTGACGCCTTCGAGATGGGTCTTAAAGCCAGCCTTCTGGATGGCGCATCCGACTTAACAGTGGCGCTGTTCCACTATGACTATTCAGATTTTCAGGTTGCCCAGGTGATTGGCATTCAGGGATCCATTACTAACGCCGGTGATGCGGAGATTGATGGCCTCGAAATTGAGATGTCTTCCATCCTGAATGAGAACTGGAGCATCAATGGCGGGCTGACCCTGCTCGATTCTGCATACGGACCTTTCCTGAACACCGACACACTACGGGCAGAGCTTGGGGTATTGGAAAACGAGGGTAATCCTCTCAACTATGCGCCTGATACCAGTCTGAACATCGGCATAACCTATGAAACTCCGCTTGAAACGGGTGGCTACCTGACCATGAGTCTGGACGCCAGTTACCGATCCCGTGTGTATTACAGGGAGTTCGATCAAAAGGGAGATTCTACGGACCCCTACACGATCTTTAACTTCAATGTGAACTGGAATAGTAGCGATGACCTTTATGCTGGCCGACTGTTTGTTCGAAACCTTACGGACAAAGATTATGTAGCCAACATACAGGGCTCAAACACGACCTACGGCCGCCAGGGCACCTGGAATATGCCAAGACAGATTGGTGTAGAATTTACCCGATTCTTCGGACAGCGATAGTCTTTACGACAGGAAGGAATTTGTAGAAACATATGGCAGGGGATAAGAAAGCGCCATTACAGAGTCGTTCGCAGGCAGCACGCCGTCAATTCTTTCGAAAGATGGGGCATGGCCTCTTAGCGACTGGCGCACTGATCCCTGCGCTACATGCCAGCCGTGTATCCGGCTCTGCTCCGGAGCCGGATTGCGATCTAGATGTAGTCCTTCCAGGACGATTGGGCAATCCTGATCTGACCTTGCTTACAGACCCCCGCCTGAATGAGCGAGTTCGCACTGCACTCAGCACCCCTTCCCCTCCAGGCGTAATACCAGTGATGCCACCCCAGGTAACCCTGGAATCATCCTATGAGGAAAGCCTCGCATGGGTCGCCGCCATGGAAAAAATGCTTGAGGCGCAGGGAACTGCTGCGCTTGCGATGATGCCAAAATTCTCTGATGTTGTTTCAAGCGAGGAGACCATTGTTGGCGTCGATGGCAACAAAATCAGACTCTTTATTGATAGACCAAAAACTGATGGGCCAAAAAAGCGAGGACGAAAGCTACCCTGCGTGGTACACATTCACGGCGGTGGTATGTCCTTCTCGTCAGCGGAAGACCCATCCTTCGTCAGGTGGCGCAAGACCCTGGCACAACGAGGCATGGTGGTCGTTGGCGTTGAATTCAGAAATGCCGGCGGAAAACTTGGCGTCCACCCTTTTCCCGCAGGACTGAATGACTGTGCGAGCGGTGTGCGCTGGGCCTATGACAATCGATCCAAACTGAACGTTTCCAGCATCGTTGTCGCCGGCGAATCCGGCGGTGGCAATCTGGCAGTGGCAACGGGCATAAAAGCCAATATAGAAGGGTGGGTCAAAGAGATTGATGGTGTCTTTGCCATGGCACCGATGATCCTGGGATTCTACTCTTCGGCACCTCCGGAATTGCTGGCCTGGCGCGAAAACCTGGGCTATCAGGGTACCCGTGAGATGATGCGGGCGATGACACGGGTTTATGACCCGAAAGACATGCACGAACATGACCCAATGGCCTGGCCGTTTCATGCGACGGCGAAGGAACTCAAGGGCCTGCCGCCACATATCATTACCAACTACGAGCTCGATCTCATTAGAGATGATGGCGCCGTGTTTGCCCAAAAACTAACAAAATCAGGTGTATCTGCAATATCGCGCACCATTACCGGTGCGCCGCACGTGCCTGAAATCGCCACGCCGGATCTAATCCCAGAGCTGACCCGAGATACCGTGGCATCTCTCGTTGAATTTGCGGAAAGCCTCGGAAGATAAACAACAAAAAAAAACGAAGACCCTAAGGACTCATTAATGAAGCCAATTACCCTCTACGGCTCCCCCGTATCTCTGTACACAGGTAGAGCACGCAGCTATCTGATCAAAGCGGGCATTGATTATCGCGAAGAACCCCACTCGTCTCCTCACTTCTATGATGTCGTTTTGCCCAAGGCTGGCGACCGTCGTGGTATTCCTACGATTGAGTTTCCAAATGGTGATGTTATTCGCGACGGCGTCGCAATTATCGACCACTATGAGGCCCTGAGCGGCCACACCTATTCGCCCACAACGCCCAAGCAGCAGATTGTCAGTCAACTGCTCGACACCATTGGTGCCGAGGGATTGTTACGACAATGTATGCATTACCGCTGGAACTTCGATGAAGACCAGGAGGAGTTCCTGAAGTTTCACTTTCAAACACTCTATCCGGGCGAGAAGGCCACGGCAGACCGCATGCATTTCATCAAGACCGAGGTCAATCCCGCCTGGGGCGTGATACCTGAGATCCATGACCTGATCGAGTCCACACACATGTCGATGCTGAAGGTGCTGAACACGCACTTTGCGGACTACCCCTACTTTCTTGGCGGCAGGCCCTGTTTGGGTGACTTCGGCATGATGGCGCCTCTCTACGGACACCTGGGTCGTGACCCGAAACCCCTTTCGTTAATGCAGCAGCACGCGCCTCGTCTGTATAGATGGCGCGAACGGATGAATCGACCGGAGCCCGATATCGGCGAATTCGCCAATAAGGAAGAGAAGTACCTGGACAACGATGAGATTCCGGATACGTTGATAGACGTACTGAAGCACTTCGCGACTGATTTTGTTCCCGAAAGTTGCGCTGCCTGCAACAGCATCAATGAGTGGATAGCCGCAAATCCAGACGTGCCACCGCTCACCGAAGTAGAGCGTGGCGTCGGTGACGACGCTGAGTTCGAGGTATCAGGAAGATCGATCACCGCCATAGCGCAGCCGTTTCGCTTTTATGTACTGAAACGCGCGCAGGACACTTACGACGCGTTAGATGACGCAACCAAGAATGAAGTAGACGCCCTGCTCTCAGCGTGCAATATGCGCGAGGTTCTCGACATGAGACTAACCAGGGAAATTGGGCGACACAATAACCTGGAGGTATGGCTCTGATGACGAACCGTCTTGAAGGCAGAACTGCTTTAATAACCGGCGCCAGTCGCGGCATCGGTTTTTCAATTGCGGAGCACTTCGCACGTCAGGGTGCAAACCTGATTCTGACCGCCACAAATGAAGCCGGACTCGAAGCCGCAAAAACCAAATTGGATGAGTTTGATGTGGAGGTCTCTACTGTCCCCGCGGACCTCAGTGATATAGACGATATAGACCGCCTTTTCTTCACCGTCCTTGAGCAGCATCCGACCCTCGACGTACTGGTCAACAACGCCGGCATCCACATCGGCAAGCCCTTCACCGAGTACGAGATAAGCGAGTTTGATCTGGTCATGCAGGTTAACCTCCGTGCGGTATTCCAGCTCACACAACACGCCATCAGACACATGCAGAAACTTGGACGAGGCAAGGTAATTAACGTTGCCTCGACAGCCGGAAAGTGGGAGAGCCCCAATCAGGCTGCCTACAATATTTCCAAGCATGGCGTCGTCGCACTTACCCGCTGCGTCGCACTGGAAAACGCACTGAATAACATTAATGTGAATGCAATTTGTCCGGGAATTGTCGAGACCGACATGATCAGCGCCCTGGACAAAGCAGCTGAAAAAATTGGAGTTTCACCGGAGGAGTTACGCAATACTGCGCAGGAGCGCATCCCCATGGGACGCTTCCTGGAACCCGAAGAAGTCGCGCACATTGCCGTCTATCTGGCTTCCGATGAATCAAACGGCATGACTGGACAGACCATTACCATTTCCGGTGGCATGAGGATGGGCTGAATATGGAAAATGTCACCGCCCGTGACGTTGGATTTCTGCTCTTTCTAACGCTGCTCAACATCCTCAACTACGTTGACCGCCAGCTGCTGGCCAGCTTCGCTAACTGGATCGTTCCGGAACTGGAGCTCACCAATACCCAGTTCGGATTATTAACCGGCCTCGTATTTATCTTCTTCTACGCGGTCATGGGGCTCTTTATGGGCGCCCTCGCCGACCGGCTCAATCGAACTCGCCTCATCGCAGGCGGCCTTGCCCTGTGGAGCGCCTTAACAGCTTTGTCAGGGTTGGCCCGCGGTTTTGTCAGCCTTGCCATACCAAGAATGTTTATAGGCGTCGGTGAGTCGATTCTGACCCCCGCGTCACTGTCTCTTATTGGTGATCGTTTCCCTGCAAAGTGGCAGGGTGCGGCAATGGGAGTGTTCGGCCTTGGTGTGCCTATCGGCGTCGGGTTGAGTCTATTTGTGGTTGCCTACCTGGAACCCATCTTCGGCTGGCGCGGCTGCTTTTATCTGTTGGGCGCTATCGGCGTCGTGCTTGCCGGTGTCATGTTATTTATGAAAGAGCCTCGCAGAATCACTCAGGACCTCGATGCGGAACTTACCAAGCCATCTGTGAAAGAGATCGTCCAGACTCTGGTTTCAGCCTTAAAGCACTCCCTTGCCCTGAAGATGACCATTTTCGGCGGCGTAGCCTTCACCTTTATGCTTGGCGCCGGAGTCTTCGAACAGCTTTGGTTCGCCCAGGAACGGGGGTTCGAACGTACCGAGATCGCCAGAATCACCGCCTGGTATGCGATCCTGGGCGGCGTAGCGGGCACCTTGTTCGGCGGCTATGGCGGAGACCTGTTCCTGCGCAAAACCGGCATCGGCCGACCGATGTTTCTGTTCTGGACGATACTCCTGCTCTCCCCCATCAACATCGCCTATCGGATCGTGGAACCCGGAACGCTATTGTTCTGGTCGGGGCTGTTCTTTACCTATTTTCAGGTTGGCTGTTTTTACGGGCCGGTTTTTGCCACTGTGCAGGAGCTAACACCGCCTCGCATCCGAGGCACCATGATGGCGTTCGTTATCCTGTCGATACAGCTGTTCGGTGTTGCCATCGGTGTCAGTTCCGCCGGTGTTGTTATTGACTGGCTCATTTCAGCCAACATCGAAGAACCCTACACCGTGGCCCTGTTAGTGTTCACGCTGATCTCTTTGGCATCGGTCCCCATGTTCTGGCTGGCAGGTCATCGCTTTGAAAGAGACAGAAATGCACTGCTTGAGCGAGAAGGTTCGCTGACTGAAGGCTCTTAATAAGAGCTGAGGGCTCTATAAGAAACGCTGAGGGCTCATAACATTTACGTATCAAGCAATAGCGGGTTGTTATCTCTATTGTCGTTACTTCATTGCACATAGAGAGTAGTCTCCGGGCTCAAACTCTCTTCACAACTTACTTTCAGAATAGGGATGCAAAAGATGTCGGACCAAAGAGAAGCCAAAATCGGTGATTACTCTTTTCTGGTGTTCCTTACCGTGATCAACGTGATGAACGTAATCGACCGACAGCTTATCGCCAGCATGGCTAACTGGATAAAACCAGAGCTGGAACTGACGAATACGCAGTTTGGGCTACTCACCGGTCTTATCTTTATTTTCTTCTATTCTTTTGCCGGCATCTTCATGGGTATGCTCGCCGACCGGGTAAACAGGACCCGTTTTATTGCTCTCGGATTGGCTGTATGGAGCGCGCTAACGGCGGTATCCGGAATGGCAAAGGGGTTTGTGAGTCTTGCGATTCCGCGCCTTTTTATTGGCATTGGGGAGTCGATCATGACGCCGACCGCCATGTCCATCCTGTCAGATCGCTTTCCGGCAAAAAGTCTGGGTTTCGCCTCCGGGTTCTATTATATGGCGGCGCCCATTGGAATCTCCGGCAGCCTATTGGTGGTGGCTTATCTCGAGCCCCTGGTTGGTTGGCGAGGATGTTTTTATACACTGGGTGGCATAGGACTCTTCTTCGCTGCCATTATGTATTTTTTGAAGGAGACACCGCGACGACACCAGGAGCAAGCACAGAGCGCATCAGCGACTCCAGTTTCGTTTAAAGAAACGCTGGCAACCACCAAGGATGCATTTCTTTTCTCTCCCGCGCTGACAGCGACCGTCTTTAGCGCGGTGACTCTGCATATCTTTCTGGGCGCAGCGATGTTTGAGCAAATCTGGTTCGTTGAGGAAAGAGGTTACGATCGCAACGAAATTGCAGAGCTGACAGGCTGGATTGCACTAGTGGCTGGTGTGGCCGGAAACCTGTTTGGCGGTCTCGGAAGCGACTATTTTCTGAAGAAAACAGGTGTTGGACGGCCCATGTTTCTCTTCTGGGTCGCACTGATTATCATGCCGATCATGCTCGTTTACAGGATGGTTGATGCTGGTACTCCCCTCTTTTACCTGGGGATGTGCATGGGATTTTTCCAGTTGGGATGTCTCTTCGGCCCTATCTTCGGCACCATACAGGAGCTAGTACCTCCCCAGATTCGTGGCACCGTCACCGCCGTCGCCATTCTCGCTATCAACGTAATTGGTATCGGTTTTGGTGTGACCGCGAGTGGACTGACCGTTGACTGGCTTATCGATACAGGCGTTGAAAGCCCATACACCACAAGCATGATTATATTTACCAGCATATCCTTTCTGGCAGTTCCGCTGCTCTTTTATGCCGGAAAGCGGTTTGATCAAGACCGACAGGCAGTGATCAAACAGTACGCATAGACCCTTGACGCCATCGTGCTCTGCCCGCCATCCTTCATGGAAAACAGGGGGACCCCATGAGCACAACCATCGATCCATACACCGTCTACGCCATTCGCTATGCTCATCACGAACGTGAGGCTCGCGATAATTTTATGTATGCCGATTTTCACGACGGTCCCCAGGCGCTAGATTTCTTCATCTGGCTGATCACTGGTAACGGTCGGAACTTTGTCGTGGATCTTGGCTATGACCACGCAGGAGCAAAACGGCGGGGACGCGAAATCACCCGTTTGCCATCAGAAGGCTTGCAGATGCTGGGAGTGGATTCCAGGCAGGTGGACGACGTTATCATCACACATCTGCATTACGACCACGCCGGTGATCTCAAATCGTTTCCCAATGCCCGGCTGCACCTGCAGGAGCGGGAAATCGCATTTGCCACCGGTCGCCATATGAGTTCCGCGACCATGCGCAAAGCCTTTGATGTCGATTACGTCTGCGACTTTGTGCGCGCGGTCTATGACGAGCGTATCAACTTCATTGATGGTGCTACCGAACTTGCCCCGGGGATCAGCGTACATCACATAGGTGGCCACACCGACGGACACCAGGTGGTGCGGGTATGGACTGAAAAAGGCTGGTTGGTTCTAGCTTCAGATGCTGTGCATCTCTACGCCAATCGAGACAATGAAAACCCATTCCCCATCGTATACAACGTGGGCGACATGATTGACGGTTTTACCAAGGTAGGTGAGCTTGCCGATGTCGAGGACCTGATCATTCCCGGCCACGACCCATTGGTGCTAACGAGATTCCCATGCCCGGACGACAGTTTTACAGGCGAGATTGTCCGACTGGATCAGGGGTCGAAGGCCAGTTGATGACCTGCGGTATACTGAACGCGCCGCCCTTAGGAGACACCAGATGACCAAGACAGAAAATGGCAGGATGATTTCACCAGCGCTCGACGTTGGCCTAGTCCCTCAGGACTTTGATGTGATGCTGGCGTTCTATCAGGAAGGCCTGGGTATGCCACGATTGGAAGACATGAATTTTGCCGACATCCGTCTGACACGATTCGGAGCAGGCCAGGGTATCGTGAAGTTTAATCAGTCACCATCAGCACCGGAGAAATTGACCAGCGGACTGCACGAAAGCAGGGGAATGAAACTGCTGACCATCGTTGTGCCAGATCTGGAAGCGACCTCAGCGTCTCTGGTAAAAGCCGGATTCGATGCGCTTTCAATCGAGGATCACACCCACTATACGCTGGCGTTCACCCACGACCCCAACAACACCATGGTGGAACTTGTCGGCGCTCCTGACTTTTGCGACGGCGCGGTACTCAATGCAGTCGGACTGACAGTCAATGATGCAGATGCGACCCGTTCATTTCTCACGAACGTACTTGGTTTCGAGGCCGGCAAGTCTGAAGAGCTGCCCACGCTGGGCACCACGAAGCATGAATTTGTGGCCGGAGATACCACACTCAAGGTGTGGCAACTGGACGACCTGCCGGCGGAAACTGGAGATATTCAGGACTACTCGGGAATCCGTTACCTCACCGCAGTAGTAGACAGCATCGATGCAGTGCTGACTCGAGCTCGCGATGCAGGACGAACTATCGCGTTTGAACCCGCAGACATTGCTCCCGGGGTCCAAATCGCCATCGTGGAGGATCCGGATGGTAACTGGTTCGAACTGGTAGAGCTGAGCGCCACAAACTAAAGATCAGCCATATCGACGGGCTTACAAGCCCGTGATGATTCCAGGATACCAAGAGTCGCTTTCATCGTTTCGAGATTATCCCGACCGGAACTCAAAGGCTCGCTTCCCGTTCTGATGCACTCCTCCAAGTGCAGGATTTCATTAACAAAGAAACTCGTGCTGGGTAGAACGATGTCACTGGTATCAAGGGGTTCAATCAGCGGTTTCTCCCGACCGGGTGCATCGTTCTTTTCTCCGTACATGACAATACCGAAGTGGCGAATTGGACTATCGTCTTTGGCCGTTGCCGGTGGTGTCGAGTGTATGGTTCCTTTACTGCCCAGGACCGAATAGAAAGATGGCTCCGGCACCAGATCGGTGGTCCAGCTACTGAACACGTCACAGACAGCACCGTTCTCAAATTCCAGTGATGCAGTGACCAGGTCTTCCGCACCATTGATCATTTGTGGCTGCACCGACCTGCAGATCCCGGTCACACTTTTTACGTTGCCAAGGTAGTAACGCAGCAGGTCGATGTAATGGATAGATTGGACCAGCATCACACCGCCACCGGCATTGCCGTCGACGTACCACGAATCCACCGGGCCCTGTCGGAACACATGGGTTCGAGCTGCCTGAATCTCACCCAGTTTGCCGCCATCGATAAGACGTTTTACGGCAAGGGCTTCCGGGGAATAACGCAGGTGCTGTCCAACCATCAGGGTGACGCCGGCCCGGTCGGTCGCATCCACCATTGCCCGACAATCGTCAAGCGTACTAGACATCGCTTTTTCGACGATCACATGTTTTCCGGCTGCTGCTGCGGCAATCGTCTGAGGCGCATGCAAGTGGTGACCCGTACAGATGTCCACGGCATCAATGTCGGCATCGCGCAACATGTCCTCGTAGTCCAGGTAGACGGCATCAACACCTGCTTCCCTGGCATACTCCTGCGCCAACGGTTCGGCAATGTCGCATATCGCCGTAAGCTGCACGCGGTCCGGGTGCTCCAGATAGGCCGGCAGATGAAACCTGGAGATTCCTCCAGTGCCAACGAGACCGACTTTCAGTGGTTCGGACATAGTCTTGTTTCCTATATGCCAGCGTCAACTGACCCTGGGAATTACCTTCTCTGAAAGCAACCGTATGCTTTTCATGACGTCCTCGCGAGTGCCCGCACCGCCCAGCATGGTGCAGATGATCTCGTCTGCACCAAAGTCTTCGCGCAGCTGGTGAATTCGGTCCACGATCTCCTCCGGTGTGCCATACAGATCGCTCGAACGCTCTGGCTCATCTTCAGCGCCCTTGTCCCTTAATGTGTGCTCCACCCGCGTTTTCCGAGCAGCTTCTCGAACACGGTCGGCCTCCCGCTGTGTGGCTAGCACGCGTGTATTCATGCGAATCGACACAGAGGGATCGCCCGAGTGCCCGGCATCCAACCAGGCCTGTCGATAATTCTTAACATCATCTTTCAACACTGCGTCACCACGTACATTGTGCAGGCTGCCACCGCCAATCGCGATTCGGTAACCCAGCTTGCCCATTGGTATGAAGCCCTGTTGGCTATCAAGGGGCAGCAGGATAGGCGGATGGGGCTTCTGGATGCACTTCGGCAGGAAGTTAGAACCATCGTCCGGCAACGCGGGGTAATTGTAGAACTCGCCCGCAAAGCCTGAGAAAACATCCTCGCTCAGAACCTGCCGTATAACCGCCAGGTACTCGTGTAGATGTCGTTGACGCACCTCATCGCCGGCTGTGTCGCCACCGGCCCCATAGATAAAACGACCGTGGCTGAGCTGGTCGAGCATGGAGATCTGCTCTGCGGTTTGCAGAGGGTTTGCCGGTGTGAAGTTGTCAAAGACCCAGCCAAATTTACGGGCGTTGCCTCCGCGTCGATTTATAGGAGAACCGCCTTCCTTAATGTCAGTAGTAAATTCCTCGCCGCGAGCCTTGAGCCCTGGTAGATGCACCGCTGTGCCAATCTTGATCCGGCTGGTACGCGCAGCGATCGCGGCAGCCAGCAACAGGGTATCGGGCACCATGGTCCGTAGTGGTACACCCCCGGACCAAACCGTGTCCCATCCCGACTCGTCGAGGGCACGGATCTCTTCAAAGCTGGCGTCGTAGGTTTGTGTATGCGATTCGCCCTGCATCGAAACCCAAAACTGCAAATAACTGATTTTCATGGCATTTTATCTCCGCAATATGAGTGCACTACCCACCTGGGCGGTGTGCCCCGTGACCAGCCCTATTTCAGCGTCCTGAATCTGACGGGCCCCAGCCTCGCCACGCAATTGCTGGACTGCCTCATACAGGTGATTCATAGACCAGAAGTAGCCCTCCGACAACTGACCGCCGTGCGTGTTAACAGGTAGTTCGCCCCCGAGCCCAATTCTACCGTCTTCCACAAAAGGACCCCCTTCCCCTTCCTTGCAGAAGCCATATCCTTCCAGTTGATAGATTACCGCGAAGGTAAAACAGTCGTAGATCTGGGCAAAGTCCATATCACCCGGTCCGACACCCGCCATGTCATAGAGCCGTTTTGAGAAATATTTGGCAGCAGCCTCTGCAGGTTCCGGTGCCTGCACCGGGAATCCTGACGCGTAACCCGGAAGTGGCCCGCCTCCCATGGCGGCGCCCATAATATAGACAGGTGACCTTTTCATATCTCTGGCGCTTTCTGCAGAGGTCAGGACAACGGCGTAGCCACCGTCCGACGCGAGGCATATATCCAACTCGCGTACCGGGTCCATGATCATCGGTGAATTCAGGTAATCCTCCATGGTGATTGGCTCCCTCTCCAGGGCCCTGTCATTCAACGCTGCGTGCTCCCGGTGCGTAATCGCTACCGCGCCCGATTGCTCGCTGGTGGTGCCATACTTGATCATGTGCCGCTTCCATCGCATGGCGTTCTCCATGCGCACGCTGTCTAACCCGAAGGGCGCCATAAACTCCGCCTCACCGGTGACACTGTGATAGTCGGGGAACTGCGAGATACTTGTGCCCCGAGGATGGCCCGTCAGTCTTCCTGCCGTGCTCGTCTTCATGGCACGATAGCAGACCACGTTCTTGGCGAGCCCTGCTTCAATGGCTGCCGCTGCCATCTGCACCACCGCAATCGACCCGGCACCACCGGCATAGTTATCAACCTGAAAACTGATTTCCGGAACACCCAGGCCAAGGGCAACCTGATGCGATGGGGCGGCAGAATCAAGTGCGTGAGCGCACCCGATCCCATCGATATCCTTGCTCGTTAACCCGGCGTCCTCGATGGCCATCTTGCATGCCTCAAGGGCAAGTTGTACATCACTGACGCCAGAGAGCTTCGAATACTTCTTTACAAACTTGCTGCCGCCATCGGTTGCCGAGTGCCCGATGCCGACGATTGCCACCTTGTCCTTCAGGGTGCCCATCACGCCGGCTTCCACTTTGGTAAGGATACCTCTTCGGTGACCTCGTCAAAAAAAACTTCCACCGGCATATCAAGCTCGATGTCTTCTGGCGCGCAGCCTTCGATATTGCCGAACATCCGAAGGTCATCCTGCTCTGCGAGCTGCACCGACGCCACAACGTAAGGGACGTCGCCCGCGAAAGACGGACTGCCTTGTCGTACCACTACCCAGCTGAAAACCTTTCCTTTCCCGCTGACTTTGACCCACTCTGCGTTCATGGAATTACACACATGGCACATGGGTCTAGGGAAGAAACGAAATGTGCAGCAATCTGTGCACCGCTGCATCAGCAGCTCACCCCGGTTGCAGCCCTCCCAGAACCCCCTCGTCTCCTCGTTGGGGTGTGGTAATGGTTTGTCGTACTGCGTCATTCAGCACGACCTACCACAGGTCATATTTCTGAAGCTCGGCACGACCCACAACCATGTGGTGTACCTCGTCGGGGCCATCGGCAAATCGTAAGTGGCGAACGTCTGCATACATTTCAGCCAGGGGTGTCCACTGGGATACCCCTGTAGCCCCATGCATCTGGATGGCCTGATCAATAATAAGGCAGGCCTTCTCGGGCACCATCGCCTTAACAGCACTGATGTAGACGCGGGCCTCTTTATTACCCAGGGTATCCATGGCCTTGGCGGCCTGTAGTACGGCCAGACGCATGGCATTGATTTCGATTCGTGCCCGGGAAATTACTTCCAGGTTCTTCCCTAACTTCGCGATGGGTTTTCCAAAAGCGACGCGACTGCCCGAGCGCTTGACCATCAGTTCCAGCGCTTTCTCGGCCTTACCGATCGTACGCATGCAATGATGGATTCTTCCTGGACCTAGTCTAACCTGCGAAATCTCAAAGCCACGGCCGACGCCTAACAGGATGTTTTCCTTGGGTACACGCACATTGTTAAGTTTCAGGTGCATGTGACCACGCGGCGCGTGGTCCTGACCGAAAACCTGCATGCCCTCGATGATTTCGACCCCCGGTGTGTCTTTTGGAATGAGGATCTGTGACTGCTGCCTGCTAGGGGCTGCCTCAGGGTCCGTTTTGACCATGGTAATCAGGATTTTGCAGCGCGGGTCACCTGCTCCGGAGATATAGTACTTCTCTCCGTTAATCACCCATTCATCGCCATCAAGGACGGCGCTGGTACTGATGTTCTTTGCGTCCGATGAGGGCAATGCGGGTTCAGTCATTGCATAGGCGGATCGTATTTCACCGTTCAATAACGGCTTTAGCCATTGTTCCTTTTGTTCAGGCGTACCCACACGTTCCAGCACTTCCATATTGCCGGTATCCGGTGCGCTGCAATTGAGCGTTTCGGACGCAAGCGCATATTTTCCAAGTTCAGCGGCGATGTACGCGTAATCCAGATTCGTCAGTCCCTCACCCATCTCTGAATCAGGCAGGAAAAAATTCCAAAGGCCCGAAGCTTTCGCTTTCTCCTTCGCGCCCTCGAGAAGCTCCAGTTGTCGGGGATGCCAGGACCATCGATCTGTTTTTTCTGCATTCAGCGCAAAAAACTCTTCGGTAATTGGATCGACATTGTCGGCTATATGTTTTTGTACCGCGTACATCAACGGTTGCGCTGCTTCTGACATTGCAAGGTTGAACAGGTCGCTATTTAAATCGGGCATTTCTTATTCTCCTACTAATTAAAATCTACAGATTACCCCACACACAGATACATCTCGGCGCTGTCACTACTTCCCACCTTCGAATAGGGACATCCATCATAACCGATCCATCCTACATTCGGTCGGGCTCAATTCTCAAACATAGATGATCCATGGCCACTGGCACGGCGCCCGTCCTCAACTAAAATAAGCCCATGACATATCCAAGGGCCCATCTCATCAACCCGGAAGGCGGCGTATATCACGTCTGTTCCAGATGCGTTCGACGCGCATGGCTATGTGGGACGGATGAACTCACGGGCTATAACTTCGATCATCGCCGCGACTGGCTGGAGCAGCGAATCCTAAAACTTGCTGACGTTTTCGCGATTGATCTTTATGGCTATGCTGTCATGTCTAACCACTACCACATCGTGTTACGTGTCGATCCCGCAAAGGTCGCGCGATGGTCAAACGAAGAGGTCGCCGAAAGGTGGCAGTTCGTATGTCCAAGTTATTCCAAGCTTGAGGATAGGAAACTCAGAGAACTCCACAAAAGAGCACTGCTAGAGGATACCGAGCGCGTACTCGAACTGCGGCAGCGCCTTGCCTCGCTCTCCTGGTTCATGCGATTTATCAACGAACCACTTGCGCGCCTAGCTAACAATGAGGACAACTGCACCGGTCGGTTCTGGGAAGGCCGGTTCAAGTCTCAACAACTGCTAGACGAAAACGCGATTTTGGCAGCCATGGTCTATGTCGACCTTAATCCAGTTAGAGCAGATATAGCTAACGACGTCACGGAAGCCAAATACACGTCGCTGCATAAGCGCCTTACACAATCACAAGATGACAAACCACTTACCGCCATCAACCCCCCGCACGCAGCTCTGCCATTCGATTACACCCTCGCCGATTATATTGAATTGGCACACTGGACAGTCTCGGCACAGCAACACAAACAGTCAGAGCCATCAAAACGAATACCACTCCACAAATCATCACAGAGCACATTGCTCTGGATTGATCATTATCTGCCTACGCCCGGCCATTGGCAGAGAGCCAATGGTTCGTTTCAAGCGCTAAAGGACTACGCCAGGGATATTGGCCAGCGTTGGATCAAAACCAGATCTTTGCATCTACATCAGTAGCCATCTTTGCACTCTGTTGCGCTGGTCCGGATGGACACATGCCGTCATCTGGCACATGTTTAGGCATATGCTAAATCTGCAGGGTTAATCGCTACTGGCTGTGGCCTCTAACTGAGAAGTTCAAGACCTCGAGAAGTTCATGAGAAGTTCAGGACATCCATCAAGAAGTTCAGGACATCCATCAGATTTGATCGGGACGTTATCGATTGGCCGGAAATGATGGGTGTCCCAATCTAAGGAGAATATTAAGGGCTTGTTTTAGTTGGTGGGGTTATTGATAATCCTTTGTTATGGATATTCGACAGCTTAAGCATCTGGTTGCACTGGTGGAACTTGGTACCGTGCATGCGGCGGCAAAAGATCAGCATATTTCCCAGCCGGGGCTCTCTGGCAGCATCAAGCGTTTGGAAACTCAGCTGGGCGTTCCCCTATTCGAGCGTGACGGACGGGGAATGAAACCCAACGCCAGAGGAAAGGATTTCTATCGACATGTAAAGCATATATTGGAACAGCTCCGACTGGCAGAGGCAGAACTGGATGGCACACCGACCTCGCTGATCATCGGTGTGGGGGAAGTCAGGCCCGCGCGCTTCGTCGCGGCGCTACATGACGGGCTGCTACAACGTTATCCGAACCTACGAGTGACGTTTGTCGAAGAACACTTCGAGACGCTATATGCTCAGGTAGAGAATGCAGAAGTCGATGTGGCTTTTGTTGGGGTACCTCCCGATAGCATTCCGCCTGCCCTTCTGGGCCAGACCCTGACGAAGAGCGAATTTTTCGTGTACTGCGCCTCAGATCATCCACTAAGTCGCCATCCTGGATCCGTGCCCATCACCGAACTTAAGAAA